>NZ_JBEZYB010000056.1:0-53369 GCF_040638285.1 Amycolatopsis sp. NPDC026612
GCGTGATCAGGGCCGTAACTCGCGAGTTCCGGCTTCAATCACGCGAGTTCCGGGCTCAGTCACGCGTGTGGCCTGAAACGAGCGAACGGCCGGCGCCCCGGGTGGGGGCGCCGGCCGTTTCGCGTGGGTCGTCAGCCGTTCGTCACCGGTAGGTGGCGGAGGCCTCGGATGATCGCCGAGCGACGGCGGTCGGCCGGGCCCGTCTGGTGGAGGCCGGGGAGCCGGGTGGCCAGGACGCGGAACGCCACGTCCGCCTCGAGGCGGGCCAGCGGGGCGCCCAGGCAGTAGTGCGAGCCGCCCGAAAAGGACAGGTTGTCCGGGGTCGTCGGACGGGTGATGTCGAAGTGGCCGGGATCGGACCAGACCGAAGGGTCGCGGTTGCAGCCCGCCGTCAGCACCACCACGGCCGTGTCGGCGGGGATCAGCGTGCCGTCGACCTCCACGTCCACTGTGGACACCCGGCTGGACTGCTGGACCGGCGCCTCGAACCGCAGCGACTCCTGCGCCGCGCCCGGCGCCAGGTCCGGGTCCGCCACCAGCTTCTCCCACTGTCCGCGCCGCTCGAGCATGGTCTGCACGCCGACGCCGATGAGGTTCACCGTCGACTCCGCGCCCGCCAGCGTGAGCAGCTGGCACAGCGACACCAGCTCGTGCGTGGTCAGCCGGTCCTCGGCGCGGGCGGTGAGCAGCTTGCTGACCGCGTCGTCGCCGGGGTGGGCCCGGCGCAGCTCCATCAGCTCGGTGAACAGCGCGTCGAGCTCGTCCAGCGACCGCTGGACGCCCGCGAGGTGCTCGGCCGAGGTGATCTCGTCGAAGACCGTGCCGAACTTCGGGCCGTGCTCGAGGTACCGGCTCAGGAACGGCTCGGGGATGTCGAAGATGGCGGCGACCACGGTGACCGGGATGAGGTCGGCGAACGACGTCATCAGGTCGAACTCCCGGCTCGTGTCGACCCGGTCGAGCAGCTCGTGGCAGATCGCGGTCAGCCGGTCCCGGAACCCGGCGATCGCCTTGGGGCTCAGGAACGGCGTGGCCAGCTTCCGCAGCCGCGCGTGGTCGGCGCCGTCGGCCCCGAGCATCGAGTTGTCGAACGTCGTGATCACCGGGCTGATCGGGGTGCCGTCGGACTTGAGCACCCCGAACCGGCGGTCCCGCAGCACCTTCGTGGCCGTCGCGTGGTCGACCGTCGTCCACGCCCCGAGTTCGCTGCGGTGCAGCGGGCCTTTCGCGCGGATCCGTTCGTAGAGCGGGTAGGGATCCTCCGGGCCGCGCAGCAGCAGGGCCAGGGGGTCGCCGAGTTCGCCGAGGGTCCACAGCACCCGCATCTGCGTGGTCATGTCCTCGGCAGGCTGGACCGTCATGATTCCGCCCCGGCGGTGATCAGCCCGGCCACCCCGCGCACGGTCGGCGCCTCGAACACCTGGGAGATGCGCAGCTTGACGCCGAGGTCGCGGCTGACCCGCGAGCACAGCTGGGCGGCGGACAGCGAGTTGCCGCCCTGCCGGAAGAACGAGACGTCGGCGGCGATCGACGGCACGCCGATGATCTCGCGCAGGATCCGCGCCACGGCCGCTTCGGTCTCCGACAGCGTCGAGTCGGCCGCCGGGGCGCCCGTGGTGCGCAGGCGCGCGGCCAGCTCGGTCAGCGCGCGGCGGTCCAGTTTCCGGTCCTCCAGCACGGGCAGCCGCTCCAGCCGCTGCACGCGGGCGGGCACCAGGTAGCCGGGCAGCCGCTCGGCCAGCCGGGCCCGCAGCTCGTCCTCGCCGGGTGCTCCGGTGTAGAACAGGCAAAGATCCTCGTACGCGCCGTCGGCGCCGGTCACCGGCACCACCGCGCACGCGCCGACACCCGGCACGCGAGCGGCGTTCTGCTCGACGTCGTCGAGCTCGATGCGGTGGCCGCGGATCTTGACCTGGCGGTCCGCGCGGCCCTCGAAGTGCAGCAGGCCGTCGGCGGTCCGGCGCCCGAGGTCGCCGGTGCGGTAGACGCGTTCGGGCCCGGACGGCAGGGAGAGCGTGACAAACTTCCGCGCGGTCAGTTCGTCGTCCTTGAAGTACCCGAGCGCCAGTCCCTTGCCGCCCAGGCAGATCTCGCCGCTTTCGCCGGCTTCGCACAGCCGATCGCCGTCGAGGACGTACGCCTGGGTGTGGGGCAGCGGGACGCCGAGCGGCACCTCAGGGCCGTCTCCGGGCCGCACGCGGTGGCACGTGGCCGCGACGCTGGACTCGACCGGGCCGTACATGTTGTACAGCGGGATGTCCGGGTGGGCCTCGAGGAACCGGGCGGCGTGCCGCGCCGAGAGCCGCTCGCCGCCGGTACCCACCGCGCGCAGACCGGCGAAGGCGCCGAGGTCGCTGTCGACCATGCTGTGGAAGACCGCGGTGGGCGGGAAGATCGTGGTGACGCCGTGGATCGCGACCAGGTCACGCAGTTTCGTCGCCAGCTCGAGGGTGTCCTCCAGCAGCACCAGGGTCCCGCCGTTGAACAGCACGCCCCACGAGTCGAGGCCGAAGGCGTCCCACGTCGCCGCGAGCGCCTGCGGCATCACCGCGCCGGAATCCAGGGGCGTGAACAGCCAGTCGTCGAACAGCCGCACGTTGCCGCGGTGCGCGGTGACCACGCCCTTCGGCGTGCCGGTGGTCCCGGAGGTGAAGAACACCGCGCAGGCGTCGTCGGCGCCGACGTCGACCGTGGCCGGGCGGGCGCCGGGGATCGGCCGGTCCGGCGGCGACCACACCGACGGCCACCGGGCACCCCGCTCCGCGGCGACCAGCGGCCCGCCGAGGTGCTCGATCAGCTCGCCGAGCCGGTCCTCGGGCCACCGCAGGTCGAGCGCGGCGTAAGCGGCACCGCACTTGAGCACCGCGAGCAGCGTCGCGAACAGTCCGGGGGAGCGCGGCAGCAGCACCGGCACGATCGAGCCGCGGTCGACGCCGCGGGCCTGCAGCTCGGCCGCGTAGGCGTCGGCGGTCTCCGCCAGCTCCCGGTAGGTGGTGTCCCGCCCGCGGTGGTGCAACGCGGTCCGGTCCGGCCATCGCCCGGCACACCACTCGAACAGGCCGTGCATGGTTTCGGCCCGCCCGAAGGGCACTGGCGCCGGGGTGAAGGACGTGGTCATCGGGTGCTCCCGCGTTCGGTGATCAGCTCCGCCAGCGCGGCCGGCGTCGGGTGGGAGAAGGCGGCGGACAGCTTCAGCCGGACGCCGGTCTGCTTCTGGATCCGCTGGACGAGCTGGGCGGCCAGCAGCGAATGACCGCCGCCGGCGAAGAAGTTCGTGTCCGCGGTGACGTCGGTCCGCTTGAGCAGGTGACCGAACATGGCGATGACCGCGCTGGTCGTGGCGTCCGGAGCGGCTTCGGCGGGGGGCTCCGCCGTCGGCCCGGCCGCGGCGACGAGGTCGGCGACCGCCGCCCGGTCCACCGCGTGCGCGGCCGTCTCGGGCAGCGCGTCGACCCGCAGGTACCGGGACGGCCGCGCCCGCGGCGGCAGCACCGTCTCGGCGTGCCGGGCGAGTTCGGCGGCGAGCTGCGGCTTGTCCGGCGCGTGCACCACGGCGACCAGCTCGTCCGTGCCGGGTGACACGGTCACCGCGGCCGCGACGACGTCGGTGTGCGCGGTCAGCGCGTCCTCCACGGTGGCCAGGTCGACGCGGGTGCCGCCGCGCGTCAGCTGGCGGTCCCGGGGGCCGTGGACGTGCAGGGACCCGTCGGCGCGCCAGTGCGCGAGCACGCCGGTGGCGGTCCCGCCGAGCCGGAGCTCACCCCGCACGCCCAGCGGCAGCCGCCGTCCGTCCGGGGCGACGACGTCGGCGTCGAGGCCCGGGACGGGCACCCCGTCGGCGAGCGCCCAGCGGCCGCCGGCGGGGAACACGGTGTGGACGTCGGCCTCGAGCGCGCGCAGGGTGCGGACGAGCGGGCCGGGCGCGGGTTCGGCGCCGATCAGCGCGGTGCGGCCGCCGGTGGCTTCGCCGAGGTGCTCGGCCACCCGGGCCCAGACGGCCGGGGTGGCGTGCACGACGCCGACGTCGTGGCGGGCGAGCAGCCCGGCGAGCAGGTGGCCGTCGGTGCGGGCCGCGTCCGGCGCGACGACCAGCGGGGCACCGGTGGTCAGGGCCAGCAGCAGTTCCGGGACGGTGGCGGACAGCCACAGCACCGGCCGGCCGGCCACCAGCTCCGCGACCGGCCGGACGGAGTCGGCGAGTTCCCGGTGGGTCACGCCGGGCAGCGCGGGGCCGTCCGGGGACACCGCCGAGGCGTCCGGGTCGACGGCCACCGTGACGGCGTAGGAGATTTCCTCGGGGCCCAGCACCAGTTTCGCGTCGGCGGTGTCCGTGGTGACGGTGGCGCCGGCCAGCCAGCTGCCGAGGATCGCGGCCGCGAGGTCCGGGCCGCGAGGGGCGGCCACGGCGACACCATCACCCGGCGCGATTCCGGCGTCGGCCAGCAGGGTCGTGACCGCCGCCGCGGCGCGCCAGAGATCCCGGTAGGCGGTGGTGCTTCCGCCGGTCACGATCGCGGGCGCGCCGGGTTTCTCCGAGACGTGCCGGGCGATCGCGGTGAGGACGGTGTCCGTCCCGGCCGGCGCACCCGGCGTGCCGAGGACCGCGTGGTCGGTGGCGCCCCAGCCGTCCAGTTCGCCCAGTGGCCGGTCCGGCGCGCTCGCCGCCGCGACGAGCAGGGCGTCGTAGCGCTCCAGCAGCAGCTCGACCTCGCCGCGATCGAGCACTTCGGCGCCGTAGACCGCCTTGACGCGGCTCTCCTGCGCCGAAGGCAGGATGACGAACTCGAGGTCGAACTTGCTGTGCCCGGGGTCGATTTCGACGACTTCGGCGGACGCGCCGCCGAGGCTCGTGGCCGCCTGCCCGCCGAAGGGCAGGTAGTTGAACACGTGCCGGAACAGGGTGGTGCGCCAGGACGAACCGGCGCGCTCGACCTCCGGCAGCAGGACGTCCATCGGCACGTCCGCGTGCGCGATCGCCTCGAAGAACAGGTCCCGCACCCGGCGGCTGAAGACGCGGAACGTCTCGGCCGGGTCGATCCGCACGCGCAGCGGGACGATGTTGACGTGGTAGCCGATCGCGCGCTGCGCCTGCTGGCTGCGGACGTTCACCGGGAAGCCGACGGCGAGGTCGTCGCCGGCGCCGTGGGCGTGCAGCAGCAGGTAGTAGGCGGCCAGGAGCACGACGACGTCGGGTGCCTTCAGCTCCTTCTGCAGCGCGGTGACCACGTCCTTGGCCGCGGCGGAGAACGGCCGGACGAGCTGCTCGCCGCGCAGGGTCGGCTGCGCGCTCTCCTGGCCGCCGCACCACAGGCCGGGCCCGCCCGCGTCGAAGTCCCGCAGGTGCTCGCGCCAGAAGGCGAGGCTCGCCGGCTTCGGCTCGGACTCCGGCCAGAGCGGGACGGGCGGGCCGGCGTCGGGGAGCTCCCCGACGAGCACCGCGTCGTAGGCGGCGGCGAGCTCTTCCAGGAAGATCGACATCGACGTGCCGTCGAAGATCAGGTGGTGCACGGCCACGCCGACCGAGTCGTGGTCCGGGCCGTGGAAGAGGCCGACGCGCAGCAGCGGCGTTCCGTCCAAGGTGAACGGCCGGGTGATCAGTTCCCGCAACCCCGCCTCGACATCGCGGCAGTCCGCACCCTCCAAACGAACCGGGAAGGACGGACGCACCGACTTGGTGAGCCGGGTGTCCTCGGCGTGGAAGACCGTCCGCAGCGCGTCGTGACGGCGCACCAGCCGCGCGACGGCCTCCTGCAGGACGGTCCGGTCCAGCCGGCCCGCCACCCGCAGCGCCACTCCCGGCACGTTGTTGACGCCTTCCCCGGGCACCAGCCGCTCGAGCAGCCAGAGGCCTTCTTCCTTGCGGGTCGCCGGGATCCGCGACGCCCCCTCAGCAGTCGGCATGTCCGGTCCCTTCGGGAAGGTCTTCGACGGTGGCGAAGGCGTGCGGGACCGCCTCGGCGGGCAGCCGCGCGGCGAGGTACGCGCGCAGCTCGGCGACGAACGTGCTCGTCTTCGCCGCGCGCGATGGCGCGTTCGCGTAGGCGGTGAACGGCAACCCGGGCGTGGCGGCCGCGGCGGGCACGGTCGCCGGCTCGCCGTCGCGGGTGTAGACGACGTCGACCAGGCCGGGGCCGCCGGCCGACCACGTCACGGCGGCCTGGTAGCCGCGCCGCCGTCCGATCTCGTGCAGGTCTTCCGGATCCGGCGCGGTCACCGCGGCGGGGGTGGTGCCGGTGTCGAGCTTCGCCAGCGCGGCCAGTTCCCGCGCGACCCGGCCGTTCGGCACGCCGGTGATCCGCGCGGACGGCGGCCGGACGTCGCTCAGCAGGGTTTCCAGCGCGGCCGGGTCCCAGGCCAGGGTGTGCTCGGGCTCGACGGTCTCCGCGGGTTCCTTGCGCAGCACGGCGTCGTAGCGGTGGCGGCTCAGCTCGTTGTGGTGGCGCGCCCGCTTCAGCCGGACGTCCGCCGCCGCGATCCCGGGCAGCGACGCGGCCAGCGCCGGGAAGAAGTCCGGGTCGACGAGCAGTTCCTTCTCCTCGAGCACGCTGTTCTCGACGAGATCCCGGGCCGTTTCCGGGGCCGCGGCCACCTCGCCGGCCAGCACCGCGGCCCGGAAAGCCCGCAGCAGCCGCAGGTTCCGCACGTCGCCGACGAACACCGCGCCGCCGGGCACGACCAGCGCGGCGGCCTGGCGCAGCACGTCCGCCAGGTAGCCGATGTCGGGGAAGTACTGCACGACGGAGTTGATCACCACGGTGTCGAAGTGGTTTTCCGGCAGCCCGGAGAAGTCGGCGGCCTCGCGGTCGTGCAGCGTCACGTGGGCCAGCGCGGGATCGGCGGCGACCTGCCCGGTGAGCGTCTCGATCACGGTCGCGGAGAAGTCCGTCGCCACATATTCCTCGCACGACGGCGCGAGCTTGGCCATCAGCAGGCCGGTGCCGACGCCGATCTCCAGCACCCGGCGGGGCCGCAGCGTCCGGATCCGTTCGACGGTCGCGTCCCGCCACTCCCGCATCTGCGCGAGTTCGATCGGCAGCCCCGTGTAGGTGCTGTGCCAGCCCACGAAGTTCTCGCCGAGCCCGCCGGATTCGGGCAGCTCGCCGTAGACCCATTCGTAGATCAGGTGCCACTCGTCGACGCGCCTGCGGTCGTCGCCGTCTTCGGCGACCGGGTCCCGGGGCACCACCTGGGCGACGAGCCGCCCGGTCCGGGGTTCGCGGGTGACGCGGGCCCGGGCGACCCCGGGGTGCCCGGCGAGTGCGGCTTCGGCTCGGCTTTCGGTGCCGGTGCCCAGACCGGTCGGTGACGTCGGCATCAGCTCTCCTGCTGGATTCGGGCGGAGGGGACGGTCAGGGGAGCAGGCCGCGGACGGCCTGCGCGACCTCCGGCCGGCTGAGCAGGCCGGAGTGGTCGATGTCGAACCGGACCTCGCGCGCGCCGATCTCCAGTGCGCCGGGCAGTTCGGCGGAGCGGATCACGTCGACGCCGTCGAGGTCGCCGGGGACGGTGAGCTGGGAGGCGGCCACGAGGTAGGTCAGGTAGCTGCTGAACCACGCGACCAGTTCGTCGGCGCGGTCGGCTTCCAGCCCGACCCGCTCGAACGCGGTGCCGCCGACGTCGCGGTAGAGGCGCACGAACTCCTTGGTGAGCGTCTCCAGGTCGTCGTGGGTGCGCTGGGCGACCTCGCCGGCCGCGTGCGCCTCCCGCACCTCGTCCTCGGTGAGCACCGTGGCCAAGGCGTCCACCACGCGGAAGAAGCCGTAGTGCAGCACGGTGAACCCGGTGGCGGCGGTCGGGTCGAACAGGACCACCCGCGGCTTCGCCTGCCAGGTCGCGACCCGGTCGGCGATGGCCAGCGCGAACACACTGGACGCGCAGTAGCCGAACACCGCCTTGACCTCGGCGCCGCTCGCCCGCAGCTCCGCGGTCCACCGGTCGAGGTAGTCGTCGCCGGTCATGCCGGTCTCGTCGCCGACGGCGGGCGGCAGGCTCTCCCAGATGCCGTAGGGCGTCTCGAGGTGCTTCGCGAGCTCGGCGAACCCCGCCTCCGGTCGCCCGGTAACCGTGAAATCAACCGTGATGATTACTTCCTTGTCGTCCGCGTTTTCGTCGATCGGGTGCCATGAATGGAGTTCGCCCACGATTTTCCGCCTGTCTTTCGGCAGCAGAATAAAGATTTCCGCAGTCTGAAGCTAGCAGTGGCCGATCGGGCCGGTAACCCCTAGCGCGCCCCTAAGCAAGGCCAGGTCGAGCAGTGGTTCCGGGGGGTTAGGGGTTGGAGTGGACGACAGCGCCGCCGTAGTGTTCGGCCACGGTGCCGGTGTGGGATGCCCATTTCCGGTGTCGGCACAACCGTGGACGACCAAAGCGAAGAATGAGGGCGCTTGATGGGTGCGGTGACCGTTCTGCCGGACGACGCCCGGTACGCCGATCTCGTGCGCGGGGTCAACCAGCGCTGGGTCGGCAAGCCCGACTACGTCTGCGTGCCGTCCACCACCGAAGAGGTCGTGCAGGCGGTCGGCACCGCGGTGCGCGAGGGCAGGCGGATCGCCGTCCGCAGCGGCGGGCACTGCGTCGAGGCGATGGTCGGGTCGCCGGACGTCCAGGTGGTCATCGACCTGTCCGAAATGCACCGGATCGACTTCGACCCGGCCCGCGACGCCTTCGTCGTCGAGCCGGGCGCGACCGTGGGCCAGGCCTACCGGACGCTCTACAAACGCTGGGGCGTCACCATCCCGGCCGGGTCCTGCCCGAGCGTCGGCCTGGGCGGGCACATCGCGGGCGGCGGGTACGGCCCGCTGTCGCGGAAGTTCGGCTACGTCTCCGACCACCTGTACGCGGTGGAGGTGGTCGTGGTCGACGCGGACGGCACCGCGCGGGCGGTGGTCGCGACCCGGGACGCGAGCGACGAGAACCACGACCTGTGGTGGGCGCACACCGGCGGTGGCGGCGGCAGTTTCGGCGTCGTGACGCGCTATTGGCTCCGGATCCCCGGCGCCACTGGCGCGCCCGGTGTGCTCCTGCCCGCCCCGCCCGCCCGGCTGCTGGTGCAGCAGGACGTCTGGGTGTGGGACACGCTCGACGAAGCCGCGTTCACGCGCCTGCTGCGCAACCACGGCGCGTGGTACGAGCGCAACAGCGACCCCGGCTCGCCGTACGAGGACCTCTACAGCGGGCTGTGGTGCGGGACGCGCGCGTCGCAGTTCGTCGCCATGTCGACACAGATCGACAGCGCCGCGCCGAACGCGACCGGCCTGCTCGACGACTACGTCACCGCGATCCGCCGCGACCTCGGCGTCGCCCCGGCGCTGAGCAGCCGCCAAGAGCTGCCGTGGCTGCACGCGACGTCGTGGGGCGGGATCGCCGACAGCGGCGACCACACGCTCAGCTTCAAGATCAAGGCCGCGGACCTGCGGCGCCGCTGCACCGACGAGCAGGCCGCGAAGCTCTACCGGCACCTGCTGCGCGAGGACTACGGCAACCACCGCGCCGGCGTGATGTTCGTCGGCTGCGGCGGGCGGATGAACTCCCTCTCGCCGACCGCTACCGCGATCGCCCAGCGCGACTCCGTCCTCAAGCTCGTCTACTCCGCCCACTGGGACGCCTCCGAGCAGCCCGAACCCCACCTGGCGTGGCTGCGCGAGTGCTACGCCGACGTCTACGCCGGCACCGGCGGCGTGCCGGTGCCGGACGAGCGCACCAACGGGTCCTACGTGAACAACCCGGACTTCGACGTGCAGGACGAGCGGTGGAACGGCTCCGGGCTGGCCTGGCACGAGCTCTACCACCAGCACAACTACCCGCGGCTGCAGGCTGTCAAGGCGCGGTGGGACCCGGGCGACGTGTTCCGGAACCCGTTCTCCGTGCGTCTCCCTTGAGCCGGACGCCCACCCCGGGAGGTAACGAGTGGCGACCCCGACCCTGACCAGCGAGCACGAGCACACCGGACACGGTCACGACGTCGTGCCGCTGATCGTCTCCGCGGACAGCAAAGCGGGGCTGCGGTCGAAGGCCCACCGCCTCGCGCGGTACCTCGCCGACCACCCGGACACCCCGTTCGAGTCGTTCGCGCGCTCGGTGGCCGCCGACGACACCGGCCGGGCGCACCGGGCCGTGCTGCTGGCCGGCGGCCGCGCCGACGGACGGCGCGGGCTGGAGACCCTGGCCGCCGGGCAGCACCCGCCCGGCGTCGTCCGCGGGAGTGCCCGGCGTGCCGAACGCGTCGTGTTCGTCTTCCCCGGCCAGGGTTCGCAGTGGCCGGGCATGGCGCTGGACCTGCTGGAGTGGTCGCCGGTGTTCGCCGCGGAGCTCGCCCGCTGCGACGCCGCGCTCGCCCGCTTCGCCGATTGGTCCATTGTGGATGTCCTTCGTGGACTTCCCGGCGCGCCCACCCTCGAGGACGGCGCCGACGTCGTCCAGCCGGTGCTGTTCGCGGTGATGGTGGCGCTGGCCGCGCTGTGGCGCGCGCACGGCGTCGAGCCGGCCGCCGTCGTCGGGCACAGCCTCGGCGAGGTGGCCGCCGCCTGCGCGACCGGCGCACTGTCCCATGAGGACGGCATGCGCGTTGCCGCGTTGTGGAGCAGTGCCCAGGCGACGCTGTCCGGTCGCGGCGACATGATCTCGGTGCCGTTGCCGGTGGCCGAGGTGCGCCGCCGGCTGGCCGGCCGGGCCGGGCTGGACATCGGCGCGGTGAACGCGCCGACGTGGGTGGTCGTCTCGGGCGATTCCGCCGCGGTGGAGGAACTGCTGGCCGCCCTGACCGCCGAGGGAATCCGCGCCCGGCGCATCCCGGTCGGGCTGGCCGCCCACTCGCGGCACATCGACGGCATCCGCGACCGGCTGCTGGCCGACCTCGCCCCGCTGAGCCCGGCGTCCACCGTCGTCCCGTTCCACTCGACGGTGACCGAAGGGCCGCTGGACACCGCCGCCCTCGACGCCGGCTACTGGTTCCGGAACCTGCGCAACCCGGTCCGCTTCGACGAAGCCACCCGCGGGCTGGTCGAGCTGGGGCACGGCGTCTTCGCCGAGATCAGCCCGCACCCGGTGCTGACGGTCGCGGTGCAGGACACGGTCGACGCGCTCGACGGCCGGGCCGTGGTGCTCGGCACGATCCGCCGTCGCGAGGACGGTCCGCGCTCCTTCCTCGGCTCGCTCGCCGCCGCCTACGTGTCCGGGGCCAGTGTGGACTGGACCGCGGCCTTCCCCGGTGCGGCCGAACCGGTCGCGCTGCCGGAGTCCGGCTCCGACGCCACGGTCGTCGCCGCCGGCCTGCTGGCCGCCGGGCACCCGCTGCTCGGTGCGGCGCTCGAACTCGCCGAGGACGGCGGCTGGCTGTTCACCGGCCGCCTGTCGGCCGCGCAGCACCCGTGGCTCGGCGGGCACACCGTGCTCGGCCGGACCGTGCTGCCGTCGTCGGTGCTCGTCGAACTCATCCTGCACGCGGCTTCCGAGCTGGGCTGCGCCCGGATCGAGGAGCTCACCCAGCACCTGCCGGTGGTCTTCGCCGAAGAAGCGCCGCCGCTCCAGGCGATGTGCCTCCAGGTGCGGATCGGCCCGGTCGACGACGCCGGAGCGCGCCGGATCGGCGTGTTCGCCCGGCCGGACTCGGTCGGCGCCGCCCAGGGCGGGCCGTGGACGCGGCACGCCACCGGGATCATGGCCGAGACGGCGGGATCGGCGGCGGACCCCGAGCCGGTGGCGTGGCCGCCGCCGGGTGCGGTCGCCGAGGACGCCGGAGGCGCCCGGGACCGCCTGCGGGCGCACGGCATCGAGCTGGGTCCCGAGTTCGGTGGCCTGATCAGGGCCTGGTCGCTCGCGGGCGAACTGTTCGCCGAGGTGGTGCTGCCGGCCCCCGCCGGGAGCGGCGCGGGCTACGGCATCCACCCCGCGCTGCTGGACCCCGCCCTGCAGGCGGTGGCGCTGTTCCCCGCCGCGGCCGAGTCCGGCGGCTGGCTCGCGTCGTCGTGGAGCGGGCTGGCCCTGCACACGGCCGGGGCCTCGGCCCTGCGGGTCCGGCTGCGGGCGACCGGCCCGGATTCGGTGTCGGTTTCGGCCACCGACCTCGTGGGACGGCCGGTGTTCTCCGCCGAGAACGTCGTGCTGGGTGCGCTGCCCGAGGAGTACGTCCGGGCGCCGCACGCGGAGCCGGCTGCCCGGCCCGAGCCGGACGGCGGGTTCGCCGCGAAGCTGGCCGCGCTCCCCGCGCCCGCCCGGGCCGAACTGCTGCTGGACCTCGTCCGCGAGCACACCGCGCAGACCCTCGGCCGGGCCACCGCGGCCGGGATCGACGGCGACAGCACGTTCACCGAACTCGGCTTCGAGTCGCTGACCGCGGTCGCGCTGCGCAACCGGCTCGCCGAGGCGACCGGGCTGAAGCTGCGCACCACCCTGGTCTTCGACTACCCGACCCCGGCCGCGCTGGCCGGGCACCTGCTGGAGGCGCTCCACCCCGCGGCGGCGGACTCCGACGTGCTCGCCGGTCTCGACCGGCTGGAGCAGGCGCTGTTCGGCGAGCCAGGGGGGCCGCCGTTGCACGGCCGGGTCAAGGTCCGGCTGCGGGACCTGCTGTTCCGGCTGGACGGCGCGGAGGACGAGCGTGACCCCGGGCCCGGGGACGCGCCGCTCGACGCCGCGTCGGACGACGAAATCTTCGCACTGCTCGATCGGGAGCTCGACCTGTCCTGAGACGGGTCCGGCGGACAACGCACGGAGTTGACGGCACATGGCGAACGAGGACAAGCTCCGCGACTACCTGAAGCTGGCCACGGCGGACCTGCGCCAGGCCAAGCAGCGGTTGCGGGACTTCGAGGCGCGGGACACCGAGCCGATCGCGATCGTCGGCATGGGCTGCCGCTTCCCGGGCGGGATCGAGACCCCGGAAGCGTTGTGGCGGCTGGTGTCCGACGGCGGTGACGTCATCGGGGACCTGCCGGCCAACCGGGACTGGGCCGCGCTCTACGACCCGGATCCGTCGCGGCCCGGCACGTTCTCCATGCGCGGCGGCGCGTTCCTGCACGACGCCGACCGGTTCGACGCCGCCTTCTTCGGCATCTCGCCGCGTGAAGCGCTCGCGATGGACCCGCAGCAGCGGCTCCTGCTGGAGACGTCGTGGGAAGCCCTCGAACGCGGCGGGATCGACCCGCGGACGTTGCGGTCGAGCCGCACCGGCGTGTTCGTCGGGGCCATGCAGCAGAACTACGCGCCGAGCTCGCACAAGGTCCCCGAAGCGGTCGAGGGCCACCTGCTCACCGGCACGATCACCAGCGTCGCCTCCGGCCGGATCGCCTACGTCCTCGGCCTGGAGGGGCCCGCGGTGACCGTCGACACCGCGTGCTCGTCCTCGCTGGTGGCCCTGCACTGGGCGGTGCAGGCGCTGCGCCGCGACGAGTGCTCGCTGGCGCTGGCGGGCGGGGTCACGGTGATGGCGACGCCCGGCATCCTCATCGAGCTCAGCCGGCAGCGGGCCCTCTCGCCGGACGGCCGGTGCAAGCCGTTCTCCGCGGACGCCGACGGCTTCGGTGCCGCCGAGGGCGCCGGGATGCTGGTGCTGGAACGGCTGTCCGACGCCCAGCGCCACGGGCACCCCGTGCTCGCCGTCGTGCGCGGCTCGGCGGTGAACTCCGACGGCGCGTCGAACGGGCTCAGCGCACCGAACGGGCCGTCGCAGGAGCGGGTCATCCTCGACGCGCTCGCCAACGCCCGCGTGGCGGCGAGCGAGGTCGACCTGATGGAGGCGCACGGCACCGGCACCCCGCTCGGTGACCCCATCGAAGCGCAGGCGCTGCTGGAGACCTACGGGCGCGGCCGGTCGCCGGAACGGCCGCTGTGGCTGGGCTCGGTGAAGTCGAACATCGGGCACACCCAGGCCGCGGCGGGTGTCGCCGGGGTGCTGAAGGCCGTGCTGGCGCTGCGGCACGCGACGCTGCCCGCGTCGAAGCACGCCGGGCGCCCGACGTCCGAAGTGGACTGGACGGCGGGCACGCTGCGGCTGCTGGACGGCGATGTCGCGTGGCCCGAGCGGGATCACCCGCGACGCGCGGCCGTGTCGTCGTTCGGCATCAGCGGCACCAACGCGCACGTCGTCCTCGAAGCCGCGCCGCCCGCCGGACCCGCGGCGCCCGCGCCCGTGCCCGCCGTCGTCCCGTGGGTCGTCTCGGGCCGGACCGCGGAAGCGCTGCGCGCGCAGGCCGCGGCCCTGCTGTCCGGTGTGGACGGTCTCGGCCTGCCCGAGACCGGCCACTCGCTGGCCGTGACGCGGGCCCGGTTCGAGCACCGGGCCGTCGTGGTCGGCCGGGACCGTGCGGAGCTGCTGCGCGGCCTCGCCGCGGTCGCCGAGGGCACGCCGGACGAGTCCGTGGTGTCCGGGATCGCCGGGAAGCCGGGCAAGGTCGCGCTGGTGTTCCCGGGCCAGGGATCGCAGTGGGCGGGCATGGCCCTCGACCTGGCGGAGTCGTCGCCGGTGTTCGCGGCGCGGCTCGACGAGTGCGCGGCGGCGCTTGCGTCCTTTGTGGACTGGTCGTTACGCGGGGTGCTGGCCGACGCGGAGGCGCTGGCGCGGGTCGACGTGGTCCAGCCCGCGCTGTTCGCGGTGATGGTGTCGCTGGCGGAGCTGTGGCGCTCGTACGGTGTCGTGCCCGACGCGGTGCTGGGTCACTCGCAGGGCGAGATCGCGGCCGCGGTGGTGGCGGGTGCTTTGTCCCTTGAGGACGGCGCGCGGGTGGTGGCGCTGCGGAGCAAGGCGATCCTGGCGCTGGCCGGGCGCGGGGGCATGGTGTCGGTGGCCGCCACGCTCGAGGACGTCGAGGCGCGGCTGCCCGAGGGGCTGTCGATCGCGGCGGTGAACGGCCCGGCCGCGGTGGTGGTCTCCGGTGCACGCGGTGCGCTCGATGCGCTGATCGCGTCGTGCGAGGCCGACGGTGTCCGCGCCAAGCGGATCCCGGTGGACTACGCGTCGCACTCGGCGCAGGTCGAAGAGATCCGCGACGAGCTCCTGGCCGTGCTGGCCCCGATCACCCCGCGGACCGCCGGGACGGGCTTCTTCTCGACCGTGACCGGCGACTGGGCCGACGGCGCCGAGCTGGACGCGCGGTACTGGTACACCAACCTCCGCGGCACCGTGCTGCTCGACGACGCCGTGCGGGCGCTGACCGAGCGCGGCTTCGGCACCTTCATCGAGGCCTCGCCGCACCCGGTGCTGACGATGGCCATCGGCGAGACGGCGACCGCGCTGGGCACCCTGCGCCGCGGCGACGGCGGGCTCGCCCGGTTCCAGCGGGCACTGGGGGAAGCGCACTGCGCCGGCGTCGAGGTCGGCTGGGCCCCGGCGTTCCCCGGTGCGAGCCGCGTGGACCTGCCCACCTACGCCTTCCAGCGCGAAAGCTTCTGGCTGCACACCGAGGAAGCCCGCGGTGGCGAGGCCGCGCCCGCCGACGCCCGGTTCTGGGCCGCCGTGGACCGCGCCGACCCGGCGGACCTCGCCGGCACGCTCGGCGTCGCGGTCGACACCCCGCTGGCGGAAGTCCTCCCGGCACTGGCCCGGTGGCGGCGACGCCGGACCATCGAGTCCACAGTGGACTCATGGCGGTACGGGATCACCTGGAAGGCCGCCGAACTGCCCGCCGCCACGCCGTCCGGGCGCTGGCTTGTCGTGCGCGGCGAGGACGGCACCGGCCAGGACGTCGTGGACGCCCTCGCCCGCACCACCGACGTCGAGGTGCTCACGCTCACCCCGGCCGACGACCGCGCCACGGTGGCCGAACGGCTGGCCGGGCCGTTCGACGGCGTGGTGTCGCTGCTCGCCGCCGACGAGCGCCCGCACCCGGAGTTCCCGGTAAGCCCGGCCGGGCTGGTCCTGACGCTCGTCCTCGCCCCGGCGCGGGGCGACGCCGGTGTCGCCGCCCCGCTGTGGGTGCTGACCCGCGGCGCGGTCCGCACCGGGCCGGCCGACGAGCTGCCGGGCATCGAGCAGTCCCCGCTCTGGGGCCTCGGCCGCGTCCTCGCGCTGGAACACGCCGACCGCTGGGGCGGGCTCGTCGACCTCACGCCGGAACCCGGCGCCGCCGAACTCGGCCTGCTGGGCCGGGTCCTCGCCGCCCGCGGTGCCGAGGACCAGGTCGCCGTGCGACCGGGCGGCCTGCGCGTCCGGCGGCTGCGCACCGCCGGCCGGAGCGGATCGCCGCGGCACTGGCGGCCCGAGGGCACGGTGCTCGTCACCGGCGGCACCGGGGCGCTCGGCACGCACCTCGCCCGCTGGCTCGCCGCGGAAGGGGCCACGCACCTCGTGCTGACCGGGCGCCGCGGGCCGGCCGCGCCCGGCGCCCCCGAACTGGCCGCCGAGCTGGAAGCGCTCGGCACGCGCGTCACGCTCGCGCGTTGCGACGTCGCCGACCGCGACGCCCTCGCCGCACTGCTGGCCGAGCTCGGCGAGCCGGTCCGGTCGGTGTTCCACGCCGCGGGGACGGTCGAGCTGCTGCCGGTGACCGGGACGACCACGCCGGGGTTCGCCGAGGTCGTCCGGGCGAAGGTGGCGGGCGCCCGGCACCTCGACGAGCTGCTCGGCGACGACCTCGACCGGTTCGTGCTGTTCTCCTCCATCGCCGGGGTCTGGGGCAGCGGCGACCACGCGGCCTACTCCGCCGCCAACACCTTCCTCGACACCCTGGCCGAGCGGCGCCGCGCCCGCGGCGCGACCGCGACGTCGATCGCCTGGGGTGTCTGGGCCCCGACGGAGATCGCGGGACAGGGCGGGATGTCCGAGGGCGTCGACGCCGGTCAGCTCGCCCGCCGTGGGCTGCCGCTGATGGACCCGGCCACGGCGATCGCGGCGCTGCAGGAGACCCTCGGCCACGACGAGACGTTCGTGGTGCTCGCCGACGTCGACTGGGCCCGGTTCGTGCCGGTGTTCACCGCGAGCCGCGCCCGGCCGCTGTTCGACGACCTGCCCCAGGTTCGCCGCCTGCAGGAGGCCACGAAACCGGTTGCCGGGTCCACACCGCCGGCCGCGCAGCTCGCCGGGCTGTCCGGCGACGAAGCCGGCCGGGTGCTGCTGGACCTGGTCCGCGCCCAGGCCGCCGCCGTGCTCGGGCACGCGAGCGGCGACGCCGTCGAGCCGGACCGGCCGTTCACCGACCTCGGCTTCGACTCGCTGACCGCGCTCGACGTCCGCAACCGGATCGCCGCCGCGACCGGCCTGCGGCTGCCCGCGACGCTGGTGTTCGACCACCCGACTCCGCGGCGGCTGGCCGTGCACCTGCGGGACGCCGTGCTCGGTACGCGCACCCGGCCGGTCACGGTGACCCGGGTGGCGAACGCGGAGGACCCGATCGCGATCATCGGCATGGGCTGCCGCTATCCCGGTGGTGTGCGGTCCGCCGACGACCTGTGGACCCTCGTCGCCGAAGGCCGCGACGCGATCTCCGGGTTTCCCGCCGATCGCGGCTGGGACCTGGCGAAGCTGTTCGGCGGCGACGCCGACGAGCAGGGCACGTCGACGGTCCGCGAAGGCGGCTTCCTGCACGACGTCGCCGACTTCGACGCCGGTTTCTTCGGGATTTCCCCGCGCGAGGCGCTGGCCATGGACCCCCAGCAGCGGCTGCTGCTGGAGATCGCGTGGGAGACCGTCGAGCACGCCGGGATCGACCCGGCCACGCTGCGCGGCGAACCGGCGGGTGTCTTCGTCGGCGCCAACTACCAGGACTACTACACGCGGATGCGGGAGATCCCGGACGGCCTCGAAGGGCACCTGCTCACCGGCAGCGTGTCGAGCGTGCTGTCCGGCCGGATCGCCTACACGCTCGGGCTGGAGGGCCCGGCGATCACCGTCGACGCCGCCTGTTCCTCGTCGCTGGTGGCGCTGCACCTGGCCGCGCAGGCCCTGCGCCGCGGCGAGTGTTCGCTCGCGCTCGCCGGCGGGGTCGCGGTCATGGTGACGCCGGCGTCGTTCACCGCCTTCAGCCGCCAGCGCGGACTGGCCGCGGACGGGCGCTGCAAGGCGTTCGGTGCCGGTGCCGACGGGATGGGCATGGCCGAGGGCGCGGGTCTGGTGCTGGTCGAGCGGCTGTCGGATGCCCGGCGCCTCGGCCACCCCGTGCTCGCCGTGCTGCGCGGCAGCGCGCTCAACCAGGACGGCGCGTCCAACGGGCTCAGTGCGCCCAGCGGCCCGGCTCAGCAGCGTGTCATCCGCGCCGCCCTCGCCGACGCCGGACTGTCCACAACGGACGTCGATCTGGTCGAAGCGCACGGCACCGGCACGGCGCTGGGTGACCCGATCGAGGCGCAGGCGCTGCTCGCGACCTACGGCCAGGACCGCGCCGAGCCGCTGTGGCTCGGCTCGCTCAAGTCGAACATCGGCCACACCCAGGCCGCCGCCGGCGTCGCCGGCGTGATCAAGACCGTGCAGGCGCTGCGTCACGGCGTCCTGCCGCGGACGCTCCACGCCGAGACGCCGTCGTCCCACGTGGACTGGGAGAGCGGCGCCGTGCGGCTGCTCGACGAGCCGCGTCCGTGGGCGCGGCCGCGGCCGCGCCGGGCGGCGATCTCGTCGTTCGGCATCTCCGGCACGAACGCCCACGTCATCCTCGAACAAGGTGACGTCCCCGACGTCGAGCCCGTGCCCGAGCCCCCGGTCGTGCCGTGGGTGCTGTCCGCGAAGACGCCCGAGGCGGTGCGGGCCCAGGCCGCGGCCCTCCGGAAGCGTGCCACCGAAGACAGCGCCGCCGACATCGCGTTCTCGCTCGCGACGTCCCGCTCGGCGTTCCCGCACCGCGCGGTCGTCACCGGCGGCCGGACCGCGCTGCTCGCCGGGCTTTCTGCGCTCGCGCAGGAGCTTCCGGCGCCGAACGTGGTCACCGGAACGGTGGCCCCGGGCCGGACCGCGCTCGTGTTCCCCGGCCAGGGATCGCAGTGGGCGGGGATGGCCCTCGACCTGGCGGAGTCGTCGCCGGTGTTCGCGGCGCGGCTCGACGAGTGCGCGGCGGCCCTGGCGTCCTTTGTGGACTGGTCGCTGTGTGAGGTGCTGGCGGACGCGGCGGCGTTGGCGCGGGTCGACGTCGTGCAGCCCGCGCTGTTCGCGGTGATGGTGTCGCTGGCCGGGCTGTGGCGCTCCTTCGGCGTGGTGCCGGACGCCGTGGTCGGGCATTCGCAGGGCGAGATCGCGGCGGCCGTGGTTGCGGGCGCGCTGTCGCTGGAGGACGGTGCCCGGGTGGTCGCGTTGCGCAGCAAGGCGATCCTGGCGCTGGCCGGGGGCGGCGGCATGGTTTCGGTCGCGGCACCACTGGAAGCGGTCGAGGCGCGGCTGACCGGCGGCCTGTCGATCGCCGCCGTGAACGGCCCGGCCGCCGTCGTCGTCTCGGGCGAGCCCGGCGCACTGGACACGCTGATCGCCGCGTGCGAGGCGGACGGCGTCCGCGCCAAGCGGATCCCGGTGGACTACGCGTCCCACTCGGCCCAGGTCGAACAGCTCCGGGCCGAACTGCTGGACGTGCTGGCCCCGATCCGGCCGCGGACGGGCGACATCGCGTTCTTCTCCACCGTCACCGGGACCTGGCTCGACGGCGCCGAGCTGGACGCCGGGTACTGGTACACCAACCTCCGCGAGACCGTCCGGCTCGACATCGCGGTGACCGCGCTCGCCGCGGAAGGGTTCGGCACGTTCGTCGAGTCCTCGCCGCACCCGGTGCTGACCACGGCGATCGGCGAGACCGACGGCGTCGAGGCGCTCGGTTCGCTGCGCCGCGACGACGGCGGGTACGAGCGGTTCCTCCGCTCGCTCGGCGAGGCGCACGTGCGCGGCGTCGCGGTGGACTGGACACCGGCGGTCCCCGGCGCCCGCCGCATCGAGCTGCCCACCTACGCCTTCCAGCGCCGCCGCTACTGGCTCGACGCGGGCAGCACGCCGCAGTCGGCCGCCGACCCGGTGGATGCCGCGTTCTGGGCCGCCGTGGACGGTCTCGATCTCGACGCCGTCGCGGGCACCCTCGACATCGCACCCGGCAGCACCCTGGCCGAGGTCCTGCCCGCGCTGACCCGGTGGCGCGACCGCGCCCGTATCGGGTCCGAAGTGGACTCGTGGCGCTACCGCATCGAGTGGAAGCCCGTCGCCGCGCCGTCCGCGCCGGAGCTGTCCGGCCGCTGGCTGGTCGTCGTCCCGGACGGTGACGACGCCGGTGTCCCGGCCGCCCTCGCCGCCCACGGCGCCGAGCCGGTCGTGACGTCCGGGTTCGACGGCGCCGAGGGGTACGCCGGGGTCGTCTCGCTGCTCGCGCTCGACGAAACCGCCGGAGCCACCGCGAACCTCGCGCTGGCCCAGGCCATGGCCGGGAGCGAAACGCCGTTGTGGCTGCTGACCCGCGGCGGCGTCGCCGGCGACGACATCCGGCCCGCCCAGGCGATGACCTGGGGGCTCGGCCGGGTGATCGGGCTCGAACTGCCCGGCATCTGGGGCGGACTGCTCGACCTGCCCGCCGAACCGGACAGTGCGACAGCGGCGTTGCTCGCCGCCGCACTGTCCGGAGTGGACGCCGAAGACCAGCTCGCGATCCGGCCGGCCGGGCTGCTGGCCCGTCGCTTGGTCCGCGCGCCCTTCACGCCGGTGGCGCAGCGGTGGAAGCCGCGGGGCACCGTTCTGGTCACCGGGGGCACCGGTGCGCTGGGCGGCCACGTCGCCCGCCGGCTCGCCGCGGACGGTGCCGAACACCTGGTGCTGACCAGCCGCCGTGGCCTGGCCGCGCCAGGCGCGGCCGAACTCGAAGCCGCACTCTCCGCACTCGGGACGCGGGTGACGATCGCCGCGTGCGACGTCGCCGACCGCGCCGCGCTCGCCGCGCTGCTGGCGAGTCTGGACGAGCCGGTGCGCGCGGTCGTGCACGCCGCCGGGCTGCCGCAGGCCACCCCGGTGCTGGACACCACCCCGGCCGAATTCGCCGCCGTGATCGAGGGGAAGGTCGCCGGCGCTCGCCACCTCGACGAACTGCTCGGTGACGACCTCGACGCCTTCGTGCTCTTCTCCTCGAACGCCGGGGTCTGGGGCAGTGGCGGCCAGGGAGCGTACGGCGCGGGCAACGCCTACCTCGACGCCCTGGCCGAGCAGCGCCGGGCGCGCGGGGCCACCGCGACCTCGGTCGCCTGGGGCTTCTGGGGCGGCGGGGGCATGGCGGGCGACGTCGAACTGGAGGACCAGCTCCGCCGCCGCGGCCTGCGTGAGATGGCTCCCGAAGCCGCGGTCGAGGCGCTGTGCCAGGCCCTGGACGCGCGCGAGGTCTTCCTGGCCGTCGCCGACGTCGACTGGGCCCGGTTCGCGCCCGGGTTCACGCTCACCCGGCGGCGGCCGCTGATCGAAGACCTCCCCGAGGTCCGGGCCCTCCCTTCCGCAGAACCGGAGGTGGCGCGGCCCGCGCTGGCCCGCCGGATCGCCGGGATGGGCGAAACCGAAGCCCGCCGGCTGCTGCTGGACCTCGTCCGCGGCCAGGCCGCGTCGGCACTCGGGCACGACTCGGCGACGGCGGTCCCGGCCGGGCGGGCGTTCCGGGAACTCGGCTTCGACTCGCTGACCGCGGTCGAGGTACGTAACCGCCTCAACGCGGCGACCGGGCTGACCCTGCCCGCGACGCTGGTGTTCGACCACCCGAACCCGGCCGCGCTCGCTGCGGAACTGCATCGGCTGCTGCTCGGCCGCACCGCGACGGCGGAGGCCACCGCGGTCGCGGCCGTCGACGAGCCGGTTGCGATCGTGGCGATGGGCTGCCGGTTCCCCGGGGGCGTGCGCTCGCCGGAGGACCTCTGGCGGCTGGTCGCCGACGGCGTCGACGCGCTGACGGAGTTCCCCGACGGCCGCGGCTGGGACCTGACCTCGTTCGGCGACGCCGAGTTCGCCGAGGTCGGCGGCTTCGTGGCCGACGCGGCCGAGTTCGACGCGGGCTTCTTCGGCATCTCGCCGCGCGAAGCCCTCGCCATGGACCCGCAGCAACGCGTGCTGCTGGAGACGTCGTGGGAGGTGCTGGAGCGGGCCGGGCTCGACCCCGCCACCCTGCGCGGCAGCCGGACCGGCGTCTTCGTCGGGGCCAGCACCTCCGGTTACGGCGCCGACCTCGAGTCCGGCTCGGAGGGGTACCTGCTGACCGGCGAGGCACCCAGCGTGCTGTCCGGGCGGCTGTCGTACACCTTCGGGCTGGAGGGTCCGGCGGTCACGGTGGACACCGCGTGCTCGTCGGCCCTGGTCGCGCTGCACCTGGCGGCGCAGTCGCTGCGGCAGGGGGAGTGCTCGCTGGCGCTGGCCGGCGGCGTGGCGATCATGGCGAAACCGATGGCGTTCCTGGAGTTCGCCCGCCAGGGCGGCCTGGCCGCCGACGGCCGCTGCAAGGCGTTCGCCGACGCCGCGGACGGCACCGGCTGGGGCGAGGGCGTCGGCCTGGTGCTGCTGGAGCGGCTCTCGGACGCCGAGCGCAACGGGCACGAAATCCTCGCCGTGGTCCGCGGCTCCGCCGTGAACCAGGATGGCGCGTCCAACGGGTTGAGCGCGCCGAACGGTCCTGCGCAGCAGCGGGTGATCCGGGCCGCACTGGCCAACGCCGGTCTGTCCACTTCGGACGTCGACGCGGTGGAGGCGCACGGCACCGGGACCCGGCTGGGCGACCCGATCGAGGCGCAGGCCCTGCTGGCCACCTACGGGCAGGACCGCGACGAGCCGCTGTGGCTGGGGTCGGTCAAGTCCAACCTGGGCCACACGCAGGCCGCGGCCGGGATGGCGGGGGTGATCAAGACCGTCGAAGCCTTGCGCCACGGTGTCCTGCCGTGCACGCTGCACGTCGACGCGCCGTCGTCCCAAGTGGACTGGTCGGCCGGAGCCGTCGAACTGCTCACGGAGGCCCGTGACTGGCCGGATCACGACCGGCCGCGCCGGGCCGCCGTCTCGGCGTTCGGCGTCAGCGGCACCAACGTCCACACGATCCTCGAACAGGCACCGGGCGCCGCGGTCCGGCCCGAACCCGGGCCGACGGACGCGCTGCTGCCCTGGGTGCTGTCCGCCCACGACGAAGGTGCCCTCGCCGCGTTGACCGCGCAGGTCCGCGAGCTGGACGCGAACCCGGCGGACATCGGCTTCTCGCTGGCCACCACCCGGGCCCGGCTCGAGCACCGCGCGGTGCTGCTCGGCTCCGAGGTCGTCACCGGCACCGCCGACCCGGACGCGGTGCTGGCCGTGCTGTTCACCGGCCAGGGTGCCCAGCGCGCCGGTATGGGCCGGGGCCTGTACGACCGGTTCCCGGTCTACGCCGAAGCGTTCGACGCCGTGCTCGCGCACTTCGGCCCGGAGCTGCGCGAAGCCTTCGAGGACGCCGAGCTGCTGGACCGGACCGAGTTCACCCAGCCGGCGTTGTTCGCCGTCGAGGTGGCGTTGTTCCGGCTCGTCTCTTCGTGGGGCGTGCGGCCCGGCTTCGTGGCCGGGCACTCGATCGGCGAGATCTCCGCCGCGCACGTCGCCGGGGTGCTGTCCCTCGAGGACGCCTGCCGCCTGGTCGCGGCCCGTGCTTCGCTGATGCAGGCCCTGCCCGCCGGCGGGGCGATGGTGTCGATCGCCGCGTCCGAGGCCGACGTCCTGTCCGCTGTGGACGGTTGTGACGGCGTGTCGGTCGCGGCGGTGAACGGCCCGGCGTCGGTGGTGATCTCCGGGGTCGAAGCCGTGGTGCTGGACATCGCGGCCGGCTTCGCCGCGGACGGCGTCCGGACCAAGCGGCTCACCGTGAGCCACGCGTTCCACTCGCCGCTGATGGACCCGATCCTGGCGGAATTCCGCGCGGTCGCGGAGAGCCTGACGTACCACCCCGCCGAGCTACCGGTGCTCTCGAACGTGAGCGGTGCTCTCGCCGAGCCGTTCACGGCGGATTACTGGGTTCGCCACGTCCGGGAGGCGGTCCGGTTCGCCGACGGTGTCTCGACCCTGCGGGCCGCGGGCGCCGGCGTCTTCCTGGAGCTCGGTCCCGACGGCGTCCTCAGCGCCA
The DNA here is from genome assembly GCF_040638285.1 of Amycolatopsis sp. NPDC026612. Taxonomy (NCBI): domain Bacteria; kingdom Bacillati; phylum Actinomycetota; class Actinomycetes; order Pseudonocardiales; family Pseudonocardiaceae; genus Amycolatopsis; species Amycolatopsis sp. NPDC026612. The sequence continues at coordinate 23,991 of NZ_JBEZYB010000056.1, forward strand.
TGGTCGACGGCACTGCCGTCCCCGCGCTCCGGCGCGACCGCTCCGAAGAGAGAGCACTGCTCACGGCGTTGAGCACTGTCCACGTCCACGGTGTCGATGTCGACTGGGCCGCGTTCTTCCCCGGCGGCCGCCGCATCGACCTCCCGACGTACCCGTTCCAGCGCGAGCGTTACTGGCCGCGCGCGGTCGCGGCCCGGGGCGACCTCGGCGCGGTCGGCCTGGGGGCGCTCGGGCACTCGCTGCTCGGCGCGGCGGTCGAGCTGGCCGGCGACGACGGCATCGTCCTCAGTGGACGGCTGTCGCTGGAGACGCACCCGTGGCTGGCCGGGCACGCCCTGGCCGGCACGGTCCTGCTGCCCGGCACCGCGCTGCTCGAGCTGGTGGTGCAGGCCGGTGACCAGACCGGCTGCGACGTCGTCGACGAGCTGACCTTCGCCGCGCCGCTGGTGCTGCCCGCCCGGGGCGCGGTCACCGTCCAGGTGTCGGCCGGTCCGGCCGGCACCGGCGGCCGCCGCCCGGTCGCGGTGTCCTCCCGGCCCGCCGGCTCCGACGCCGCCTGGACCCGGCACGCGACCGGCAGCGTCAGCCGCGCGGCCCTCGCCCGGGAAAGCGCCGCCGAATGGCCGCCGCCCGGAGCCGAGGCGGTCGACATCGCCGGGCTCTACCCGCGGCTGGCCGCGATGGGCTTCGCGTACGGCGAGGCCTTCGGCGGACTCGGCCGCGTCTGGCGGAGCGGCGCCGAGGTGTACGCCGAAGTGGCGTTGCCCGAGCCGTTCGAGGCCGAGGGCTTCGCGCTGCACCCGGCCCTGCTCGACGCCGCGCTGCACCCGCTGGGCCTCGGCATCGTCCCGCCCGACGACGGTTCGGCGCGGGTCCCGTTCTCCTTCACGGACGTCGTGGTGCACGCGACCGGCGCCACCGAACTGCGGGTCCGGCTGTCGCCGGCGGGGGAGAACGCCGTCGCCCTCACCGCGTGGGACACCACCGGCGCTCCCGTGGTGACCGTGGGCTCATTGCTGCTGCGCCCGGTCGCCACCGCACCGGACACCCTCCCCGACACGCTGTTCGAGCAGATCTGGACCGAGGTCACCGCCGATCCCGCGGCCCCGCGCGAGGAACTCGTCTTCGCGTCGGTGACCGGGGGCGATGTGCACGAAACGACCGGCCGGGTCCTGGAGAGGCTGCAGGACTGGCTCGCCGAAGACCGACCGGGCCGCCTCGTCTTCGTCACCCGCGGTGCGGCCGAGGGCGACCTCGCGGCGGCGGCCGCCGGCGGGCTGGTGCGGTCCGCACAGGCGGAACACCCGGGCCGGTTCCTCCTGGCCGACGTCGACGACGATCCGCGGTCCCGGGCGCTGTTGTCCACTGTGGACGCCTTCGGTGAGCCGCAGCTGGCCCTCCGGGAAGGCACCGCGTCGGCGCCCCGGCTGGCCCGGGCGAGCGGGATGCCGTTGAAGCCGCCCGCCGGGGGCTCGTGGCAGCTGGTCACGACCGGCACCGGCACCACCGACGGCCTGGCCCTGGCCGAGACGACCGAGGCGCCCCTCGGTGAGCGTGACGTCCGGATCGAGGTGCGCGCGGCCGGGCTCAACTTCCGCGACGTGCTCATCTCCCTGGGGATGTACCCGGACCCGGAAGCGCGCCTCGGCTCCGAAGCGGCGGGCGTGGTCGTCGAAGCCGGTGCCGGGGTGCGGGACCTCGCCGTCGGGGACCGCGTGTTCGGCTTGGTCGACGACGCTTTCGGCCCGCGGGCCGTCGCCGATGCCCGCCGGCTGGCCCCGATGCCCGCCGGGTGGACGTTCGCCGAGGCCGCGACCGTCCCTGTCGCCTTCGTGACCGCCTACTACGGCCTCTTCGACCTCGGCGGGCTGCGCGCCGGGCAGTCCGTGCTCGTCCACGCGGCCGCGGGCGGCGTCGGGATGGCCGCCGTTCAGCTCGCCCGCTGGAAGCGCGCGGAGGTGTTCGCGACGGCGAGCGAGGGCAAGCACGCCGTGCTGCGCGAGCTCGGCCTCGACGACACGCACCTGGCGAGCTCACGCACGCTGGACTTCCGGGACCGGTTCGGGCCCGTCGACGTCGTCCTCAACTCGCTGACCGGGCCGTTCGTCGACGCCTCACTGGAGCTGCTCGCCCCCGGCGGCCGGTTCGTCGAGCTGGGCAAGACCGACGTCCGCGAGGGACCGGGCTACCACCCCTTCGACCTCGGCGACCCCGGACCGGACCGGATCGCGGCCATCCTCGCCGACCTGCTGGCCGCCTTCGGCCGCGGCGAGCTGACGCCGTTGCCGCTGCGCGCCTGGGAGCTGGGCCGCGCGGCCGAGGCGTTCCGGTTCGTCAGCCAGGCCAAGCACGTCGGCAAGAACGTGCTCACGCTGCCGCGCCCGGAGCCGGCGGGCACCGTGCTCGTGACCGGCGGCACCGGCGCGCTCGGCGCCGCCGTGGCCCGGCACCTGGCCCGCCGTCCGGGCGTCCGGCGGCTGGTGCTGGTGAGCAGGCGGGGCCCGGACGCACCCGGCGCCGCCGGGCTGCGCGAAGAACTGACCGCGCTCGGCGTCGAGGCGAACGTGGTCGCCGGCGACGTGGCCGAGCCCGGGTTCGTGGCGGACGTGCTGCGGGAGATCCCCGCCGGGCAGCCGCTGATCGGGGTGGTGCACGCCGCCGGGATCCTCGACGACGGCGTGCTCGAAGCGCAGACACCGGACCGGGTGGCCTCGGTGCTTCGCGCCAAAGTGGACGGCGCGTCGGCGCTCGACAGGCTTACCCGGGACCACGACCTGGCCTGGTTCGTCCTGTTCTCCTCGGTCGCCGGGATTGTCGGCGCGGCCGGGCAAAGCGGGTACGCCGCGGCGAACAGCGCACTGGACGCGCTCGCCACGCGGCGCCGGTCCCGAGGGCTGCCCGCCGTTTCCCTCGCCTGGGGGCAATGGGCGCTCGGCAGCGCGATGACCGGGAAGCTCGGCGAGCGCGACCGCGGCCGCATCGAACGGTCCGGGATCCGGCCACTGTCCACTGAGGACGCATTGGCCGCATTGGACGCCGCCGCCGGGCTCGGCAGGCCGGTCGCCGTGCCGATGCGCCTGGACCTCGCCGCCCTGCGCGCCGCCGACGACCTCGCTCCGCTGTGGCGCGGGCTCGTGCGCACGCCGGTCCGCCGGGCCGCGGCCGCCGCCGTCGCCGACGACGGCTGGGCCCGCCTCGACCCCGAAGAAGCCCGCGGAAAGCTCCTGGACCTGGTCCGCAAGCACGTCGCGGCGGTGCTGGGGCACGCGAGCCCCGCCGCCGTCGACCCGGCGAAGGCGTTCAAGGACACCGGGTTCGACTCGCTGACCTCGGTGGAGCTGCGCAACCGGCTCGCCACCGCGACCGGCCGCGCCCTGCCCGCGACGCTCGTCTTCGACTACCCGAACCCCGAGGTGCTGGCCGGGTTCCTGCACCGCGAACTGGCCGGCACGGTCCCCGCGGCGCCCGCGGTGGTCCCGGCGACGCGGGCCGCCGGGGACGAGCCGATCGCCATCGTCGCGATGAGCTGCCGCTTCCCGGGCGACGTCGATTCGGCCGACGCCCTGTGGGACCTGGTCGCCGAGGGCCGCGACGCCATCGGCGGGTTCCCGGCGGACCGCGGCTGGCCCGTCGACGAGCTCTACCACCCGGACCCCGCGCACCCGGGCACGTTCTACGCCACCGGCGGCGGCTTCCTGCCCGGCGCCGCCCGTTTCGACGCGGCGTTCTTCGGGATCTCCCCGCGCGAAGCCCTCGCCATGGACCCGCAGCAGCGGCTGCTCCTCGAAGTGTCGTGGGAGGCCTTCGAACGCGCGGGCATCGACCCGGGCACGCTGCGCGGCAGCAACACCGGCGTGTTCGTCGGCGCCGCCCACTCCGGGTACGCCGCGGGCCGCGCCCCGGCCGCCGGCGGTGTCGAGGGGCACCTGCTCACCGGCAACGCGGGCAGCGTGCTGTCCGGCCGCGTCGCCTACCACCTGGGCCTGGAGGGCTCCGCGGTCACCGTCGACACCGCCTGTTCGTCGTCGCTGGTCGCCCTGCACCTGGCCGGGCAGGCGCTCCGCCACGGCGAATGCGACCTGGCGCTCGCCGGCGGGGTCGCGATCCTCGGCACGCCGGACATCTTCGTCGAGTTCAGCCGGCAGCGCGGGCTGTCCGCGGACGGCCGCTGCAAGGCCTTCGCCGACGCGGCCGACGGCACCGGCTGGAGCGAAGGCGCCGGCATGGTCGTCCTCGAGCGGCTGTCGGACGCGCGGCGCAACGGCCACGAGGTCCTGGCGCTCCTGCGCGGTTCGGCGGTCAATTCCGATGGCGCGTCGAACGGCTTGACCGCGCCGAACGGGCCGTCGCAGCAGCGGGTGATCCGGGCGGCACTGGCGAACGCGGGCCTGCAATCGTCCGATGTGGACGTCGTCGAGGCGCACGGTACCGGGACGACCCTGGGTGACCCGATCGAGGCGCAGGCGGTGCTGGCCACCTACGGGCAGGACCGCGAAACGCCGCTGTGGCTGGGTTCGCTGAAGTCCAACCTCGGGCACACGCAGTCGGCCGCGGGCGTGGCCGGGGTGATCAAGATGGTGCTGGCCATGCGCCACGGCGTGCTGCCGAAAACCCTGCACGTGGACGCGCCGTCGACCCGCGTGGACTGGACGTCGGGGGCGGTCGAGCTGTTGACCGAGGCCCGCGAGTGGCCGTCCGGCCGGCCGCGCCGGGCCGGCGTCTCGGCCTTCGGCATCTCCGGCACCAACGCCCACGCCATCCTCGAACTCCCCGCCGCACCGGCGCCGTTGCCGATGGGGCCACCGGAGCCGCCGGTGGTGGCCTGGGCCCTGTCGGCGAAGGGCCAACCGGCGCTGCGGGCCCAGGCGCGCAGGCTGGCGGCGTCCGTCGCCGACGCCGCTCCGGCCGCGGTCGCCGGGGCGCTGCTCACCCGGGCCCGCTTCGCCGACCGGGCGGTCGTGCTCGGCAGCAGCCGCGAGGAACTGCTTTCCGGGCTGCACGCGCTGGCCGGTGGCGAGCCCGCACCCGGGGTCGTCCGGGGCACGGCGTCGGCGGGCAAGCTCGCGGTGCTGTTCACCGGCCAGGGCGCGCAGCGGACCGGCATGGGCCGCGAGCTGTACGACCGCTACCCGGTGTACGCGGCGGCGTTCGACGACATCTGCGCCGAATTCACCGCGCCCGTGCGTGATGTCGTGTTCGGCGACGCGCCGGGCCTGGACGAGACCGGGTTCACCCAGCCCGCGCTGTTCGCCGTCGAGGTCGCGCTGTACCGGCTCTTCGAGTCGTGGGGCGTGCGGCCTTCGTTCGTCGCCGGGCACTCCGTCGGGGAACTCGCGGCGGCGCACGTCGCCGGGGTGTTCTCCCTGGAAGACGCGTGCCTGCTCGTTTCGGCCCGCGCCGCGCTGATGCAGGCGCTGCCGAAGGGCGGCGCGATGGCGTCGATCGCCGCGCCGGAGGCCGATGTCGTGGCGCTGGCCGGTGATCGGGTGGCGATCGCCGCCGTCAACGGCCCCGCCTCGGTGGTCGTCTCGGGGGACGAACCCGCAGTCCTCGCCGTAGCCGCGGAGTTCGCGGGCCGGGGGGTGCCGGCCAAGCGGCTCAGCGTCAGCCACGCCTTCCACTCGCCGCACCTCGACCCGATGCTGGACGAGTTCCGCGCGGCCGCCGACAAGGTCACCTACCACCCGGCGGACATCCCGGTGATCTCGAACGTCAGCGGTGCGCTCGCCGAGCCGTTCACGGCGGACTACTGGGTGCGGCACGTGCGGGAGGCCGTCCGGTTCGCCGACGGTGTCGCGACGCTCGAAGCCGGAGGCGCGCGGTTCTTCCTGGAGCTGGGCCCCGACGGCGTCCTCAGCTCGATGGTCCGCGACAGCGTGTCCGGGGACGCCGTGGTGGTGCCGTCGCTGCGGCGCGACCGGCCCGACGGCGAGGCGGCGCTGACCGCGCTGGCGACGTTGTCCGCGAACGGCGCGCCTGCCGACCTGGCCGCGGTGTTCGGTCGCACCGGGCACGTGAACCTGCCCACCTACGCCTTCCAGCACGAGCAATACTGGCTCGAAGCGGCCGCTCCTGCGCCCGCGGCGGACACCGCCTTCTGGGCGGCGGTCGAACGCGAGGACGTCGGCGAGCTGGCCGGCGCACTGTCGATCGGCGAGGACCAGCGCCGGTCGCTCACCGAGCTCCTCCCCGCCCTGTCGTCGTGGCGCAGGCAGCGGTCCGAACAGTCCGTTGTGGACGGATGGCGCCACCGGGTCGCGTGGGAACCCGCGCGCGAGACCGGTGCGACGCCGCCGGGCCGCTGGCTGCTGGCCGTCCCGGCCGGGGAAGCCCACCTGGGCGACCAGGTCGCCGCGGCCCTCGGCGCGCACGGGGTGGCGTTCACCCGCCTCGACGACCCTGCGGGCGACGACCTCGCCCGGGCTGCCCGGACCGCGGACGCCGTCCTGTCGCTGCTCGCCCTCGCTCCCGCGACGGGCTCGGTCGTCCCGGCCGGGGTGGCGGCGACACTCGCGCTGCTCCGGGCGGTGCCCGGCATTCCCGTGTGGACGGTCACGCGCGGCGCCGTGGCCGTCGGCCACGCCGACCCGGCGCCCGACCCCGCCCAGGCCCAGGTCTGGGGGCTCGGCCGCAGCGCCGCCCTCGACCGGTCGGACGGCTGGGGCGGCTTGGTCGACCTGCCCCCGGCGGCTTCCGGGGGTCCGGGTGGCGAAGCCCCGCACGAGCTCGGCAGCCGGATCGGCGACCTGCTGGTCCAGGCGCTGGCGGACCCGGCGGAAGACCAGGTCGCCGTGCGGGCGGACGGGCGGTTCGCCCGGCGGCTCGTCCCGGTCACCGGTGCCCCCGCCGGCCGTCCGTGGCAGCCGCGCGGCACGGTGCTCGTCACCGGCGGCACGGGCGCGCTCGGTGCTCACGTCGCCCGCTGGCTCGCCACCGCGGGTGCCGAGCGGATCGTGCTCACCAGCCGCCGCGGCGCGCAGGCCCCGGGCGCGGAAGACCTCCGCGCCGAGCTGACCGCCTTGGGCGCCGAGGTGACGATCGCGGCCTGCGACGTCGCCGACCGAGCCGCGCTCGCCGCGGTGCTCGACGAAATCCGCGACGGCCTGACCGCCGTCGTCCACGCGGCCGGGACCGGGGGAGCGACCCCCCTGGACGATGCGGACCTCGGGGCCTTCGCGGACATCCTCTCCGCCAAGGTGACCGGCGCCGAAAACCTCGACACGCTGCTCGGCGACACCGAACTCGACGCCTTCGTGCTGTTCTCGTCCATCGCCGGGGTGTGGGGCAGCGGCGGCCAGGCCGCCTACGGCGCGGCGAACGCCCACCTCGACGCGCTCGCCGGGCGCCGCCGGTCCGGTGGCCGGACCGCGACGGCGCTGGCCTGGGGCCCGTGGGCCGGCGGCGGCATGGCGGCCGACCACGACGCCGAGGACTACCTGCGCCGCCGCGGCTTGACCCCGTTGCCGCCCGCTCTCGCCGTCCGTGCGCTCGCCGGCGCGGTCGGCCGGGACGAGACCACGCTCACCCTGGCCGACGTCGACTGGACGCGGTTCGCGCCCGCCTTCACCTCCGCCCGGCCGAGCGCGCTTCTGCTCGGCGTGCCGGAAGCACGGCGGGTGCTCGAGGCGGCCACGGAGATCCCGGTCTCCGGCGACCTGCCGGAGAAGCTGGCCGGGCTGTCCGACGCGGAGGCCGGGCGGATGCTGCTGGGCCTGGTCCGCACCGAGGCGGCGGGCGCGCTGGGGCACCGCGGTGCCGACGCCGTCGCCGCGGGCCTGCCGTTCACCGAACTCGGCTTCGACTCCCTGACCTCGGTCGAGTTCCGCAACCGCCTGGCGGCGGCGGCCGGCGTGGCCCTCCCCGCGACGGTCGTGTTCGACCACCCGACCCCGGCGGCCCTCGCCGCGCACCTCGGCGAAGTCCTGCGGCCCGGCGCCGCGGCCGACCCCGAAGAGGCCCGGATCCGGGCGGCGCTGGCCACGGTGCCGCTGGCCCGGTTCCGCGACGCCGGCCTGATGACGGCGCTCCTGGAGCTGGCCGGGCTCGACGCCGCCGATGGTGGCGACACCGGCGCCGGCGGCGACGTGGACGACCTGGACGCCGAAGCGCTGGTGCGGCTGGCGCTGGACGGTACCGATACCCGATGACCCACTCCTGGAGCTGAACCATGGCCACGCCCGAGAAGGTGCTCGACGCGCTGCGCGCCTCCGTGAAGGAGGCCGAGCGGCTGCGGCGGCAGAACCGGCAGCTCGTCGAGGCGGCGACCGAGCCGATCGCCATCGTCGCGATGGCCTGCCGGTTCCCCGGTGGCGTGCGCTCGCCGGAGGGGCTGTGGGACCTGGTGGCCCGCGGTGGCGACGCCGTCTCGGCGTTCCCCGCCAACCGCGGCTGGGACACCGCGTCGCTGTTCGGCGACGCCGGCGGCCGCCCGGGCACGACGTATGCGCGGGAAGGCGCGTTCCTGCACGACGCCGACCTCTTCGACGCGGGGTTCTTCGGCATCTCGCCGCGGGAAGCGCTGGCGATGGACCCCCAGCAGAGGCTGCTGCTCGAGACGTCGTGGGAGGCGTTCGAGCGCGCCGGGATCGACCCGGTGTCGGTCCGGGGCAGCCGGACCGGCGTGTTCGTCGGTTCCAACGGCCAGGACTACGCCACCCTGCTGCGGTCGTCGGCCGAAGACGTCGAGGGCTACCTCGGCACCGGCAACGCGGCGAGCGTCGTCTCCGGCCGGCTGTCGTACCTGTTCGGGTTCGAAGGCTCGTCGCTGACCGTCGACACGGCGTGCTCGTCGTCGCTGGTCGCCCTGCACCTGGCCACGCAGGCGCTGCGGCAGGGTGAGTGCGACCTGGCGCTGGCCGGCGGGGTCACCGTGATGGCCACCCCGGGGACGTTCGTCGAGTTCAGCCGCCAGCGCGGGCTCGCCCCGGACGGCCGGGTCAAGGCCTTCGCCGAGGCGGCCGACGGCACGGGCTGGGGCGAAGGCGCCGGCGTGCTGCTCGTCGAGCGGCTGTCCGACGCCCGGCGCCACGGGCACGAGGTCCTGGCCGTGGTCCGCGGTTCGGCGGTCAACTCCGACGGCGCGTCCAACGGGCTGACCGCGCCGAACGGCCCGGCGCAGCAGCGCGTGATCCGGGCGGCACTGGACAGCGCCCGGCTGTCCACATCGGACATCGACGTCGTCGAGGCGCACGGGACCGGGACGACCCTCGGCGACCCGATCGAAGCGCAGGCCCTCCTGGCCACCTACGGGCAGGACCGGGAAACGCCGCTGTGGCTGGGGTCGGTGAAGTCCAACATCGGGCACACCCAAGCCGCGGCGGGGGTCGCCGGGATCATCAAGATGGTGCTGGCGATGCGGCACGGAATCCTGCCGAAGACCCTGCACGTGGACGCGCCTTCGTCGCACGTGGACTGGTCGGCCGGCTCGGTGGAGCTGCTGACCGAGGCCCGCGACTGGCCGGACGGCGACCGGCCGCGGCGGGCGGCCGTGTCCTCGTTCGGCGTCAGCGGCACCAACGCGCACACGATCTTGGAAGCCGTCCCGCCCGCCGGGCCGGTGGCCGCGGAGGCGCCGGTGGGCACGCTGACGCCGTGGGTGTTGTCGGCGAAGTCCCCCGAAGCCCTGCGGGCGCAGGCTGCGCAACTCGCCGCGGTTTCGGCTGCTCCCGAGGACATCGCCCGGGCACTGGCCACGACCCGGACGGCGTTCGGGCACCGCTCGGTCGTCTTGGACCCGGCCGACGGGACCGCGGTCACCGGGGAGGTCCGGGAGGACGCCCGGCTGGCGGTGTTGTTCACCGGGCAGGGCGCCCAGCGGATCGGGATGGGCCGGGAGCTGTACGGGCGTTTCCCGGTCTACTCCTCGGCTTTCGACGCGGTGTGCGAGCACTTCGCCGTGCCGGTCCGCGACGCGGTGTTCGGCGAGGTGCCCGGCTTGGACGACACCGGCCTGGCCCAGCCCGCGTTGTTCGCGGTCGAGGTGGCGTTGTTCCGGCTGGTGGAGTCGTGGGGTGTCCGCCCGGATTTCGTGGCGGGGCATTCCATCGGCGAGATTTCGGCCGCGCATGTGGCCGGCGTGTTGTCGCTTGTGGACGCTTGTCGCCTGGTGTCGGCGCGGGCGTCGCTGATGCAGGCGTTGCCCGCGGGTGGGGCGATGGTGTCGATCGCCGCCGCGGAGTCCGACATCGCCTTGACCGAGGGTGTCTCGATTGCCGCGGTCAACGGTCCGGAGTCGGTGGTGATCTCGGGCGACGAGGCTGCGGTGCTGGAGGTCGCGGCCAAGTTCGCGAAGACCAAGCGGCTGGCGGTGAGTCACGCGTTCCACTCGTCGCTGATGGAGCCGATGCTCGACGAGTTCCGTGCGGTGGCGGAGACGTTGACGTATCTCCCGGCGGAGATTCCGGTGATCTCGAATGTGAGCGGTGCGCTCGCGGAGCTGTTCACCGCGGACTACTGGGTGCGGCACGTGCGCGAGGCGGTCCGGTTCGCCGACGGTATCGCCACCCTGCGGGCCGAAGGAGCCGGGATCTTCCTGGAGCTGGGCCCGGCCGGGGTGCTCAGCGCGATGGTCGGCGGCACCGCGGTCCCGGCGCTGCGTCGCGACCGCGACGAAGAGCGCACGCTGCTCACCGCACTGGCCACCGTCCACGTGCACGGTGCCCACGTCGACTGGGCCGCCTACCTGCCCGCGGGGCCGCGGATCGCCCTGCCCACCTACCCGTTCCAGCGCGAACGCTTCTGGCCAGCGCCCGCCCACCGGCCGGTGGCCGAGGCGGAGCGTTACCGCGTCTCCTGGGCGCGCCTGCCGCACCCCACCGCTCCCGCCCTCGCCGGTGCGTGCCTCGTCGTCGACCCGTCCCCGCAGCTGGAAGCCGCGCTGGCCACCTGGGACGGCCCGGTCCGGCGGCTCGACGGGCCGATCACCGCCGAGACCGTCGCCGCTGCCGAACCGGTCGTCGTGCTCAGCGGCGCCGGGCTGGAACGCACCGTTGAGCTCATCCGGGCCCTCGGCGACGCCGGAGTGGACGCCCCGCTGTGGTGCGTCACCTCGGGTGCCGTCCGGGTCACCGGCGCGGACCCCGCGCCGGATCCGGACCAGGCCGCCGTCTGGGGGCTCGGCCGCGCCGCCGCGCTCGAACTCCCGGACCGCTGGGGCGGTCTCGTCGATCTGCCGTCCACAGTGGACGAAAAGCTGGCCGCCCGGTTCGCCGCCCTGCTGAGCGGCACCGGCGAGGACCAGGTCGCGCTGCGCGCGGACGGTGCCCACGGCCGCCGGCTGGAACACGCACCGCCGCCGGCCGGCCCGGCGTGGACCCCGCGCGGCACCGTGCTCATCACCGGCGGCACCGGGGCACTGGGCGCCCAGGTCGCCCGCCGCCTCGCTCGTGAAGGCGCCGACCACCTGGTGCTGGTCTCCCGCCGCGGTGCCGACGCGCCGGGCGCGGCCGAGCTGGCCGAAGAACTGGGGATCCGGGTGACGTTCGCCGCCGGCGACGTCGCCGACCGCGGCTTCCTGGCCGAGCTGATCGAACGGGTCAGCCCCGGGCTCACCGCCGTCGTGCACACCGCCGGCGTCGTCCGGTCCGCGCCGCTGTCCGAAGTGGACGACATCGCCGGGCAGTGGGCGGCCAAAGCGACCGGCGCCCGTCACCTGGACACGTTGCTCGCCGACACCGACCTCGACGCCTTCGTCCTGTTCTCCTCGATCGCCGGGGTGTGGGGCAGCGGACAGCAAGCGCTCTACGGCGCGGCCAACGCCTACCTCGACGCGCTCGCCGAAGCCCGCCGCGCCCGCGGCCTCGCCGCCACCGCGGTGGCCTGGGGCCCGTGGGCGGACGGCGGGATGGCCGCCGACAACGACGCCGAGGACTACCTGCTGCGCCGCGGCCTCCGCGCACTGGAGCCGGAGGCGGCCGTCTCGGCCCTGCTGCGCGCGGCCGGCGGCGACACGGCCGTCACCGTGGCCGACGTCGACTGGGCCCGGTTCACCGCCGCCTTCACCTCCCGGCGGCCGAGTCCGCTGCTGAGCACGATCCCCGAAGCCGTCCTCGAAGCCGTCCCCGAAGCCGAGCCCGGCGGGTTCGTCACCCGGCTGCGGGGACTGTCCCCGGCCGGCGCCGACGAAGTGCTGCTCCAGCTGGTCCGCGACCAGGCCGCCGCGGTGCTCGGGCACCCGAGCGCGGCCGCCGTCGCGCCGGACCGCGCCTTCCAGGAGCTCGGCTTCGACTCCCTGACCGCGCTCGAGCTGCGGGACGCCCTGCGCGCGGAAACCGGGCTCGCGCTGCCCGCGACGCTCGTCTACGACTGGCCGACGCCGGTCGCGCTCGCCGGGCACCTGCGGGCCGGGGCCCTGGGCGACGCGGCCGACGCGGTCCCGGCAGTGGTGGCCGCCGCCGCCGACGAGCCGATCGCCATCGTCGCGATGAGCTGCCGGTACGCGGGCGGGGTCGCTTCGCCGGAAGACCTGTGGCGGTTGGTGTCCGAAGGCGCGGACGCGGTGTCGGGCTTCCCGGCGGACCGCGGCTGGGACCTGGAGAACCTCTACGACGCCGACCCGGCCCGGCTGGGCTCGGTGACCGTGACCCAGGGCGCGTTCCTCGACGCGGCGGGCGGGTTCGACGCCGGCTTCTTCGGCATCTCGCCGCGGGAGGCCCTCGCGATGGACCCGCAGCAGCGGCTCCTGCTGGAGCTCGCCTGGGAAGCCTTCGAGCGCGCGGGCCTCGACCCGGCGACCGTGCGGGGCAGCCGGACCGGGGTGTTCGCCGGCACCAACAGCCACGACTACACCACCCTGCTCCTGGCCTCGGCCGACGTCCTCGAAGGGCACCTCGCCACCGGCAACGCGGCGAGCGTCGCCTCGGGACGGCTCGCCTACACCTTCGGGCTGGAGGGCCCGGCCGTCTCCGTCGACACCGCGTGCTCGTCGTCGCTGGTCGCGCTGCACCTGGCCGTCCAGTCGCTGCGGCTCGGCGAGTGCTCGATGGCGCTGGCCGGCGGCGTCACCGTGATGGCCACGCCGGGCACGTTCGTCGAGTTCAGCCGCCAGCGCGGGCTCGCCGCCGACGGCCGCTGCAAGGCGTTCGCCGAGGCCGCGGACGGCACGGCCTGGGGCGAAGGCGCCGGTCTGGTGCTGCTGGAACGGCTGTCGGACGCCCGGCGCCACGGCCACCAGGTCCTGGCGGTGATCCGCGGCTCGGCGGTCAACTCCGACGGCGCGTCCAACGGCCTGACCGCGCCCAACGGCCCGGCCCAGCAGCGGGTGATCCGGGCCGCGCTGGCCGACGCCGGCCTGGCACCGTCCGATGTGGACGCGGTGGAGGCGCACGGCACCGGGACGGCGCTCGGCGACCCGATCGAGGCGCAGGCGCTCCTGGCGACCTACGGTCAGGGCCGGGAAACGCCGTTGTGGCTCGGCTCGGTGAAGTCGAACATCGGGCACACCCAGGCCGCGGCGGGGGTGGCCGGGGTGATCAAGATGGTCATGGCCATGCGGCACGGCGTGCTGCCGCGGACGCTGCACGTCGACGCTCCTTCGTCCCATGTGGACTGGACCGCGGGCGCGGTCGAGCTGCTGACCGAGTCGCGGGAGTGGACGGCCGGCCGTCCACTGCGGGCCGCGGTCTCGTCGTTCGGCATGAGCGGGACGAACGCGCACACCGTTCTGGAGGCGGTTCCCCGGCTCGAAACCGCGCCGAGCGCTGCGCCGGAACCGGTGCCGTGGGTGGTGTCGGCGCGGTCCGCGGATGCGGTGCGCGGACAAGCGCGAGCCCTGCTCGCCAAGGTGGACGAGTCTCCGTCGGACATCGGTTTCTCCCTGGTCGCCACCCGTGCTTCCTTGCCGCACCGGGCGGTCGTGGTCGGCGGCTTCCCGGCGGGCTTGGCCGCGGTGGCCGACGGTGTCCCGGCGGCCAACGTCGTGACCGGCGTGGCCGCGGCGCCGGGCAAGGTCGCGCTGGTGTTTCCGGGGCAGGGTTCCCAGTGGGCGGGCATGGCGCTGGACCTGGCGGAGTCGTCGCCGGTGTTCGCGGCCCGGCTCGACGAATGCGGTGCGGCACTTGGGTCCTTTGTGGATTGGTCGTTGCGTGAGGTGCTGGCTGACGCGGAGGCGTTGGCTCGGGTTGATGTGGTGCAGCCCGCGTTGTTCGCGGTGATGGTGTCGCTGGCGGAGTTGTGGCGGTCGTTCGGGGTGGTTCCGGATGCGGTGGTGGGGCATTCGCAGGGTGAGATCGCGGCTGCGGTGGTGTCGGGTGCTTTGTCCCTTGAGGACGGTGCTCGGGTGGTGGCGTTGCGGAGCAAGGCTATTATCGCGCTGGCCGGGCGTGGCGGGATGGTGTCGGTGGCGGCACCCCTGGCCACCGTCGAAGAACGACTCGCCGACGGCCTGTCGATCGCGGCGGTGAACGGCCCGGCCGCGGTGGTGGTCTCGGGTGAGCCGGACGCTCTCGACGAGCTGATCGCGGCTTGTGAGGCCGACGGGATCCGCGCGAAGCGGGTGCCGGTGGATTATGCGTCGCACTCGGTGCAGGTGGAGCAGCTGCGCGACGAACTCCTCGACGTCCTCGGCTCGATCACCCCGCGCGACGCCGAAACCGCCTTCATCTCCACGGTGACCGGTGAGTGGGTCGATGGGTCCACTTTGGATGCGGAGTACTGGTACGCGAACCTGCGCAACACCGTGCGGCTGGAAACGGCGGTCGAGCGGCTGAAGAGCGAGGGTTTCGGCACGTTCGTCGAGGTGTCGCCGCATCCGGTGCTGACGATGGCGCTCGGCGAGGACGTCATTGCGTTGGGTTCGTTGCGCCGGGACGACGGTGGTCTTGCCCGCTTTCACACGGCGTTGGCCGAGGCGTACGTCCGCGGCGTCGCCGTCGACTGGACGCCGGCCTTCCCGGACGCCCACGTCGTCGACCTCCCCACCTACGCCTTCCAGCGCAAGCAGTACTGGCCGCGCCCGGCCACCCGCACGGGCGACGCGACCGGCCTCGGCCTCGGCGCCGTCGAGCACCCGCTGCTCGGCGCGGCCGTCACCCTGGCCGGCGACGACCGGCTCGTCCTCACCGGACGGCTGGCCCGGCAGACCCACCCGTGGCTCGCCGACCACGAAATCCTCGGCACGGCGCTGCTGCCCGGCACGGCGTTCGCCGAACTCGCGGTCCACGCGAGCGACCACGCCGGGTGCGGCAGCGTCGAAGAACTCACCCTCGGCGCGCCCCTCTCCGTGCCCGCCACCGGCGGGGTCCAGCTCCAGGTGGTCGTCGACGTGCCGGGCGAAGACGGCCGCCGCGGACTGACCATCAGTGCCCGCCCCGACCGGCCCGGCGCGCGCTGGACCCGGCACGCCCAGGGCGTCCTGGCCCCCGGCACCCCCGAACCCTCCGCGGCTCCGGCCGAGTGGCCGCCCGCCGGCGCGGAGGCCCTCGACGTCGGCGGCCACTACGCCGCCCTCGCCGAAGCCGGTTACCGCTACGGGCCGGCCTTCCGCGGCCTGCGCGCGGCCTGGCGCCGCGGCGGCGAGGTGTTCGCCGAGGTCGAGCTGCCCGGGACCGACGCGTTCGCCGTGCACCCCGCCCTGCTCGACGCCGCCCTGCACGCGCTCGGCCTCGGCGGGTTCTTCCCCGACGACGGCCGGGCCCGGCTCCCGTTCGCCTTCACCGGCGTCGCGCTGTTCGCCACCGGGGCCACCGCCCTGCGCGTGCGCCTGGCCGCGGCCGGACCGAACGCGGTGTCGGTCGCGGCCACCGACCCGGCGGGCCGTCCGGTCGCGGTCATCGGCTCGCTGGCCTTCCAGGTGGCGTCCACAGTGGACGAAGTGCCGGACGCGCTGTTCCGCACCGAATGGGTCCCGCTCACCGCGGCCGGCCGGGCACCGGAGTTCGCCTGGCTGTCCGGGCCACTGGCCACTCTCGACGTCGTGCCGGCCGCGGTGGTCCTGCCGGTGACCGGCCTCGACCAGGTTCTCACCACCGCGCAGGAGTGGCTGGCCGACGAGCGGTTCGCCGGCGCCCGGCTCGTCGTGCTCACCACGGGCGCGCTCGCCGCGCTGCCCGGCGACCCGGTGCCCGGCCTGGCCCAGGCCCCGGTCTGGGGCCTGATCCGCTCGGCGCAGTCCGAAAACCCCGGCCGGTTCGTGCTCCTGGACATCGACGGCCGGGCCGACGCCGAGGCGGCGATCGGCACGGCGCTGGCGTCCGGGGAACCGCAGGTCGCGGCCCGCGCCGGGACGCTGCTCGTCCCGCGGCTGGCCCGCCCGGCCGCCGAACTGACCCTGCCCGCGGGCGGCGCCTGGCGCGTCGGCACCACCGGCACCGGCACGCTCGACGGCCTCACGACGTTCCCCGTTCCGGAGACCCCCCTCGGCCCGGACGAGATCCGCGTCGCGGTCCGCGCGGCCGGGCTGAACTTCCGCGACGTCCTGATCACCCTCGGCATGTACCCGGGACAGGCGCTGATGGGCGGCGAGGCCGCCGGTGTCGTGCTGGAGACCGGGGAACGCGTGCGCGGGCCGGCCGCCGGCGACCGCGTCACCGGTCTGTTCACCGGCGCGCTCGGTCCGGTCGCGGTCACCGACCACCGCCTGGTGACGCCGATGCCCGAAGGCTGGAGCTTCGCCGAGGCCGCGTCGGTGCCCGTCGCCTTCGCCACCGCCTACTACGGGCTGTTCGACCTCGGCGGCCTGCGGGCGGGGCAGTCCGTGCTCGTGCACGCGGCCGCGGGCGGCGTCGGCATGGCCGCCGTCCAGCTCGCCCGCCGGCAGGGAGCCGAGGTGTTCGCCACGGCGAGCACCGGAAAGCACGACGTGCTCCGGGAACTCGGGCTCGACACCGGCCACATCGGAGACTCCCGGTCACTGTCCTTCGAGGACCACTTCCGCGCGGCGACCGGCGGCCGCGGGGTCGACGTCGTGCTCGACGCCCTCGCGGGCGAATTCGTCGACGCGTCCCTGCGGCTGCTGCCGCGCGGCGGCCGGTTCGTCGAGATGGGCAAGGCCGACGTCCGGGACGCCGAAGAAGTCGCCCGCGCCCACGAAGGCGTCCGGTACCGCGCGTTCGACCTGATCGAGGCCGGACCCGAGCGGCTGCAGGAGATCCTGCGCGAACTCGCCGGGCTCTTCGAAACCGGCGCGCTGACCCCGCTGCCGCGCCGGACCTGGGACGTGCGGCAGGTGCCCGAGGCGTTCCGGTTCATGAGCCAGGCCCGGCACGTCGGCAAGAACGTCGTGACCCTGCCGCGGCCGCTCGACCCGGACGGCACCGTGCTCGTCACCGGCGGCACCGGCACGCTCGGCGCCCGCATCGCGCGGCACCTGGTGACCGCGCACGGCGTCCGGCGGCTGCTGCTGCTCAGCCGCCGCGGCCCGGCCGCGCCCGGCGCCGCGGACCTGACGAGCGACCTGACGGCGCTGGGCGCCGAAGTCACCGTCGTCGCCTGCGACGCGGCGGATCGTGACGCGCTCGCCGAGGTGCTGGCCGGCCGCCGCCTGACCGGCGTCGTGCACACCGCCGGCGTGCTCGACGACGGCCTGCTGACCAGTCTCGATCCGGCGAAGCTCGCGGAGGTGCTGCGGCCGAAGGCCGACGCCGCCGTCACCCTGCACGAGCTGACCCGGGACACGGATCTGGCGCTGTTCGTGCTGTTCTCGGCGGCCGCGGGCGTGTTCGGCACGGCCGGGCAGGGCAACTACGCGGCCGCGAACACCGCCCTCGACGCACTGGCCGCGCACCGCCGCGCCCTCGGTCTCCCCGGCGTCTCCCTGGCCTGGGGCCTGTGGGCGGAGGCGAGCGGCATGACCGGCCACCTCGGCGCCGCCGACCTGGCCCGGATGGCGCGGGGCGGGATGACCGGGCTCTCCGACGCCGAAGGCCTGGCGCTGTTCGACGCGGCCATCGCGCGCGGCGAGACCCTGGCCATCCCGGCCCGGCTCGACCTGTCGGCGGCGGCCGGCCCGGTGCCCCCGCTACTGCGCGGGCTGGTCCGCGGCACCCGCCGGGCCGCCACCGCGGCCTCGGCGGGCGACGGCGACCTGGCCGCGAGGCTGCGGCCCCTGCCCGCCGCCGAGCGCGATCGCCGTCTGCTCGAACTGGTCCGCGACCACGTGGCCGCGGTGCTCGGCCACGACACCGCCGGCGACATCGAGCCGGGGCGCTCGTTCGCCGAACTCGGCTTCGACTCCCTGACCGCCGTCGAACTGCGCAACCGGCTCGGCACCGCGACCGGCCTGCGGCTGCCCGCCACGCTCGTGTTCGACCACCCGGCCCCGGCGGCCCTGGTGGCCTTCCTGCGGACCGGACTGCTCGGCGACGCCACGCCGCCGGCGCAGCTGGTCCCGGCCGCCGCGACCGACGGCGACCCGGTCGTCATCGTCGCGATGAGCTGCCGCTACCCGGGCTCGGTCACCTCGCCGGAGGACCTGTGGTCGCTGGTAGCGGACGGCGTCGACGCGATCTCGCCGTTCCCCGCCGACCGCGGCTGGGACCTCGACGGGCTGTACGCGCCCGAACCCGGGACACCAGGGCGCGTTTACACCCGCAGCGGCGGGTTCGTAGCCGACGCCGGCGGGTTCGACCCGGAACTGTTCGACATCTCGCCGCGCGAGGCGCTCACCATGGACCCGCAGCAGCGGCTGCTGCTGGAAGCGACGTGGGAGGCGTTCGAGCGCGCCGGCATCGACCCGGCGTCCGTCCGGGGCAGCCGGACCGGGGTGTTCGTCGGCGCCGCCACCTCCGGCTACGGCGCCGGCGCGGCCACCGACGGGCTCGAAGGCCACCTGATGACCGGCGGCACGTCATCGGTGGCGTCGGGCCGGTTGTCGTACGTGTTCGGGCTGGAAGGCCCGTCGTTGACGGTGGACACGGCGTGTTCGTCTTCGCTGGTGGCGGTGCACCTGGCGGTGCAGGCGCTGCGGCGCGGCGAATGCGACCTGGCGCTCGCGGGCGGGGTGACGGTCATGCCGGCACCCGGTGTCCTGCTCGCCTTCAGCCAGCAGCGCGGCTTGGCCGCGGACGGCCGGTGCAAGGCGTTCGCCGAGGGCGCGGACGGCACCGGCATGGCCGAGGGCATCGGCCTGCTGCTGGTGGAACGGCTGTCGGACGCACGGCGCCACGGGCACGACGTCCTGGCCGTGGTGCGGGGTTCGGCGGTCAACTCGGATGGCGCGTCGAACGGCTTGACGGCCCCGAACGGTCCGGCGCAGCAGCGCGTCATCCGGGCGGCGCTGGCCGACGCGGGACTGGCACCGTCCGAAGTGGACGTGGTGGAGGCGCACGGGACCGGGACCAAGCTGGGTGACCCGATCGAAGCGCAGGCGTTGCTCGCGACGTACGGCCAGGAGCGGGAAACGCCGCTGTGGCTCGGCTCGGTGAAGTCCAACCTGGGGCACACCCAGGCGGCGGCCGGGGTCGCCGGCGTGATCAAGATGGTCATGGCCATGCGGCACGGCGTCCTGCCGCCGACGTTGCACGTCGACGCACCGACGTCCCGGGTGGACTGGACGTCGGGTGCGGTGGAGCTGCTGACCTCGGCGCAGGAGTGGACTCCCGGTGACCGGCCGCGCCGGGCCGGGGTCTCGTCGTTCGGGATCTCGGGCACCAACGCCCACACCATCCTCGAACAGGCCCCGGACGACGTCGCCGCCGCCGGACGCGAGCCCGTCACCGGACCGGTGCCGTGGGTACTGGCGGCCAAGAGCCCGGCGGCGTTGCGGGCCCAGGCCGCCAGGCTGCGCGAATTCCTGGACGGCCGCGAGGTGGTCCCCGCGGACGTCGCGCTGAGCCTGGCCACCACCCGGGCCGACCTCGGCCACCGCGCCGCGGTCGTCGGCGAGACCGGTCCCGAGCTCCTGGCCGGGCTGGCCGCGATCGCGGGCGGCGACCCCGGTGCGCTCCTCGGCAGCGGGACGCCCGGCCGCCTGGCCGTCCTCTTCACCGGACAGGGCGCGCAGCGGCCGGGGATGGGCCGCGAGCTCCACGCGCGGTTCCCCGTGTTCGCCCGGGCCTTCGACGAGGTCCGTGCCCTGCTCGGGGCCGTCGGGGCAGCGGAGCTCGACCGGACAGGGCACGCGCAGCCCGCGATCTTCGCCCTCGAAGTCGCGCTGTTCCGGCTCGTCGAATCGTGGGGCGTCCGGCCGGACTTCGTGGCCGGGCACTCGATCGGCGAACTGGCGGCCGCGCACGTCGCCGGCGTGCTGTCGCTGCCCGATGCGTGCACGCTGGTCGCCGCGCGGGCGGCGCTGATGGAGGCGCTGCCCGAAGGCGGGGCGATGGTCGCCGTCGGCGCTCCCGAGGCGGCCGTCCGGGCCGCGTTGACCGGCGACCGCGTCGGCATCGCCGCGGTCAACGGGCCGGCGAGCACGGTGGTTTCCGGCGAGGAAACCGCCGTCCTGGCCCTCGCCGGGGAGTTCGCGGCCCGGGGCGTCAAGACCAAGCGGCTGCGCGTCAGCCACGCCTTCCACTCGCCGCTGATGGACCCCATGCTGGCGGAATTCGGGGCGGTGGCGGCGAAACTGGCGTACCGCGAGCCGGTGATCCCGGTCGTGTCCACCCTGACCGGCGCGCTCGCCGAGCCGTTCACCCCCGGCTACTGGGTGCGGCACGTGCGGGAGACGGTCCGGTTCGCCGACGCGGTGCGCACCCTCGCCGACCGCGGGGCGGGCACCTTCCTCGAACTCGGCCCCGACGGCGTGCTGTCGGCGATGGCGGCCGAGACCGCCGACGTCCCGGCGGTGCCGGCGCTGCGGGTGGGACAGGACGAGCCGCGGGCCGTGGTCACGGCCTTCGCCCGGCTGCGGACGGCCGGGTTCCCCCTCGACGCCGGGGCCCTGCTCGACGGTGCCCGGCGGACCGAGCTGCCGACGTACGCCTTCCAGCGATCACGGTTCTGGCTCGAACCCGCGCCCCCGGCCGAACGCGACCGTGGCTTCTGGGCCGCGGTCGACGCCGGTGCCCTCGAGCTGGACTCCCGGGCCATGGCGGCGCTGGACCGCTGGCGCTCTTCGTCCACTGTGGACTCCTGGCGCTACCGCGTCACCTGGCGTCCGGTGGCCGGGACCGCGGGCAGGCTGACCGGCCGCTGGCTCGTCGTCGGCGCGGACGGCCCCGCCGGAGAAGTGGCACGGGCACTGGCCGCCCACGGCGCCGAGCCGGTGGCCGCCTCCGGTCCCGGGGACCGTGCGGCGCTGACGACCCTGCTGCGCGACCACGCCGACGTCGAAGGGGTCGTGTCCCTGCTGGCCTTCAGCGGCGGACCCGAGGCCGGGCTCGCCGCCAACCTCGCGCTCACCCAGGCGTTCGCGGACTCCGGCAGCCCGGCGCGGCTGTGGTGCCTCACCCAGGGCGCCGTCAAGGACGTGTCCCGCCCGGAGCAGGCCACCACCTGGGGCTTCGGCCGGATCGCCGCCCTGGAGCTGCCGTCGGTCTGGGGCGGCCTCGCCGACCTGCCCGCGACCTTCGACGCCGCCGCCGGGGCCCGGCTGGCCGCGGTGCTCGCCGACGGCACCGAGGACGAGGTCGCCATCCGGTCCGAGGGTGTCTTCGCCCGCCGGCTCGCGCCCGCCCCGGCCGGGGAAACCCGGGACTGGCGGCCCCGCGGCACGGTCCTGGTCACCGGCGGCACCGGCGCGCTCGGCGCCGCGGTCGCGCGGGAACTCGCCCAGGCGGGCGCCGAACACCTCGTCCTCACCGGCCGCCGCGGCGCCGACGCGCCCGGCGCGGCCGAACTGGCCGCCGAGCTGTCCGCACTGGGCGTGCGCGTCACCCTCGCCGCCTGCGACGCGGCGGACCGCGACGCAGTGGCGGGAGTACTGGCGGCGATCCCGGCGGAGCTGCCGCTGACCGCCGTCGTGCACGCCGCCGGCACCGGCCAGCACGGCCCGCTCACCGGCAGCACGCCCGAGGAGGTGACCGCGGTGCTGGCCGGGAAGGTGGCCGGGGCCCGGCACCTCGACGAACTGACCCGCGAACACGACCTGGACGCGTTCGTGCTGTTCTCGTCGATCTCCGGGGTCTGGGGCAGCGGCGAGCAGGCGGTTTACGGCGCGGCCAACGCCTTCCTCGACGCACTGGCCCACGACCGCCGTGGCCGCGGGCTCACCGCGACCGCGATCGCCTGGGGCCCGTGGGCCGCGTCGGGGATGGCGGCCGACGCCGAGGCCGTGCGGATGCTGCGCGGCCGCGGCCTCCGGCCGATCGACCCCGCGCTCGGCGTCTCGGCCTTCCGGCGGGCACTGGCCGCCGACGACACGGCCGTCGTCGTCGCCGACGTCGACTGGGCCCGGTTCGCGCCGGTCTTCACCGCGGCCCGGCCACGCCCCCTCGTGGGCGACCTCCCGGCGGTGCGGGCCGCGCTGGCCGAGCCGGAGCCGCCGGAGCCGCCGACCGGCTTCGCCGCGCTGCCGGACCGGCCGAAGGCGCTGCTCACGCTGGTCCTCGACCAGGTCGCGGGCGTCCTCGGGCACCCGTCGGCCGCGGCGATCGGCCCCGAGCGCGCGTTCAAGGAACTCGGCTTCGATTCCCTGATGGCGGTCGAGCTGCGCAACCGGCTCGGCGCCGGGACCGGCCTGAGCCTGCCCGCGTCCCTCGCCTTCGACCACCCCACGGCCGCCGACCTGGCCGAAGAACTGGACCGCCGGTTCGGCGGCGGCGAGGCGTCCGGCGTCCGGCTCCTCGACGAGCTCGACCGGCTGGAGGCCGCGTTCGAGACCGTCACCGAGGCGGACCTGGCCCGGGTCCCGGCGAGCGACGAGATCACCGCGCGCCTCAAGGGCTTCCTCGCGCGCTGGACCGAGCTGGCCGGCGGCCCCGGCGCCACCGACCTCGGCGGCGCCAGCGACGACGAGCTCTTCGACTTCATCGACAGCACCTTCCGGACCTCGTGATCCGGGACCGAAGACAGTGGGGCGGCCATGGCCAACGAACAGAAACTCCGTGACTACCTCAAGTTCGTCACGGCCGATCTGAAGGACACCCGCGACCGGCTCGCCGACGTCGAGGCCCGGGACCGGGAGCCCATCGCGATCGTGGCCATGAGCTGCCGCTACCCCGGCGGCGTCGGCTCGCCCGAGGATCTGTGGCGGCTGGTCGAAAGCGGCACCGACGCGATCGGCGGCTTCCCCGGCGGCCGCGGCTGGCAGGCGAGCGCGTTCCAGGGCGGTTTTCTCCACGAAGCCGGCGAATTCGACGCCGGGTTCTTCGGCATCTCACCCCGCGAGGCGCTCGCCATGGACCCGCAGCAGCGGCTGCTGCTGGAGACGTCGTGGGAACTGCTGGAACGCGCCCGGATCGCGCCGAAGTCCTTGCGGCGCAGCAGTACCGGTGTGTTCGTTGGCGGCGCCGCGTCGGGGTACGGCACTGATCGCTTTGCGGGGGTCCGGGTGGCGATGCCCTCGGCGCGGGGCGGAGCCCCGGATGTCACTGCGGGTGACGACGAGGTCGCCGGCTACCTGCTCACCGGGACGGCGGGCAGCGTGCTGTCCGGGCGGCTGTCCTACCACCTCGGCCTGGAGGGCCCGTCGGTCACGATCGACTCCGCGTGCTCGTCGTCGCTGGTCGCGCTGCACCTCGCCGCCCAGGCGCTGCGGCGCGGCGAGTGCGGTCTCGCGATCGCCGGCGGGGTCACCGTGATGGCCACGCCGGGCACCTTCGCCGAGTTCGACCGGCAGGGCGGTCTGGCCGCCGACGGGCGGTGCAAGGCGTTCGCCGACGCGGCCGACGGCACCGGCTGGGCCGAGGGCGCCGGCCTGCTGCTGGTCGAACGGCTGTCGGACGCCCGGCGGCACCGGCACCCGGTGCTGGCGGTCCTGCGCGGCTCGGCCGTGAACTCCGACGGCGCGTCGAACGGCCTCACCGCCCCCAACGGGCCGTCCCAGCGCCGGGTGATCACCGCCGCCCTCGCGGCGGCCCGGCTGTCCGCCGCGGACGTCGACGTCGTCGAGGCGCACGGCACCGGCACCGCGCTGGGCGATCCGATCGAAGCGCAGGCGCTGCTGGAAACCTACGGCCGCGACCGGGAAACCCCGCTGTGGCTGGGTTCGGTGAAGTCGAACCTCGGGCACACGCAGTCGGCGTCCGGGGTCGCCGGCGTGATCAAGATGGTCATGGCGATGCGGCACGGCGTCCTCCCGCGGACGTTGCACGTGGACCGGCCGTCGTCGCAGGTGGACTGGTCCGCGGGCGCGGTCCGGCTGCTGACCTCGGCGCAGGAGTGGAATCCCGGTGACCGGCCGCGCCGGGCGGGCGTGTCGTCGTTCGGGATCTCCGGGACCAACGCGCACGTGCTCCTCGAAGAGGCGGAATCCGTGCCGGCGCCGGTGACCCCGGTGGCGGGGCCGGTTCCGTGGCTGGTCTCGGCCCGGGGCGCGGAGACCCTGCGCGCGCAGGCCGAGGCGCTGGTCCCGTACGTCGACGGCGACCTTCCGGGCGCAGGTGCCGCACTGTTCGCCGGACGCAGCGCGTTCGAAGACCGGGCGGTCGTGTTCGGGTCCTCGGCCGAGGAGTTCCGGACGGGGCTTTCCGCCCTTGCGGCCGGCGGCGGTGCGCGGAATCTGGTGCACGGCAGCGTCGTGCCCGGCGGCCTGGCGGTGGTGTTCACCGGCCAGGGCGCGCAGCGGGCAGGCATGGGCCGCGAACTGTACGACCGCTTCCCGGTGTACGCGTCAGCGTTCGACGAAGTCTGCGGGCACTTCGGGCCGTCGCTGCGCGAAGCGTTCGACGACGCCGAACGTCTCGACCGCACCGAGTTCACCCAGCCCGCGCTGTTCGCGGTGGAAGTCGCCCTGTTCCGGTTGTTCGAGTCCTTCGGCGTCCGGCCGGATTTCGTGGCCGGGCATTCGATCGGGGAGATTTCGGCTGCGCACGTGGCCGGGGTTCTGTCGCTTGTGGACGCTTGCCGCCTGGTGTCCGCACGCGCTTCATTGATGCAGGCGCTCCCGGCCGGTGGGGCGATGGTGTCGATCGCCGCCGCGGAGTCCGGCATCGCCTTGACCGGGGGTGTTTCCATTGCGGCGGTGAACGGCCCGGAGTCGGTGGTGATTTCCGGGGATGAGTCCGCGGTGCTGGAGGTCGCGGCGAAGTTCGGGAAGACCAAGCGCCTCAAGGTGAGTCACGCGTTCCACTCGTCGCTGATGGATCCGATGCTGGCGGAGTTCCGTGCGGTGGCGGAGACGTTGACGTACCACCCGGCGGAGATTCCGGTGATCTCGAATGTGAGCGGTGCTCTCGCGGAGCCGTTCACGGCGAAGTACTGGGTGCGGCATGTGCGGGAGGCCGTCCGGTTCGCCGATGGTGTGTCCACAATGGAGGCAGCCGGGACCGGCGTGTTCCTGGAGCTGGGACCGGACAGTGTGCTCAGCTCGATGGTGCCCGGGATCGCCGTCCCCACCCTGCGCCGGGACCGCGACGAAGAGCAGGCGGTGCTCACCGCGCTGGCGGCTCTGCACGTCCACGGCGTCGACGTCGACTGGTCGTCGTTCCTGCCCGCCGAAACGCACACCGACCTGCCCACCTACGCGTTCCAGCGGCAGCACTACTGGCTCACCGGAAGGCCGGAAGCGTCCACGGAGGACCAGGCGTTCTGGGCGGCGGTGGAAAGCGCGGACACCGCCGATCTCGCCGTCGCGCTGGGTCTCGAGGCCCCGCTGGCGGACGCCGTGCGCCCGGCTCTGGCCGCTTGGCGGCACCGCAGCCGCCGGGACCGGACGGTCGCCGCCTGGCGGTACCGCGCCGAATGGACGCCGCTCACCGTCGGTTCCGGTACGCCGGGGCGCCGGCTGCTGATCTCCCCGGCCGGGGACGAAACCGCCGCCCGGCTGGCCACGCTGCTCACCGGGGTCGTGGCACTGACCACCGCGGGAGAGTCCCGGGCCGCGCTGGCCGACCGGCTGCGGACGGCAGGCGAGGACTGGACCGCAGTGCTGTCCGTCGGCGGCGACGTCGCGACCACCACCGTCCTCGTCCAAGCGCTCGGCGACGCGGGGATCACCGCACCGCTGTGGTGCCTGACCCGCGGCGCGGTCGCCGTCGGCCGGTCCGAGACACTCACCGCGCCCGCCCAAGCCGGGCTCTGGGGCCTCGGGCGCAGCGTCGCACTGGAACTGCCCGAACGCTGGGGCGGCCTCGTCGACCTCCCCGCCGAGCTGGACGAACGCGTCGCCGGGCGGCTGTCGGCCGTGCTCGGCGGCGAAGAGGACCAGGTGGCGGTCCGCGGCTCCGGCGTGTTCGGCAGGCGGCTCGTCCCCGCCCCGGTGGGGAAGGCCTGGGACCGGCGGCTTCGCGGCACGGTCCTGGTCACCGGCGGTACCGGCGCACTCGGCGCCCGCGTCGCCCGGTGGGCGGCGGCGAACGGCGCCGAGCGGCTCGTCCTCGTCTCCCGGCGCGGCCCCGACGCCCCGGGAGCGGCCGAACTGGCGGCCGAGCTGACCGCGGCCGGCCCTTCCGCCGTCGTCGAAGCCTGCGACGTCACCGACCGGACCGCGGTGGCCGCGCTCCTCGACCGGATCGGCCCGGACCTGCGCGTCGTCGTCCACACCGCGGGCGTCCTCGACGACGGCGTCCTCGACACCCTGACCCCCGAGCGGCTCGCGCAGGTCGAGGCGGCCAAGGTCACGGGTGCGGTCCACCTCGGTGAGCTGACCCGCGACCTCGACGCCTTCGTCCTGTTCTCCGGCCTCGCCGGCACCCTCGGCGCGGCCGGGCAGGCCGGGTACGCCGCCGCCAACGCCCGGCTCGACGCCCTGGCCGAGACGCGCCGCGCCGCGGGCCTGCCCGCCTTGGCCGTCGCCTGGGGACCGTGGGCCGGCGGCGGCATGGCCGGCGAGGACGTCACCGCGAGGCTCGGCGCCGCGGGGCTCCGGCCGCTCGACCCGGACCTCGCGCTCACCGCGCTGGAGGGGGCGCTGGCCGCGGGGGACACGACCGTCGCGATCGCCGACGTCGACTGGCCGGTCTTCGGCCCGGCGTTCACCGCGGCCCGGCCGAGCCCGCTGCTCGCTGTGCCGGCCCCGGCCGCCGTCGACCGCACCGCTGCCGTCGACCGCACCGCCGCCGTCGACCGCACCGCCGCCGGAGTGCTCGACCTCGTCCGCGAACACGTGGCCGCGGTGCTGGGGCACGCTTCGGCGGCCGCGGTCGACCGCGCCCGCGCGTTCAGCGACCTCGGGTTCACCTCCCTCTCGGCCGTCGAACTGCGCAACCGCCTGCGTGCCGCCACCGGGCTGGACCTGCCCGCCACCCTGACCTACGACCACCCCGACCCGGCCACCCTCGCCCGGCACCTGCACGGTCTGCTCGCCGGCGAGAGCGCCACCCCGGTCACGGAAACCGCCGTGGCCACCGACGACGAGCCCATTGCCATCGTCGCGATGGCCTGCCGGTTCCCCGGCGAGGTCCGGTCGCCGGAAGACCTGTGGGACCTCGTCGCGCGCGGGGCCGACGCGCTGTCCGCCCCGCCCGCCGACCGCGGCTGGCCGGACCACCTCGCCGCCGTCCGGCCGGGCGGGTTCCTCACCGGGGCGGCGGACTTCGACGCCGCTCTCTTCGGCATCTCGCCCCGGGAAGCCATGGCCATGGACCCGCAGCAGCGGATCCTCCTCGAGACGGCGTGGGAGCTGTTCGAGCGCGCCGGCCTCGATCCGCGCTCGGTGCGCGGCGAGCGGATCGGCGTCTTCGCCGGCACCAACGGCCAGGACTACCCCGCGCTGCTCACCGACGCGGGCGACGACGTCGCCGGCTACGTCGGCACCGGCAACGCGGCCGCCGTGGTGTCCGGCCGGATCGCCTACGCCTTCGGGCTCGAAGGCCCCGCGGTCACCGTGGACACGGCCTGCTCGTCGTCGCTGGTCGCGCTGCACTGGGCCCGGCAGGCGCTGCGGGCGGGCGAATGCGACCTCGCCGTCGCCGGCGGCGTCACGGTGATGGCGACGCCAGGGGCGTTCGTCGAGTTCGACCGGCAGGGCGGCCTCGCCCCGGACGGCCGCTGCAAGGCGTTCGCCGAGGGCGCGGACGGCACCGGCTGGGGCGAAGGCGTCGGTCTGCTGCTGGTGGAGCGGCTGTCGGACGCACGGCGCAACGGCCACGAGATCGTCGCCGTGGTGCGGGGTTCGGCGGTGAACTCCGATGGCGCGTCGAACGGCCTGACCGCCCCGAACGGCCCGTCGCAGCAGCGGGTGATCCGGGCGGCCCTCGCCGACGCGCGGCTGCGTCCGTCCGAAGTGGACGTCGTCGAGGCGCACGGGACCGGCACGAGGCTCGGCGATCCGATCGAGGCGCAGGCCTTGCTGGCCACGTACGGTCAGGGGCGCGAGGAGCCGCTCTGGCTGGGTTCGGTGAAGTCCAACCTCGGCCACACGCAGGCCGCGGCCGGGGTCGCCGGGATCATCAAGATGGCGATGGCGATGCGGCACGGCGTCCTGCCGCCGACCCTGCACGTCGACGCGCCATCGTCCCATGTGGACTGGACCGCGGGCGCGGTGGAGGTGCTCACCGAGACCCGGAAGTGGCCGTCCGACCGGCCGCGGCGGGCCGGGGTGTCGTCGTTCGGGATCTCCGGCACCAACGCCCACGTCATCCTCGAACAGGCGCCCGACGACGTCGTCGTCCACGACACCGCGCCGGTCGGCCTGCTCCCGGTGCCGGTCTCCGCGCAGACCGCGGCGGGGCTGCGCGCGCAGGCCCGCCGCCTGCTCGCCGCCGAGCGCGGCGGCCTGCCGGACGTCGCCTTCTCGCTGGCCACCGGCCGCGCGGCCCTGCCGAACCGAGCCGTGGTGCTCGCCGGGGACGACGGCGAGCTGGTCCGCGGCCTGACCGCGCTGGCGGACGGCACGCCGGACCCGGGCGTGGTGCGCGGAGACGTCCGGCCGGGTGCGCTCGCCGTGCTCTTCACCGGCCAGGGCGCCCAGCGCGCCGGGATGGGGAGGGGGCTCTACGACCGGTTCCCGGTGTACGCCGAGGCGTTCGACGCGGTGTGCGCCGAGTTCGACCGGCTCCTGGACCGCCCGCTGCGCGAGGTCGTCTTCACCGGCTCGTCCCTGGACGAGACCGGGTCCACGCAGCCGGCGTTGTTCGCGGTCGAGGTGGCGTTGTTCCGGTTGTTCGAGTCCTTCGGTGTCCGGCCGGATTTCGTGGCGGGGCATTCGATCGGGGAGATTTCGGCTGCGCACGTGGCCGGTGTTCTGTCGCTTGTGGACGCTTGCCGTCTGGTGTCGGCGCGGGCGTCGTTGATGCAGGCGTTGCCACCCGGCGGGGCGATGGTGTCGATCGCCGCGTCCGAGGCCGAGATCGTGCTGACCGAGGGTGTCTCGATTGCGGCGGTGAACGGTCCGGAGTCGGTGGTGATTTCCGGGGACGAGTCCGCGGTGCTGGAGGTCGCGGCGAAGTTCGCGAAGACCAAGCGGCT
>NZ_JBEZYB010000057.1:0-52884 GCF_040638285.1 Amycolatopsis sp. NPDC026612
CGACCAGGTAGCCGAAGGTGAACGGCGTCGACTTGGGGTTGGGGACGAACCGGAGCGCCGACCACCGGCTGCGGGGGTGCACGCCCGCCGTCTCGGTTCGGCCGAGGAATTCGGCCTGGACGCCGACTCCCCGGTGGTACTGGCGTCCGTGGTGAAGGTGCCGCTGGCCTTCGAGTTCGCGCGCCAGGTGGCGGCCGGGCAGCTCGACCCCACCGACCGGGTGCGGGCGTCCGCCGCGGACCGCCTCGGCGGCACCGGTTCGGCGGGCTTCGCCGACGACGCCGAATACAGCCTGCGTGACGCGGCGCTGCTGGCCCTGTCGGTGTCGGACAACACGGCCGCGGACCTGCTGTTCGACCGGGTGGGCGTGGAGAACGTCCGGTCGTTGCTGGCCGAGCTGGGCCTGACGCGGACTTCCGTCATCGGCGCGCCGCGGGACGTCCTGCGCACGATCATCGAGGACACGGCGGCCGGCTGTCCGTTGCGGGCGCTGGATCCCCTGCGGACTTCCGCGACCACCCCACGCGAGATGACGACGCTGCTGGCGGCGATCTGGGCGGGGGACGTGGGGGCGCCGGTCCGCGAGTGGATGTCGGCCCAGGTCAGCTGGCACCGGCTGGCGGCGGGGTTCCCGGTGGCGGTGGCGGTGGCGGGCAAGACGGGCACGATGCCGGGGATCCGCAACGAAATCGGCGTCGCGACCTACCCGGACGGTGCTTCCTACGCCGTCGCGGTGTTCACGGACGGCGGTGCGGAGACGCTGCGGCGCCCGGACATCGACCGCGCCATCGGCGAGGCCGCGCGGGCGGCCGTCGATCAGCTGCGGTCGTAGAACAGGTCCCACGGCCGGGCGGCCCGCGGCTCCGGCGGCACGATCCGGGACACCCCGTCGTCTTCGAGCACTCCGGCGGCGATCTCCGCCAGCTTCGCCGCCTGCGGGTGCGGGCTCGCCGGCGGCCAGGCGAAGGCCATCCGTGACCGCAGCACCTCGCCGGTCAGCGGCCGCCACACCACGCGCGGTTCCTTGCGGGGGCCCGGCTCGAACGCCACGCCGTGCCCGGCCAGGACCAGCCCGAGCACGAACTCGGGGTTGCGGGCGTGCCGGATCGCGGCCGGCCGGAAGCCGTGGTCCCAGCAGGTGCGCAGCAGGGCGTCGTAGTTCCCGGGCGCGGCCGCCCGCGGGGAGTGGACCAGACCTTCCCCCGTCAGGTCGGCGAGGGTGAGCTCGGTGCGGCGGGCGAGCGGTGAGTCGCGGGGGAGCACCACGCCCAGCGGGGTGTCGACGACCGGGCCGAGGTCGAGCCCGACCACGTCCACCGGCAATTGCAGGAGGCCGGCGTCGAGCCCGCGGTCGGCGAGCAGCCGCGCCTGCTCGGCGGTGGTGAGCTCCTGCAGGTCCAGCCGGACGGTGGGGCACTCGTCGGCGAACTTCGTCAGGATCGCGGCCAGCACCCGCCCGGGCAGTTCCGGGGGCACGCCCGCGCGCAGGCTGTCCAGCTCCCCGCGTTCGGCCTTCGCGACGAGCGCCGTCATGCGGTCCCAGCGGGAGAGCAGGTCCCGGGCTTCGGCGCGCAGCACTTCGCCGGCTTCGGTGAGCGTGATGCGCCGGCCGCGCTCGAACAGCTTCGCGCCCAGCTCGGCTTCGAGCCGTTTGACGCGCTGGCTCAGCGGCGGCTGCGCGATCCCGAGCCGTTCGGCGGCCCGGCCGAAGTGCAGTTCGTCGGCGACCACGAGGAAGTACCGCAGCGAGCGAAGGTGGTCCACGCTGCGACGATAGCTGTTCACCTATCGACTGGCCCGCTTCCCGATCTTGGACAGCGGGGCGCGGGTCGTGGTCGGGTGTCCGGTATGGACAAGGGATTGAGCAGGCGCGGGCTGTTCGGCGCGGGTGCGGCGGCCGCGGCGATCCTGGCGGGCGCACCGCCCGCGGCGGCTCGTTCGGCGATGACGTTGCGCTGGTGGGGGAACAACGGCTGGGAGATCCGGGTCGGGGCGAAGACGATCCTCGTCGATCCGTGGCTGACCCGGTTCAAGACGGGTACGTACACCCCGGCGGGTGCGGACCCGCGTACGCCGCTCTCGGTGGACCGTGCGCTGATCGACGGTTACCTCGACCGCGGCTTCCTCCGGGCCGACCACATCCTGGTGACCCACGGCCACTACGACCACCTGACGGACGTCCCGTACCTGGCCGAACGCACCGGAGCGACGGTCATCGGCACCGAGACCCATTTGAGTCTCGTGGCGGCCTTGGGTGCGCCGGATGACCAGCTCGCGATCGCGACCGGCGGGGAGGATCTGACGTTCGACGGGTACTCGATCCGGGTGCTGCGCTCCCTGCATTCGGCGACGGGCACCCGGGCCCAGGTCGCCTTCCCGGGCACTCGGCCGCTGTCCCGCCGCGACCGGCCACGGGTGATCTCCGACCTGGTCGAGGGCGGCACGCTGGCGTACGTCGTGTCCGGCGGCGGGGCGAGCGTGCTCGATTTCGGCGGTGCGAACTACGTCGAGTCCGAGCTGGCGGGGCTGCGACCGGATGTGCTGCTGCTGCCCCCGGGCGGCGCGAAAGTGACGGACTACGTCCCGCGCCTGCTGCGCACGCTGGGGAACCCCCGGTGGGTGGCCGCCACGCACTGGGACGACTTCGACCTGCCGCTGGGCCAGGCCCACGATCCCAATGGCGGGGTGGCGGTGCTGCGGAAGGCCGTGGCGGCGGCGAGCCCGGGCAGCGAGTTCGTGGTCCTGGACCACCTGGGCTCGTTCACCCCCTGAACGCCGTGAAGGCCACCTTGAAGAACTTCAAGGTGGCCTTCACGGACCTACGCTGCCGCTGCTCAGCCGCTCTTCCGGCGGAACGTCCGCTTGTTGGCCGCGGGGCCGTGGGCGTGCTGGTTCTTGCCGCCCGCGTTCTCGTGGGCGGCACCCGAGCGGGCGTGGGCCTGCTTGCGTTCCAGTGCTTCGCGGAACTTGCGCTTGACGTCGTCGTCCTCGCCGCTGGGCGACGGATCCGGTTCACTCATGCTTACCTCCGAAAATGACGACGTGTGACCGCTCCAGCCTGGCATCGGCCGGGGCGCTTGGCGAGTCGATTTGGTCACGTCGTCAGCGTTGGGGGGACGGTACGCCACCGAACTGCACCGACTTGCGGGTCAGGGGGCGGCCGCAGTGGTCGCACAGCAGCATCGGCCGCAGCCGTTCGCCGCAGTCGACGTGGTGCAGCGTGATGTCCGGCTCCTGGCCCGCCACCTCGAAACCGCGCGACCACTCCGCGATGAACGCCAGCGCCGGGAAGAACGCCAGGCCCTTCGCCGTCATCCGGTAGTCGCGGGCGTCGGTGCGGGTCGCCGCCGTGCCGGTGCGCAGGACGCCGACCTCGACGAGCTTGCTCAGCCGGGCCGACAGCACGCTCGGCCCGATGCCCAGCTCGCGCTCGAACTCCGAGAAGTGCCGGCAGCCGAGCAGCGCCGAGACCAGCAGGCCGGTCGACCACCGGTCGCCGAGCAGCTCCATCGTGTCGGGGAAGAACATCAGCGGGTCGCCGGCGAGCGACTCGGCGTCCTTGCGGCGGAAGCGCTTGGACGCGGTCGCCGCCGCGACGCCGGTGCTGTCCAGCCGCGACGCCCGGACGTCACGCGCGTCGACCCGGCGGCCGCAGGCTGCGCAGCCGAGCGGCGCCGAGGTAGCCAGCTCGCAGTCGAGGTGGATGAGCGTCGGCAGCACCTCGCGGCGGCCGTCGACCCACTCGCGCTCCCACGCCCAGATCGAGATCAGCAGCGGCCACAGCTCGAGGCCGCGCTCGGTCAGCCGGTACTCGTGCCGCGTGCGGCGCGCGTCCCGGTACGGCACCCGGGTGAGCATGCCCGCGTCCACCATGTCCCGCAGCCGTCCCGACAACGCCGTCGGCGAGATACCCAGCCGCAGGCGCAGCTCTTCGTACCGCCGGAAGCGCAGGAACAGGCTCTGCAGGATGAGCAGCGTCCACTGGTCGCCGACGAGTTCGAGCGCTCTCCGGAGCGGATCTCCCGCCGGCCGGACGCGGTGTGCACTCGCTTCGGTCACCCCGTCCCCCCTTGCTGCCTAGCGGCCTCAGCGTAACAGCTGACTACATCTAAAGAAGCCTATTGACACCTGGATACACAAATCATAGTCTCATCCCCAGCAGCCCGCGCAGTGGGGCCGAGAGTCAGGGAGCAGTCCGATGACCAGCACCTCCGAACAGCCGCTGATGGTGGCCCGGACGGCGGACACCGGCGAGGCCAACCCGTACCTGCTCGGCGTGTACGCCCCGGTCGGCACCGAGATCGACGCGGAAGACCTGCAGGTCATCGGCGAAATCCCGAAGGACCTCAACGGCGTCTACCTGCGCAACGGCCCGAACCCGCGGTTCGCTCCGGAAGGCCGCTACCACTGGTTCGACGGCGACGGCATGATCCACGCCGTCCACCTGGAGAATGGCAGGGCCCGCTACCGCAACCGCTGGGTCCGCACGAAGGCCTTCGAAGCCGAGTCCGCGGCCGGCAAGGCGCTCTGGACCGGCGTCATGGAGAACCCGAAGGACAACCCCTTCGGCAACTCCCACGGCCTGGGGCTCAAGGACAACGCCAACACCGACGTCGTCTTCCACCGCGGCCGGATCCTCGCCACCTGGTACCTGTGCGGCTCGCCGTACGCGGTCGACCCGCTCTCGCTGGAGACCCTCGGCGCCGAGGACTTCCTCGGCACGCTGGCCGGCGACATGATGGCCCACCCCAAGGTGGACGAGACCACCGGCGAGCTGTTCTGGTTCGACTACGGGCCCCGCCCGCCGTACCTGCGCTACGGCGTGATCAGCGCGGACGGCACTGTCGTGACCACCACCGACGTCGAGCTGCCGGGCCCGCGCCTGCCGCACGACATGGCCATCACCGAGCACTACGCGGTGCTGATGGACCTGCCGCTGGTGCAGGACCTGGAAGCCGCGGAACAAGGCCGGCACAAGCTGCACTTCGACCGCGCGATGCCGAGCCGCTTCGGGGTACTGCCACGCTACGGGAACGGTAGCCAGATCCGGTGGTTCGAAGCGAGCCCGTGCTACATCTACCACGTCGTCAACGCCTGGGAAGAGGGCGACGAAGTGGTCCTCGACGTCTGCCGCGTGCAGAAGCCGCAGCCGCGGGCCGACGCTCACACGCCGTTGGCGAAAATGCTCTCCTACCTGCGGCTCGATGCCCAGCTGCACCGCTACCGCTTCGACCTGCGGACCGGCGCGTGCCACGAGGCGCCGCTCGACGACGACAACACCGAGTTCCCGACCGTCGACGCCCGCGGCGTCGGACGGCGGAACCGGTACTCCTACGCGGTGCACATCTCGCCCGAGTCGACGCTGAAGTTCGACGGGCTGGTGCGCCACGACAATCTTGCCGGTACGAAGACCGAATACCGGTTCGGTCCCGGCCGGTGGGGCAGTGAGGCTCCGTTCGCACCCCGCGAAGGAGCACCCGTCGAGTCGGCGGACGGGTATCTGGTGACGTTCGTGCAGGACGAGCGTGAGGGACGCTCGGAACTGGACATCTTCGACGCCGCCGACCTCGCTGCCGGACCCGTGGCCAGGGTCCTGCTTCCCCAGCGTGTCCCGCTCGGTTTCCACGCGACTTGGGTCCGGGCGGACCAGCTGGAAAACCTCCGTTCATGAGATGCCATCGAGAGGGTCGTGCCCGGGACTTCCGGACACGGGGATGGTGGAGTGCGGAGACGATCGACCGGCTCGTGAAGGAGCGGGTCAGTGCCGACCCGGAGGGTCTCGCGCTGGTCGATCCACCGAACACCACCGCACTGGTCGGACGCGACCCGGTGCGGTGGACCTGGAGCCGGCTCGACGAACGCGTCGACGTCCTGGCCGCGTTCCTGCTCGCCAGAGGGGTGCGAGCAGGTGACGTAGTGGCTGTGCAGCTGCCGAACTGCTCGGCCCTGGTCCAGGCGTTCCTCGCGATCGTGCGGATCGGCGCGGTCGTCACCCCGTTCCCGGTGTCCTACCGGGAGCACGAGATGGTTCCGATGTGCCGGCGCACCGGGGCTGTCGGGGTGGTCACGGCATCCAGATACGGCGAGCACCCGCTCGCCGGGGCGGCCCTTGGGCTCATCGGCGCTTCGGCGCTGTCGGTCCGGTTCGTCGTCGCCAACGGGGGCGACGAACCGGCCGGTGCCCTGGCCTGGCCCGAAGCTCCACTGTCCGAAGTGGACAAATCTACTTTGGACTCGTACCGGGCCGAAGCCGACGTGAACGACTGCGTCACGATCTGCTGGACGTCCGGCACCGAAGCCGAGCCGAAGGCCGTGCCGCGCTGCCACGGAGATTGGCTGGCGACCGCGGCCGGCTGCGTCCAGGCCGCCGGGATCACCCGCGAAGACGTCCTGCTTTCCCCGTTCCCGATGACGAACATGGCCGGCATCGGCGGCATGTTCCTGCCGTGGCTGCTGACCGGCGCCGTGTTCGTCCCGCACCACCCGTTCGACCTGCCGGTGTTCCTGGGACAGCTCGCGGCCGAGCGGGTGACGTACACGCTCGCGCCACCGGCGTTGCTGACCATGCTGCTGCACAACGAAAAGATACTGTCCGGAGTGGACATTTCGGCGCTGCGGAAGATCGGGTCCGGCTCGGCGCCGCTCTCGCCGTGGCTGGTGCGCACCTGGGCCGAGCGGTACGGCATCGACCTCATCAACTTCTTCGGCTCGAACGAGGGCACCGCGCTGCTGTCCGGTCCGGTGGACATCCCCGACCCGGACCAGCGCGCGACCTACTTCCCGAACTACGCCTCGGCCGCCACTTGGTCGACCCCGGTCGCCGGGTGGACGTCGGTGCGGCTGCACGACCCGGTCACTGGCGAGCGGGTGACCGGACCCGGGCACCCCGGCGAGCTGCACATCGCCGGGCCGACGGTGTTCGCCGGTTACCTCACGGAGAAGGGCGAGCCGCTCGACACCTCGGCGTTCGACGAAGACGGGCACTTCCGCACCGGCGACGTCTTCGAGATCGACGGCGAGCGCGGGGAGTTCCTGCGGTACGTCGACCGGCTCAAGGACCTCGTGATCCGCGGCGGCATGAACATCTCGCCCGCCGAGGTCGAGGGCCTGCTGGCGGGGCACCCGGACGTCGCCGACGTCGGCGTGGTCGGCGTGCCCGACGAGGTCATGGGGGAGCGGGTGTGCGCGATCGTCGTGCCGGGTGCGCGGAAGCCGACGTTGGAGGAGCTGGTCGCGTACCTGCGCGAGCAGAAGGTGGCCGCGTTCAAGCTGCCGGAACGGCTCGAGTACGCGGAGTCCTTGCCACGCAACCCGGTGGGGAAGATCCTGAAGCGGCAGCTGCGGGAAAGCCTGGGGTGAGGTCATGACGGTGTTCGTGCTGGGCGGGGCGCAGACCGACTTCGCGCGCAACGTCACGAAAGAAGGACGCGGGATCCTCGAACTGTTCGCCGAGGTCGTGCCCGCGGCTCTCACGGACGCCGGGGTCTCGGCCGCCGACGTCGAGGTCGCGCACGTCGGGAACCTCGCGGCGGAGCTGTTCACCGGCCAGGCCCAGCTGGGCGGCGTGCTGGTGGCGGCCGTCCCGGAGCTCGACGGCGTGCCCAGCACCCGGCACGAAGCCGCGTGCGCGTCCGGCAGCACCGCGGTGCTCGCCGCGTGCGCCGACCTCGAAGCGGGCCGCTACGACCTGGCGCTGGTCGTCGGCGTCGAGCTGATGCGCAACGTCGATGGGCAGCGGGCCGCCGAGCACCTCGGGTCCGCCGCGTGGGCCGGGCACGAAGCCGTCTCCGCGAAGTTTCCCTGGCCGGCGCTGTTCGCCGAGGTCGCCGACGCCTACGACGCTCGGTATGGACTCGATCCAGGGCACCTCGGGCTGTTCGCCGAGCACGCCTTCACCCGGGCGGCGCTGAACCCGCTGGCCCAGGCCCGTGACTGGCGGTTTCCGGCGGCCGCGTTCGGACCGGACGACGAGCTCAACCCGGTCATCGAGGGCCGCCTGCGCAAGCAGGACTGCGGCCGGATCACCGACGGCGCCGCGGCGGTCGTGCTGGCCTCGCCCGCGTTCGCCGAACGGCTCGGTGGTGGCTTCCCGCGCATCGCCGGGTTCGGGCACCGCACCGCGCACATCGGCCTCGCGCCGAAGATCGCTTCCGGCGGCGAGTACCTGTTCCCGCACCTGCGCGGCGCCGTCGCCGACGCCTACCGGCGAGCGGGCGTGCCCGGGCCGGACGCGCTCGACACCGTCGAACTGCACGACTGCTTCACGATCACCGGGCTGGTCGCGCTGGAGCACCTCGGCTTGGCACCGCCTGGCGACGGCGGCCGGTTCATCGCCGGCGGCGGGCTGGACGCGGCCGGGATCAACCCGGGTGGCGGCCTGATCGGCCTCGGCCACCCGGTCGGCGCCACCGGCGTCCGCATGCTGCGCGACGCGGCCCGGCAGGTTTCGGGCACGGCGGGCGAGATGCAGGTGGCGGGCGCGCGCACGGCGTTGACGCTCAACGTCGGCGGCTCGTTCACCACGGTGGTCACCATGATCGTGCAGGCCGCCACATGAGGCTTTCGGTGTCGCTGGGACTCTGGCAGGACCGGCCGCCGGAGGAGGCGCTCGACACCGCCCGGGCCGCGGAGGCCGCGGGCTACCCGGAGCTCTGGATCGGCGAGATGGCGACGTGGGACGCCTTCGCGCTCGGCACCGCGATCGGCGCGGCCACCGCGCGGATTTCCCTGACTTTCGGGCCGCTGGCGGTGACCGTCCGGGACCCGGCGACGATCGCCATGGGCGTCGCGTCGGTGGCGGCGCTGACCGGCCGGGCGACCGGAGTCGCGCTCGGGACGTCCAGTGACGTCGTCGTGCGCGGCTGGCACGGCCGGTCCCGCGACCGGGCGGCCACGGCCCTGGCGGAGTCCGCCGTCGCGGTCCGGCAGCTGCTGGCCGGCGAGAAGTCCACTGTGGACGGCGCGGTCGTCGGCTCGCGGGGCTACCGGCTGCGGCTGCCCGCTCCGGAGTCTCCGCTGACGATCGCGGCGTTCGGGCCGCGAGCCGTCGACGTCGCCGCGCGGCACGCCGACCGGATGGTCGTCAACCTCGTCAGCCCGGCGGCCGCGGCGACGCTGGTGCGCGGGCTCCACGCTGCCGCCGAGCGCGCCGGAACCGCTCCGCCGCCGGTGGCCGCGTGGGTGGTCGCCGCGGCCGACCCGTCGCCGTCCGCGCTCGAACAGCTGCGCCGGGGCGTGGTCGGCTACCTCGCCGCGCCCGGCTACGCGGACATGTTCCGCGCGGCGGGCTTCGGCGACCTGATCGACTTCGCCCGCACCCGGCCGCACCCGCGCGAACTGCTGGCCGCGGTGCCCGCCGAAGCCATCGCCGCGGTCGGGCTGTTCGGGTCCCGCGACGAGATCGCCGCGAAGATCGGCGCCTACGCCGCCGCCGGGATCGACGAGCTGGCGATCGTGCCCGCGGCCGGCGACGACGACCCCGGTGGCGAGAAAACCCTCGCCGCGTGTCGATCCGCGGCCGTCCCGTTCGACGCGTGGGCATGACGGAACCGACAGCAACCCAGAACCTCGACCGATCCGGGTCCGCGGCGCTGCCGTGGAGCAGGGCGCGCGACCTCCTCGCCACCCAGACCCCCAAGGAGGACCTGACGTTCTTCATCGGGACCGTCCGCCCCGACGGGCGCCCGCACGTCGCCGGCGTCGGCGCCATCTGGGTGGACGACACCCTGTACTTCGTGAGCGGGCCCGGCACGCGCCGGGCTCGCAACCTGGCGGCGAACCCGGCGTGCACCGTGTCGGTGCGGCTGCGCGGTCTCGACGTCACGATGGAAGGCGAGGCCCACCGGACCACCGATGCGGCGACGCTGGAGCAGGTGGCGGCCGTCTACCGCGAGGGCGGCTGGCCCGCGACGGTGGTGGACGAGGGGTTCACGGCCCCGTTCACCGCGCCGACCGCCGGCCCGCCGCCCTGGCACCTCTACCGGCTCACGCTGCAGCGGGCCTTCGGCGTCGCGACCGCGGAACCGTACGGCGCCAGCCGGTGGGACTTCACCCGTTGACCGGCGCCCGGACGGCCGCGGCGACCAGGCCGCCGATCGCGGCCATGCCGTCCGCGTTCGGGTGCAGTGGCGCGGCGACCGACGTCGGGATGACGCTCTCGAACCACTTCACGCCGGGCAGCTTGCAGACGTCGTGCCCGATCGAGGCCGTCCGGACGTCGACGTAGCGCGCGTTGTGCGCGGCGGCTTGCCGGGCCAGGGCGGCGTTGGTCTTGTCGATGCTGCCCTGGATGTAGTTCGCGTCGCGCGCGGTCAGTGGCGCGATCGGCCAGCAGCCGTTGTGCGGCAGGTAGGTGCCGTAGCCGGCCACGAAGACGTCGGCGTCCGGCGCCTTCGCGTGGATCGCCTCCAGCAGCGCGCCCCACACCGGCTCGAACGCGGCGATCTTTTCGGCCAGCTGGTCGTGCCCGCCCGCGGTGTACCGGTCGACGCAGTCGGGGACGATGCCGGGCAGGAGGTTGATGCAGCTCGTCGCCGCGCCGACCAGGCCGACGTCGTTGCCGCCGATCGTCACGGTCACCGTGCGGGTCTGCGCGCCGAGCGCGTCCAGCTGCGGTGGGACCGCGCCGGCCGACGTCTGCTGCGGAGCGGTCATGTCCGCCGTCGTCGCGCCCGAACAGGTGACGTCCGTCAGCGGCACGCCGAGTGCTTTCGCGGCGACGTGCGGGTAGTTCGCCAGCGAACGGAGGCAGCCGGGGGAGGAGAGGTCGGGCGGCAGGATCAGCGGCCCGGCCGCCGCCGAATCCCCCAGTGCCACGTACTCGCCGGCGGTGCCCGCCGTCGCTGTGCCCGCCGTCGCGCCCGCCAGCGCGGTGACCATGATCGCGATGAACGCCGTCGTCCTCACTCGCACGCCATCCTCCTTGACACGCTGTTCTCTTGACGCTGTGCCGACTGTTGGTCTCCGTGACACCATCGGCACCGAGCGTGGCCGGATTGACTGGGAATCCGGGCAGAGAACGGGGGGATCGGTTGTGACGGAGCACAAGCCTGGCGGCGATCTGACCCTCGGCGGCCAGCGGGTGCACGAGCGGCTCACCCGGGAGGAGCCCGAGCTGATCACCCGGGTGCTCGCGCGCCTCCAGGCCGAGGTCGCGGACTACCGGCGGCTGCCGGTGGAGGAACTGGCCGGCGACATCGCGGGGATCACCCGGCAGGCGGTGCGGGCGTTCGCGCGCAGCCTGCGCGAGGATCGCGAGCTCAACGCGGCCGAGCTGCGGCAGGTCGGCGCGTCGGCGGTCCGCCGGGCGGAAGAGGGCTTTCCGCTGGAAGCCGTGCTGACCGCGTACCACGTCGGCGCGCGGGAGATCTTCGCCGTCGGCTCCGCTTCTTCGGGCAGTGCCGACGTCGCCGATCTCCTCGAAGTCGCGGACCGGGTGCTGGCGTTCGTCGGCACGGTCACCGGCGTCGTCACCCGCGGGTACCTGGAGGAGCTGCGGACGAAGGTCGGGCAGGAGCACACCGCGCGCCGGACGCTGCTGTCGGTGCTCGTCGACGGCGGGCCGGTCGACGTCGTCGCCCGCAGCGCCGGGATCACGTTGCCCGCGCGGTACGTCGTGCTGAGCGTCGAACTCGGGCCGCACGCCGACGAGGAGTCGCCGGGCGTGGACGCCGAGATCGCCGTCCGCCGCAAGCTCCGGCGGTTCCTCGCGGCGTTCGAACACGCCTGCGGCGACAGCGTGCTCGCGTCCCTGGACGGCCCCGGCGGGCTCGTCCTGCTCCCGCTGGCCGGCCGGCTGACCTCGATCGGGGACTGGCACGCGGTCGTCGACGCGGCCGGGCGCGCGGCGGGCGTGACGGTGCTGGCGGCGGCGGAAACCGCGGCGCCCGCGGAGGTCCGGGCGGTGGCCGCGCAGACCGGCGAGGTGCTGGACGTGCTGCGGTGGTTCGGCCGGGCACCGGGGCTGTACCGCCTCGACGACGTCCTGGTCGAGTACCAGCTGACCCGTCCCGGCGCGGCCCGCGACCGCCTGGCGGCGGCGCTCGACCCGCTGGACGCGCACCCCGAGCTCGTCGAGACGCTGGACGCGTACCTGGCGTCGGACACGAACCGCCGCCGCACAGCGGCCCGGCTGCACGTCCACCCCAACACGGTCGACTACCGCCTGCGGCGCGTCCGCGACCTCACCGGCATCGACCCGCTCCACCCGGCCGGCCTGCCCCGCATCATCGCGGCTTCCGCCGCCCGCCGCGCTTCGGGTCTACACCGCCCCTAACGAGTCACGCCCCCAATCACGCGAGTCACGGGCCCAATCACGCGAGTCACGGGCCCAATCACGCGAGTCACGGGCCCAATCACGCGAGTCACGTGTCCAATCACGCGAGCCGACCCCGTGGGTACGCAGGCCGACCCGTAGGCACCCGTGTCGAGCTTCCGATCACGGGACCCGCAGAATCCGGCCGGCGAACTCGCGTACCCGGACGGTCGGTTCGCGTACCCGGAGGGACGGCTTGCGGACCTGGAGGGTCGACGCGGCGGCGCGGGCGAGGGCGCCGGTGACCAGGGCGCACGCCAGGACGAACGCGGCGAGGCGCGCCGGCGCGTCGAAGACCAGCGAGCCGAGGCGACCGAGCACGAAACCCGTGTGCAGGGCCCAGGCGACCACCGCGATCCCGGTCGCGGCCGCGGGGGAACTCCGGTAGGCGGCCGCCAGGACGACCGAACCCAGGGTGACCAGCGCGTACCACGGGTGGCCCGTCGCCCCGGCCAGGTCCGCGACGATCAGCGCGGCGACGGCGGCGACGCAGCCGAACGGAAATCCGAAACCCTCTGTCATCCGCCCAGTGCAGTCCCGGCGGCGCGGGACGACGGGATCCCGGACACGTTCCCTACACCCGTCCCCGGGATCTTTACGCGCTACTTACCCCGAGCGGTCACGCCGTCGATCGCGCCCGCGAGCTCGGGCCAGACCGCGCGCGGCAGGTTGTGGCCCATGCCGGGGATGACGACCAGTTCCGCGCCCGGGATGGCGGCCGCCGTCGCCTTGCCGCCGCTGACGTTGATCAGCGGGTCGGCGTCGCCGTGGACGACCAGCACCGGCAGCCGCACGTCACGCAACCGGGACGTGCGGTCGCCGGACGCGACCACCGCCGCGGCGTGGCGCAGCGTGCCCACCGGGTGGCGCGCCCGGTCGTAGTGCAGTTCCGCTTTGGCCAGCAGGAACGCTTCGTCGTCCGGGTATCCGGGCGAGCCGAGCCGCTGGTAGCCCTCGACGCTGTCGGCGATGGCCTGTTCTCGGGTCGAAGCCGGCGGCCGCGTCAGCATGGCCAGCGCCCACGGCTCGGCCTGCCCGACGGTCCGGTCACCGGTGGTCGACATGATCGACGTGACCGACCGCAGGCGGTCCGGGTGGTCGATCGCCAGCTGCTGCACGATCATCCCGCCCATCGACGCCCCCACGACGTGCGCCCGGTCGATGCCGAGCGCGTCGAACAGCCCGACGACGTCGTCGGCCATGTCCGAAAGCGTGTACGGCGCACTCGACCGGTCGCCGGCCGCCAGCGCGGCCAGGTCCGGCGGGGGCAGGTGGTCGAGCCAGGTGGAGAGCCCGACGTCCCGGTTGTCGTAGCGGACGACGAAGAACCCGCGGCCGGCGAGCAGTTCGCAGAAGTCCTCCTCCCAAGTGATCATCTGGGCGCCGAGGCCCATCACCAGTACCAGCGGCGGGGCCGCCGGATCGCCGAAGGTGTCGTACTCGAGTTCGAGACCGTTGGCCTGTGCGCGTGCCATCCCCCGATCCTGCCGTACCCGTGCGGAGCTGGCACCCGCCCGGCCGGTGCGGTTACCGTTACGCCCCATGCCTCCCTCATCCTCGGGCACGGGACAACGCCCCCGATCGCGAGCCGCGGCGGGACTGCCGGCGCTGACCGCCGACTGCATCGTCAGCGCGGCCACCGCCCTCACCGCCCAGCGCGGCCTGGACAACTGGACCTTGCGGGAGCTCGCCCGCGCGGTCGAGGCCTACCCGGCGGTGATCTACCACCACGTCGGTGACCGGGACGCGGTGGTGAACGCCGTCGTCGACCGGGTGGTCGGGCTGCTGGAGCTGCCGGCCGAGCGGCTGCCGTGGCAGGAATGGTTCACCGAACTGCTGGCCGGGCTGCGCGAGGTGCTGCGGACCTACCCGGGCTGCGCGCGGCGGCTGGCGCTGTTCGGGCCGTCCGTCCAAGCGGCCACGCGCACCATCGACGCGGGCATCGGCGTGCTGCTGACCGCCGGGTTCGGCCGCGAGAGCGTGCTGGCCTACAACCTGCTGCTGATGACCGCCTGCCAGTTCGTCGCGATGGAGGACGACCGCGACGGCGCGCTCGCGCTGCGGATCGACAACACCGAGCAGTACGCCACCTACCGCGAGCGGGACGACCTGCCGGGGATGGCCGAGCTGGGCG
Organism: Amycolatopsis sp. NPDC026612; assembly: GCF_040638285.1. NCBI lineage: Bacteria > Bacillati > Actinomycetota > Actinomycetes > Pseudonocardiales > Pseudonocardiaceae > Amycolatopsis > Amycolatopsis sp. NPDC026612. The sequence continues at coordinate 14,448 of NZ_JBEZYB010000057.1, forward strand.
CGGCGATGCACGACCTGATGGGTGACCCGGACCTCGCCTCGGGCTATTACGCGCAGCTCTACGACTACGCCGTCCGGCGGTGTCTCGACGGGCTCGCCCACCGGCTGGAAGAACTTCGCGAATCGGACAGTCCGGGCTGACAGCGACTTGACAGTGCCGCGGCGTACCGTGGGCGTGCGTCGGTGGTTCGCCCACTGACCCGGAGCCCCTGGCGCCCTCCTCCCCCTCGTGGCGCCGGGGGCTTCGGTTTACCCGCCGTGCCGCGGTGCCGGGGGTTCGCCGCGCGGCGGTTCCGCCTGGATGGCCGGGAAGATCTCGCCGACCAGGGTCACGAGCGACTTCGACAGCAGCAGGTGCACCTGGTCGCGGGTCAGCGACCGGCGCACGAGCCATTCCCGGCCCGCCGACTTCACCATCCCGCCGAACGCGCGCACGAGCGCGTTCAGCTCGGCGCCGTGTTCGCTCTCCCGCGAGAGCCCGACGGCTTCCAGCACGCGGTCGGCGGATTCGCGGTCGGCTTCTTCGAGGATGCGCTCCACCTCGAGGTCCCGGCCGATGCCTTCGGGGGCGATCGCCGCCAGCCACATCCGCTCCTGGCTGGTGACCATGTCGAGGAACCACTCGATCGCGACGTCGGCCCTCAGTTCCAGCGGCCCCTCGGGGAGGATCTCGACGGCCAGCCGCGGCACGGTCAGCGCGCGGCGGATGATTTCCAGGTACAGCTCGCGTTTCGTGCCGAAGTAGTGGTTGATCAGCCCCCGCGCAACGCCCGCCGCCGCGGCGATGTCCGAAGTGGACACTGCGGAATAGGGACGCTCACCGAACAGCCGCGCCGCACAGGCGTAGATCTGTTCCTTCCGTTCGTCCGGTTCCAGTCTTCGCCATCTCGGCGCCGGCTCGGTGTTCATCCGCCCATCGTCGCACGCGCCGTTGCGCCGGGCAGGCCAGTGAGCACGATGTCGGATGTGCTGCGAGCCCGATACCCGATCGGGGCACGGTCAGTCCGGCAGCGTGATCGGCGCGATGTCCGCGAAGGCGTCACCCGGGCCCGGGTTCGCCGGATCGGTCGTACCGCCGAAGTGGTGCAGCACGCCCCACACCGCGTTGAGCGCCGTCTGCACCGCGCCCTCGGCCCAGCCCGCCGTCCACGAGACGTCGTCGCCCGCCAGGAACAGGCCGCGGTACCGCGGCGGCAGCTCGTCCTGCACGAAGTGGGTGAACAACCGGTGCTGGTAGCGGTAGTGCCCGGGCAGGTTCGCCTTGAACGCACCCATGAAGTGCGGTTCGGCCTCCCACGACACGGTCACCGGGTCGCCGATGATGTGCCGGCGGACGTCGACGCCGGGGTAGATCTCCCGGAGCGACTGGAGCATCACCTCGACGCGCTCGCCGACCGGCAGCGGCAGCCACTTCAGCGAGTCGTCCGCCCACGTGTAGGACAGGCAGATCACCGCGGGCGAGTCCGGGTCGTCGCCGAGCAGGTACGTGCCGCGCGGCATCCGGTCGGTCAGCGTCATGCTCAGCGCGTCGCGGCCGGTCACCGGGTCGCGGTCCAGCCAGAACGGCCGGTCGACCGGCACGAACACCTTGGACGACGCCATGTAGTGCGTGCGCTCGATCGCCGTCCAGTGGTCGATCGGGAACAGCGCTTCGTCGCATTCGATGTTCGACAGCAGCATCCAGCTCTGCGCGGTGAACACCGCCGCCGGGAACGTCCGGATGTGGCCTTCGGTGTCGGTCACGGTGATGTTGCCGGGTGCCGTGCGGTGCAGCCGCGCGACGCCGGGCTGCGGCCATCCGCCGTGCAGGGTGCTCAGGCTCGTGCCGGCCGGCCAGAAAACCGGGTCTTCCGGGGCGTGCTCCCACAACCGCAGCGGGAGCTGCCTGCTGCCGCCGACGATGCTGCGGTGCTCGTCGTCGGCCCCGGTGTAGACCACGCGCAGGATCTCCAGGATCGAGTTCGGGAAGTCGGTGTCCCAGCCGCCGGTGCCGAAGCCGACCTGGCCGAAGATCTCGCGGTGGCGGAAGGAGGCGAACGCGGGCGAGTCGCAGAGGAACCCGTAGAACGTCTGGTTGTCCAGCCGCGGAACGAGGTCGTTCCACAGCCGCTTGACCGTCTTCGCGTCGCGGTCGCGGATCGCCGTCTGCATCTCGGCGAAACACGCGTGCTCGGCGAGCGTCCGGTCCCAGGCCTCGGCGACTTCCCGGAAGACGGCGGGCAGGTCCTCGGGCGTGCGCGCGTAGTGGCTCTGTCCCTTCAGGTCCACGACGGTGCTCGGCGTCCCGGGCGCCAGCGGGTTCGGGAACGGCGTGGTTTCGAGCCCCACCTTGTCGATGTAGTGGAACAGCGCGGTCGACGCGGGCGGGAAGCGCATCGCACCCATCTCGGCGACGACGTCGTCCGGGCACCCGGGGAACCGCACCGTGCGCAGCCTGCCGCCGAGCTCGGCGATCTCGTACACCACCGGCCGCAGCCCCAGCTTCATGAGCTCGTACGCGGTGACGATGCCGGAAAGGCCGCCGCCGATCACGGCGACCTCGGTGCCGTGCCGTCCGGCGGGCACCGAGCCCAGCCCGGCGGGGTGGGTGAGGTAGTCGTCGTAGGCGAACGGGAAGTCCGGGCCGAACATCGTGATCGGGCGGCCGGGGGCTTCGTCGTGGTGGATCGCGGTCGGGACGGCGGAGGTCATGCGGTGGTTCCCCGGTACAGGTCGGGCCGTCGGTCGGCCAGGTGGGTGTTCTCGAGGCGGGACGCGGTCAGCGCATCCCGCGTGACGTCGGCGGCGATCACGCCGGGCCCGGCACCGGCGCGGGCGAGCACCTCGCCGGTCGGGGCCACGATGCAGGACCGCCCGCAGTAGGTGAGTTCCCGCTCGGTGTCGCAGCGGTTCGCGTAGGCGACGAACAGCTGGCTTTCGTAGGCCCGCGCGGGCACGAGGGTGTCGGCGACGATCTCGTACGGGCTCATCAGGGCGGTCGGCACGACCAGGAGCTCGGTGCCGGCGAGGGCGTGCGCGCGGACCATCTCCGGGAACTCGACGTCGTAGCAGATGAGCAGCCCGATCCGGACGCCGCCGAGGTCGGCCTGCACGACCGCCTCGTCGCCCGGCGTGAACCACGCCTTGTCGAGGTCGCCGAACAGGTGCGTCTTGCGGTAGTTGGCCAGCCGCCGCCCGGTGGCGTCGACGAGCTGGACGCTGTTGTGGACGCGCTCGCCGTCGGCCTCGGGATAGCCGTACGCCAGCGCGGTGCCCAGGTGCCGCGCCAGCGCGGACATCCGGGCCGCGGTGGGTCCGTCGGCGGGTTCGGCGAGCTCGTGCGTGCGCGCGCCGATGTGGTAGCCGGTGGTGATCATCTCGGCGGTGACGACGAGGTCGGCGTCGATTCCGCGCAGGTCGCCGAGCGGCCCCTGGTGGATCGCGACCCTCATGCCAGCCTCGACTTCCGGATGCCGTAGCCGAAGTAGAGCACCAGGCCGAGCGCCATCCAGCCGCCGAAGACCACCCAGGTGGCGCCGTCGAGGCTCAGCATCATGTACGCGCAGCACAGCACGCCCAGGATCGGCGTCACCGGCGAGAGCGGCACGCGGAACGAGCGCGCGGCGTCCGGCGAGCGCCGCCGCAGCAGCAGGACCGCGACGTTGACGAGCCCGAACGCGAACAGCGTGCCGATGCTGGTGGCGTCGGCCAGCTTCCCCAGCGGGATGAACGCGGCCAGGACGGCGACGAAGGCCGAGACCACCAGGGTGTTGATCCGCGGGGAGCCGGTTTTCGCGTCTACTTCGGACAGTGCGCCGGGGACCAGGCCGTCGCGGGACATCGCGAACAGGATGCGGGTCTGTCCGTAGAGGACGGTCAGCACGACGCTGGTGATCGCCACGAGCGCGCCGACGGCGAGCAGCCCGGCCCAGAACGGGTTGTCCGAGACGACGTCGAGCACGTGCGCCAGTGCGGCTTCCTGGCCGTCGAACTGCGGCCACGGCAAGGCACCGACCGCCGCCACCGCGACCAGGCAGTACAGCAGGGTGACGATCCCGAGCGAGAGCAGGATCGCCCGCGGCAGGTCGCGCTGCGGGTTCTTCGCCTCCTCGCCGGCGGTCGACGCCGCGTCGAAGCCGATGTACGAGAAGAACAGCTTGGCCCCGCCGGCGCTCAGCCCGGCCAGCCCGAGCGGCAGGAACGGGGTGAAGTTCTTCGCCTGCACCGCGCTGAAGGCGATCGCGCAGAACAGCACCAGCGTGGCGATCTTGACCGCGACCATGACGGCGTTGGCCCGCGCGCTCTCCTTGGCGCCGGACAGCAGCAGGACCATCGCGAGGACGACGACGAGGATGGCGGGCACGTTGACGACGCCGCCCGAGCCCGGCGGCCCGCTCAGCGCGTCCGGGATGGCGAAGCCGAAGGCCAGCCGCAGCAGTTCGTTGAGGTACTGGCCCCAGCCGACCGCGACCGACGCCACCGAGACGCCGTATTCGAGCACCAGGCACCACCCGCACACCCAGGCGACCAGTTCGCCGAGCGTGGCGTACGCGTAGGAGTACGACGAGCCGGACAGCGGGATCATCCCGGCGAGTTCGGCGTAGGAGAGCGCCGAGAACAACGCGGTGACCCCGGCGAGCACGAACGAGAGCACCACCGCCGGGCCGGCCACCGGGACGGCTTCGCCGAGCACGACGAAGATCCCGCTGCCCAGCGTCGCGCCGATGCTGAGCGTGGTGAGCTGCCCCAGGCCGAGCGACCGCTTCAACGTGCCGTGATCACCTTCGGCGACCAGGGTGCCGACCGGTTTCCGCCGCACCGCCGCGGCTCGCAGAGTCATGCCGACGACGGTAACTGCCGCTGGCAGCGCACAAAACAGGAGAACATTGCGCGTACAGATGAATCACAGGTGATTCATTGCACAGAAGCACCGAACCCCGGCGATTCGTTCCAAGTCGCGCCCGGCGTCACTTTCACGTGAAAGTGACACGGAGGCAGTCCCTCCACGTCGCTTTCACGTGAAAGTGACGTGGAGGGGGTGTCTCCGGAACGTCCGGTCATGCCGGTCACGCCGAGGCAAGCAGGGTCACGCTGGGTCGGTCGGTTCGGCGGCCGGTAGGAGGAGCGTGAACGTCGGCGGGTCGGGGCGGCTGAGGCGCAGGCGGCCCCCTTCGGCTTCGGCGAGGCCGCGCGCCAGCCGCAGGCCGATCCCGTGGCCGTGGGGCGCGGACGCGAACGGGTCGGTTTCGCCGAGGTCGGGGCCCTCGTCGGCGACGTCGATGGCGAGCGCGTCGCCGGCGTCGCGGGCCAGCACCGTGACCGTGCCCCGCCCGTGCGTCGCCGCGTTGTCCAGCAGCACGCCGAGCACCTGCCGGACCGCTGCGGCCGCCACGTGTGCCGGGGGCGGGTCCTCGCGGAGGATCCGCAGCCGCCGCCCCTGCGGCGCGAGCAGCGCTTCGCCGGCCTGCCGGACCTCGTCGAGGAGCGCGTCCAGATCCAGCTCGGCCCGCGGCGCCCGGCGTTCGCGGCCCAGAGCCAGCAGGTCCTCGATGGTGCGTTCCAGCCGGTCGGCGGACGCGATGCCGGCGCGGATCGCCGCGTACGGGTCCGCGGCCGGTGTCTCCAGCGCGGCTTCGAGCTGCAGGCGCAGCCCGGTCAGCGGCGTGCGCAGCTGGTGCGACGCCTCCGCGGAAAACGCGCGCTCGCGCTCCAGCGTCTCGCCGATCCGGGCCGCGGTGGCGTCCAGGGTCTCGCCGACCTGGTCGATCTCGGGAATGCCCGCCCGCGGCGACCGGGCGGTGAAGTCGCCGTCGCCGAGCCGCCCGGCCGCGGCGGCGAGCTCCTCCAGAGGCCGGACGAGCCGCTTCGTGAACCGCCGGGCCATCAGCCAGCTCGCCCCGGTCGTCGCGACCGCGAGCCCGGCCATGCCGAGCCAGGTCAGCATGATCCGCTGCCGTAGCTGGGACTCCGGCAGCGCGGCGCGGACCACACCAGTCACCCGGGGCCCGCTGACCACCGGCACCGCCAGCGCTATTTCCTCGCCTTCGAGGCCGATGACGACGTCCACCGTGGCCTTCGCCGCCTGCCGTTCGACCGGGCCGCCGACGGCGGGCCCGCGCCCGGCGAGCAGCCGCCCGTCCGAGGCGTAGACCCCGACCTCGCCCTGGACTTCGCCGTCCGTCTCGTCGAGTGGTGGCACGGTCGGCCGCCGCCCGGCGTTCAGGTCTTCCGACACGGCGAGCGCAGCGGTGTCCGCGGCCCGCTCCAGGTCGCCCTTCACGTCGTCGTGGTGGTACTGCCACACCGCGATGCCCAGCGGCAGCGCGAACAGCAGGGTGGCGACGAGTGCGGCGAGCACTGTCAGCGAGGTGATCCGGCGGCGCACGGCTACCCTTCGGCGGCGGTCCGGGCGGGGTCTTCCAGCCGGTAGCCGTGTCCGCGCAGCGTGGCGATCCGCGGCACCTCGTCGTCGGGCCCGGCGGCCGCCGTGAGCTTGCGGCGCACCGCCGCGATGTGCACGTCCAGGGTCTTCGTCGAGCCGTACCAGTGCGCGTCCCAGACCTCGGACATCAGCGTGTCGCGGCTGACCGCGATCCCGGGCTGCTCGGCCAGCCGCGCCAGCAGGTCGAACTCCTTGGCCCGCAGCGCCACCTCGCGCCCGCCCAGGGTGGCGCGGCGGCCGGCGATGTCGACGGTCAGCCCGCCGACGGTCACCGGGGGCCGGGGCCCGGCAGGTGCGCCGCGCCGCAGGTGCGCCCGCACCCTGGCCAGCAGCTCGCCCAGCCGGATCGGCTTGGTGAGGTAGTCGTCGGCACCGGCGTCGAGGCCGACGACGACGTCCATCTCCTCCTGCCGCGCGGTCAGGATCACCAGCACCGAGGCGGGCAGCGCGGCCCGCAGGCGGCGGCAGACCTCGACGCCGTCCAGGTCGGGCAGGCCGAGATCGAGCAGCACGAGGTCGAATTCGCCGGCTTCGGCGGCCTCCAGGGCGGTCCGCCCGTCACGGCACCAGCACACGTGGTGACCGTGCAGCCGCAGGGTCGATTCGAGCACGCTGCCGATCGCCGCGTCGTCTTCCACCACCAGCAGGTTCGGCATGCCGGAAGCCTAACCGGCGGTGCGGCGGAAGCCCGGGTGATGGTGGTCTATTCCGTCCGCGTACCGAGCCCGATCCGCGAGATCCGCCGGGAAGCGCGGGTGACGGCTTCGGTCAACGCCGGGATTTCCGCGGTCCCGAACCGGCTGCCGGGGCCCGTGACCGCCAGCGCGGCCAGCACCCGTCCGTCGCCGTCGTGCACCGGGGCGGCGACGCTGGACGCGCCCGCCTCCGGCTCGCCGTGGCTGACGGCGGTGTCCTCGGCCGCGCCGGCGAGGATCCGCCCGGCGGCGCCGCACCCGAGCGGCAGCTCGTCACCCACCGAGCCCACGTGCCGGATGGCCCGGATCCCCTCCTGCTGGGCCACGCAGACCAGCGCGGTGGTGCTGCGCACGTACAGGTTCACCGTTTCGCCGCAGTCACGGGCCAGCTCGCGCAGCACCTGCCGGACCGGCTCGGGCAGCTGCCACGCCGTGTTCGCCAGCTGCGCCCAGCGCAGCATCCCCGGCCCGACGGTGATCCGCCCGTCCGGCCGCGTCCACAGCAGGCCGCGCTGCTCACAGGTGGCGACCAGCCGCAGGACGGTCGTCTTCGCGAGGCCGCTGGCCGCGGTGAGGTCCTTCACCGCCCAGGTCCGGCGGTGTTCGGTGAAGAGGGCGAGCAGGTCGAACGCGCGCAGCACGCTCCGGACCCCGCCGTCGTCTTCCGCTGTCATCGAGCGACCCCGTCCGCCTGATCGGCCCAGCGTACCGGCGCGCGGACGGGTCAGGCCACGAACCGCTCGAACGCCGTCACCGTTTCGGCCAGCACTTCCGCACCCGGCCGGGCCCACAGGTCCGCGTTGAACACCTCGACCTCGATCGGCCCGGTGTAGCCCGCCGCTTCGACGGCCGCGCGCAGGTGGCGGTGGTCGATCGGGCCGTCGCCGGGCAGGGCGCGGCCCAGCAGCGGGTCGGGCAGCGGCACGAGGACGTCGCACACGTGGAACCCGGCGATCCGGCCGGCCGCGGCGGCGATCGACTCCTCGATCCGCGGGTCCCACCAGACGTGGAACTCGTCCACGACCACGCCGACCTGCTCGGCGGGGTGTGCGAGCGCGATCGCGAGTGCCTGATCCACAGTGGACAGCACCGACCGCTCCGCGCACTGCATCGGGTGCAGCGGCTCCAGGCCCAGCCGTACCCCGCGCTCCCCGGCGTACGGTGCGAGCTCGCCGACGGCGTCGGCGACCCGCTGCCGGGACGCGGCGAGGTCGTTGCCCGCGATCCCGCCCACCACCAGCACGAGCACGTCGGCGCCGAGCGTGGCGGCTTCGTCGATCGCTTCCCGTGTCTGCGCGACACCGTCCACCGGGGACCCCTCCGGTGTCACGCCGGTGAAGAACCCACCGCGGCACAACGACGAAACTCCCACACCGTGCTCCTTGAGCAGGCGCGCGGCTTCGTCGACCCCGGTCTCGGCGACCTTGTCGCGCCACAGCCCGATCCAGCCGACGCCCGCCTCGGCGCAGCCGGCCACCGCCTCGGGCAGCGACCAGGACTTGGTGGTGATCTGGTTGAGGCTCAGCCGGGGGTCCATCACGCCACCCCCGCGACCTGCAGCAGCGGCCGCATCCGGGCCTCGGCCAGGTCGGGGTCGGCCAGCACGCCGGCCTCGTCGGCGAGCCGCAGCAGCGTCGCGAGGTGGGTGATGGTGCGGGCGGACTCCTGGCCGGCGATCATCCGGAAGTGGTTCTGGTGGCCGTTGAGGTGGGCGAGGAACACCACGCCGGTCTTGTAGTGCCGGGTCGGCGCGCGGAAGATCTCGCGGGCCAGCGGCACGGTCGGGTCGAGCAGGGTGCGGAACCCGGCCCGGTCGCCGTCGCCCAGACGATGCAGCGCCGCCGCGGCGACCGGAGCGATCGGGTCGAAGATGCCGAGCAGGGCTTCGCTGTGGCCTTCGGCGTCCCCGGCGATCAGCTCGGGGTAGTTGAAGTCGTCGCCGGTGTAGCAGGCGACGCCGGCCGGGAGCGCCCGCCGGAACTCGACCTCGACCTCGGCGTCGAGCACCGAGACCTTCACCCCGGCGATCGTGCCGGCGTGCGCGGCGCACAGCGTGGCCAGCTCGCGGGCCGCGGCGCGGACGTCGTCGTGGCCCCAGTAGCCGACCAGCGCGGGGTCGAACTGCTCACCCAGCCAGTGCAGCAGGACCGGGCCGCTCGCCTCGGACAGCACCTTCCCGTACGCCGCGTGGTAGTCCTCCGGGCTCTTGGCGGCGGCGGCCAGCGCGCGGCTGGCCATCACGACCGGGACCGCGCCCGCGCCGGAGACCAGGTCGAGCTGCTCGCGCCAGGCGTCCACAATGGACGTCACGGTGGCCGGTCCCGGCGGCAGCTGGTCGGTGCCGACCCCGGCGCACCAGCTGCGCCCGGCCGCGACCGCGCCGGTGCGGGACACCAGTTCCTGCGTCGTGGTCCAGTCCAGGCCCATGCCGCGCTGCGCGGTGTCCATCGCCTCCGCGACGCCGAGCCCGCACGACCAGAGGTGCTCGCGGAAGGCCAGCGTCGAGTCCCAGTCCACGGCGTAGGGTTCGTCGGCCCGCGGGTCCGCGACGACGTGCGCGGCGGCGTAGGCGATGCGCGCCGACGGCGGCGTCTTCGGGGGTTCGGCGGGCCGTGGCCCGGACGGTGACCAGTTCAGGAGCTCGCCGCCGGGAGCCGGGAGCACGAGCATCGAGGACCTCCGAGTGGGCCAGAAAGCGCTTTCTCGATCCACGGTAGGGCCTGTGCCGCGCCCGCGGCAAGGCCCGTGCGGGTCAGCGCTTGGGGCGTCCGGTGCTTTCGCGCAGGACGACCTCGCCGGACAACCGGATCGTCCGCGGCCGGGAGCTCGAGGCCCCGTTGATCGCCAGGTCCATCGCCCGCTCGCCGAGCTCTTCGAGCGGCAGCCGCACCGTGGTCAGCGCCGGGGCCAGGTCGCGGACCACCGGGATGTCGTCGAAGCCGGCCACCGAGATGTCGCCGGGCACGGACAGGCCTTCCTCCCGCAACGCCGTCAGCGCGCCGATCGCCATCACGTCGGTGACGGCGAACAGGCAGGTCGGCAGCTTGCGCTTGCGGCCGGCGAGCAGCTGTTTCGTCGCCTCGTAGCCGCCGTCGCGGCTGAACGCGGCCTCGATGACGTCGTCGTCACGCAGTTCGATGCCGTGCGCGGCGAGCTCGCCGGAGAACCCGGCCAGCCGGTCGATCACGGTGCTGAGCCGCCGCGGCCCAGCCAGCACGGCGAACCGCTTGTGGCCGAGCCCGACGAGCTCCTTCGCCAGCGCCGCGGCGCCGCCCTTGTTGTCCGGCTGCACGGTGTCGACCTTGAGCCCGCGGTGCCTGCTGACCGCCGCGACCTGGCCGCCGCCCCGGCGGTAGGGCTCCAGCTCGGCGGCCATCGCCCGTTCCCACGCCCGGTCCTCGAACGCCGAGCCGATGAGCAGGATGGCCGCGGCCCGCTGCGCGCGCAGCGTCGAGACGTAGGCGACCTCGCGGGCCGGGTCGCGGAACGTGCCGGCCAGCATCACGAGGAGCCCGTTGTCGGTGGCCACCCGCATCACCCCGCCCGCGATCGCCGCGAAGTACGGGTCGCTGACGTCGTGGCAGATCACCCCGACCGTGCGGTGGGTGCCCCCGGCGAGGGCCTGTGCGTGCGCGTTCGGGGCGTAGGCGAGCTCGGCCGCGGCGGCGGAAACCCGCTCCCGCAGGTCGGCGCGGACGGACGCGGTGCCGTTGAGCACCCGCGACGCCGTCGCGAGCGAGACGTTCGCGCTGCGTGCCACGTCTTCCAGTGTCACGTGCGGCCGGGCCTTCATGGCTGGCTCCTCCAAGATCGGTCTCGAGTGTCTCGGCGTGCTCGGTCGGTGCAATCTACTGGGAGGAGCACGCCTGCGGAGAAGCCGCTGGTCGGCAACGGTCCTCCGAACGAGTGAAAAGCGCGGGAAGATCGACGGCCGTGCGTGTGTTGTCGTCCAGGAGGAGTGTCCAGTGGTGAACCCGCCACGCCTGAAGATCGCGAAAGGAACCCCGCATGCTGTTCGGTGACGAGCACGTCCGCCGCTACGAGGAGACCGACGGCGAGGTCGGCCACGACTGGCAGGAAGGCGTGCCGACGCTCGTGCTGACCACGAAGGGCCGCAAGACCGGCCAGGAGCGCAAGTTCGCCCTCATCTACCAGGAAATCGACGGCAACCCGGTGATCGTGGCCTCCAAGGGCGGCGCGCCGAACCACCCCGGCTGGTACTTCAACCTCGTCGAGCACCCCGAGGTCGGCGTGCAGGTCAAGGCGGACAAGTTCACCGCCCGCGCCCGCACCGCCGTCGGCGAGGAGCGCGCGAAGCTGTGGGAGAAGCTCGCCGCCGTCTGGCCGGACTACAACGAGTACGCGAAGAAGACCGACCGCGAGATCCCCGTGGTCGTCCTCGAACGCCAGTGAAATTCCTGCTGTGATCTGCGCCGCGTTCGGCGCGGGCGCGGGCCGAACCGGCCGGCCGTGGGCTACGAATGACACCCATGACCCACCGCTGGACCGTCCTCGACCTCGAGGGTGAGCTGCTCACCCGGCGTCAAATGCTGGCCTACGGCCGGCGCTTCGCCCGCTCCGGCCGCGGCGCCTGGTACAGCTTCGCGATCGAGGTGGTCTGGCAGTTCCTCGTCCAGACCACCCGCTTCCGCGTCCGGGGCGCCCGGCACATCCCGAAGACCGGCGGGGTGCTGGTGGCGTCCAACCACCTGTCGTTCGCCGACCCGACGACGCTGACGGCGTTCTGCCTCGCCGCCGGCCGCGTGCCGCGCTACCTCGCGAAGGCTTCGCTCTGGAAGCTGCCGGTGGTGGGCGCGGTGATGCGGTCGGGGCGGCACATCCCGGTCTACCGCGGCGCGGCGACGGCGGCCGAGGCCTACCGCGACCTGGTGGCCTCGGTGCGGGCGGGCGAGTGCGTCGCGATCTTCCCCGAAGGCACCTTCTCGAACGACCCCGGCGGCTGGCCGATGCGCGGCAAGACCGGGGTGGTGCGGGCCGCGCTGGAGACCGGGGCCCCGGTGATCCCGGTGGCCAACTGGGGGACCCACCACCTGTTGCCGTCGACGGCGAAGTTCCCGCGCGCGCTGCCGCGCAAAACCGTCGAGCTGCTCGCCGGGCCGCCGGTCGACCTCTCGGACCTGGCCGGCCGGGAGCTGACCCGCGCGGTGCTGGAGGAGGCGACGGCCCGGATCATGGCGGCGATCACCGAGCTGCTGGTCTCGCTGCGCGGCGAGCAGCCGCCGGTCGCCGCCTGAGGTCCGCGTCACCCCGCCCGGCGGCCGCCCCGGGAGTAGGTTCGAAGCATGAGTGCACAACACTTTGATGTCGTCGTGCTGGGGGCCGGAGTGGGCGGCTACGTCGCGGCGATCCGCGCGTCCCAGCTGGGGCTGAGCACCGCGGTGGTCGAGGAGAAGTACTGGGGCGGCGTCTGCCTGAACGTCGGGTGCATCCCGTCGAAGGCACTGCTGCGCAACGCCGAGCTGGCGCACGTGGTGACGCAGGAGGCGAAGGCGTTCGGCATCTCGTCCGACAGCCCGATCCGCGTCGACTACACGGCCGCGTACGAGCGGAGCCGGAAGGTCGCCGACGGGCGCGTCAAGGGCGTGCACTTCCTCATGAAGAAGAACAAGATCACCGAGATCGACGGGCACGGCACCTTCGTCGACGACCACACCCTCGAGGTGAACGGCGCGCAGGTGACGTTCGACCACTGCATCATCGCGACCGGCGCCACCACGCGGCTGCTGCCCGGCACCTCGCGCAGCTCGCGGGTGGTGACGTACGAAGAGCAGATCCTGTCGAGCGAGCTGCCGTCGAGCATCGTGATCGCCGGTGCGGGCGCGATCGGCGTCGAATTCGCCTACGTGCTGCACAACTACGGCGTCGACGTCACGATCGTCGAGTTCCTCGACCGGATGGTGCCGCTGGAGGACGCCGAGGTGTCGGCAGAGCTGGCGCGCCGGTACCGCAAGCTCGGCATCAAGGTGCTGACGTCGACCCGCGTCGAGTCGATCGACGACTCCGGCGAGTCGGTGCGGGTGACGGTGTCGTCGGAGAAGAACGGGCAGCAGGTCCTCGAGGCCGGCAAGGTCATGCAGGCGATCGGCTTCCAGCCGCGGGTCGAGGGCTACGGCCTGGACAAGACGGGCGTCGAGCTGACCGACCGCGGGGCGATCGCGATCGACGGCCGCGGCCGCACCAACGTTCCGCACATCTTCGCGATCGGCGACGTCACGGCGAAGCTGATGCTGGCCCACGCGTCCGAGTCGATGGGCGTGGTGGCGGCCGAGACGATCGCGGGCGCCGAGACGATGGAACTCGACTTCCCGATGATCCCGCGCGCGACCTACTGCCAGCCCCAGATCGCCAGCTTCGGCTGGACGGAGGAACAGGCCCGCGAGAAGGGCTTCGACGTCCAGGTGGCGAAGTTCCCCTTCACGGCCAACGGCAAGGCCCAGGGACTGGGCGACGCGGGCGGGTTCGTGAAGCTGATCAGCGACGCTCGCCACGGGGAACTGATCGGCGGCCACCTGATCGGTCCGGACGTCACGGAACTGCTGCCGGAACTGACGCTGGCCCAGCAGTGGGACCTGACGGTGCACGAGGTGGCCAGGAACGTCCACGCCCACCCGACGCTGGGCGAAGCGGTGAAGGAAGCGATCCACGGCCTCGCGGGACACATGATCAACATGTAGGGCCGTCGAAGCGGAATTCCGGCCGGTCCCAGGGAACCTTCGGCGGTTTCGCCGGGATCGTGCCGGTTCGCCGCGCGCCCATCCGGACGTAGAACGCGCACGCCGGCGGGTGCGAGACGACATACCCGGGCGTGAGCGCGTAGCCGCCTCGGTAGGCCGAAGACGCGTGCACCAGGGCCGTCAAGGTGCCGGCTTGGTCCGGTGTGGCGCGGACGATCTCGATCTGACCCGTGCGCGCCAGCCTACGATGGCACCATGGCGGACCTCGACCGGCTCCGGAACGTCCTGCTGCGCAACGAAATCCTCGTCGAACTCCTGGGGCGGGTCCGCGAGCTCGGACTGCCGGAGTGGTACCTCACCGCCGGGTGCGTCGTGCAGACCGTCTGGAACGTCCTGAGCGAGCGCGAACCGGCGCACGGCATCAAGGACTACGACCTCTTCTACCACGATCCCGCGGACCTGAGCTGGGCCGCGGAAGACCGCGTGATCCGCGCGGTCGCCGCCGCGTGCGGAGACCTTCCGGCCGAAGTCGAGGCGCGCAACGAGGCGCGCGTGCACCTCTGGTACGAAGCGAAGTTCGGCGTGCCGTGCCGGCCGTTCGCGAGCGTCGAAGCCGCGATCGACGCCTTTCCCGCCGTCTGCTCGTGCGTCGGCGTGCGGCTCGGACGCGACCGGAGATGGCACTTCCACGCTCCGCACGGCCTCGACGACCTCTTCGCGATGGTCGTCCGGCCGAATCCGCTGCTCGCTCCGCGCGAGGTCTACGAACGCAAGGCCGCTCGATGGCGGAGCCAGTGGCCGCGACTGGAAGTGGTGCCCTGGTCTTGACCTCGAGTGGGCTTGAAGTTCCGAGCTGACCTCCGAGCCGTCGGAGGGGACCATGAAAGCTGCCGCGTTCACCGAGTTCGGCGGGCCGGAAGTGCTTCGCGTCCTCGACCGGAGCGGCACGACGGACGGAACCCGGCGTGCTCGTCTCGAAATCCGGACGCTCGGCCGCGCGTCTCGCCGAACTGGCCGCGCTCTACGCCAAGGGCGATTTGCGCTTCCTCGTGCGCCGCACCTAGCCGTACACCGAGGCGGCCGCCGCGCACCGCGAGATCGAGACCGGGCACGGCCGGGGAAAAATAGTTCTCACGTTCTTTTGATCGTTCCAGAATGTGGACCGAATGTCGTTCCAGACTTTGGTCGCTGGACCGTGGCCCGGTCGCTCCTTAGATTCTCCCCAGTACACCGTTCGGGTGTCATTCGGTCGAGTGACCGAGTACCGCAGGGAGACATCGATGGTGAGATTCAGCCGGGTCGCCGCGCACGCGGTTCCGCTGACGGTCGGCACGTTGCTGCTGACCACGGGGGTCTCGGCGGCGCAGTCGTCCACCGTGGACGCGGCGGCCGCGCGCACCGGAGCGGGCATCAGCGCACTGCAGAGCATCAAGCAGAGCCTGAGCCCCGCGGAGCGCAAGCAATCGAGCCAGCTGGTCGTCGAGAAGCGGTTGCGGGCTGATCGCTCACTGGCCGCGAAGTTGCCCGAATACCGCTCCGGCGTCGGCGTCAGCAACGCCGGCACCGTCTCGGTCGACATCGCCGCCCACGACGTCTCCACCCACGGCAACGCCGTCGCGAACGCCGTCAAGGCGGCGGGCGGCGCCGTCCGGTCCGTATCGCCGGACGGTGCCGTCCGCGCCGACCTGCCGCTGTCCGCGCTGGACGCGATCGCCGGCCGGGCCGACGTCGCCGAGGTGAAGCCCGCCGCGCAGGCCACCACCTGGAGCGAGCCGGGCAACCGGGACTTCCGCCAGGCCGGCCGAACCGCTGCCGCGCAGGCCGCCGCCGCGACGCAGGTGTCGGAAGGCGACAAGGCGCACGGCGCCGACGCCGCCCGCGCCACCTACGGCGTCAGCGGCTCCGGCGTCAAGGTGTGCGTGCTCTCCGACGGCGTCGACTCCCTGGCGAAGTCCCAGAGCGCAGGCGAACTGCCCGCGGTGGACGTCCTGTCCGGCCAGAAGGGCAGTGGCGACGAAGGCACCGCGATGCTCGAGATCGTCCACGACCTCGCGCCGAACGCGACCCTGGGCTTCGCGACCGCGTTCACCAGCGAAGCGAGCTTCGCCGCGAACATCCGCGCGCTGCGCACCACCGGCAAGTGCCAGATCATCGTCGACGACGTCTCCTACTTCGACGAGTCGCCGTTCCAGGACACGCAGGTCGCGCAGGCGGTCAACGAGGTGACCGCGGCCGGCACGCTGTACTTCTCCTCGGCAGGCAACTCGGGCAACGCGACCGACGGCACGAGCGGTTACTACGAAGGCGACTTCCGCGCGTCGCCGTCGAAGATCACCGGCGTCACCGGCACCCCGCACGACTTCGACCCGAGCACCACCACGCAGAACTTCGACGCGCTTTCGGCCGGCTCGCTCGGCAAGCCGGTGACCTTGTTCTGGTCCGACCCGTGGGGCAAGTCCGCCAACGACTACGACCTGTTCATCCTGAACTCTTCGGGCAGTGTCGTGGCCTCCAGCGAGAACGCGCAGTCCGGTTCGCAGAACCCGTACGAGATCGCGAACGTGCCCACCACCGGCTCCGGTTACCGGGTCGCGGTGGTCAAGTACAGCGGCGCCGACCGGTTCATCGCGGTGAACGTCATCCGCGGCCGCTTCGTGGCTTCGGGCTCGCTCAAGGCGTTCGGCACCAACGGCGTCACGAACGGCCACTCGGCCTCGGCGAACGCGTTCAGCGTGGCGGCGGCCCCGGCGGCGGGCGCGTTCACCCGCCCGCTGGAAACCGGTGACCCGGCGAACCCGGCCGGCCCGTACCCCGGCCTGTTCACCGCGTCGAGCAAGTGGGAGCGGTTCTCCTCCGACGGCAAGCGCCGCCTGTTCTACAACGCGGACGGCACCGCGATCACCCCCGGCAACGTGTCCTCCACCGGCGGCACGGTCCGCGCCAAGCCGGACATCACGGCGGCCGACGGCGTCGCGACCTCGGTGACCGGGTTCCAGCCGTTCTTCGGCACCTCGGCGGCGGCACCCCACGCGGCGGCCATCGCGGCCCTCCTGCTGTCGGGCAAGCCGACGGCGACGCCGGCCCAGATCCGCACGGCCCTGGTGTCTTCGTCGATCGACCTGGGCACGCCCGGGTTCGACACGGTGACCGGCAACGGCGTGATCATGGCGGGTCCGGCGCTGGCCGCGCTGGGCGTGCCGGCCAAGTAGGGCGATTCCGCGAACGGGGGTCCGGCGTGCGCCGGGCCCCCGTTTCGTCAGTTCGGGCCGGTGACCAGGACGTGGAAGCCGAGCCCGCCGAGGGCGAAGCGCTCGCGGCGGGTCACCGGCAGCCCCGCCGCGGTCAGCGCGGTTTCGACCTCCGCGAGGGGCCGGATGCGGAAGCCGTTGCCGGTCAGCATCCGCGAGCGGGCCATCGAGTCCGGGTCGCCGATGCCGAGCACGAACCGCCCGCCTGGGGCGAGCACACGCGCGACCTCCGTCAACGCGGCGCCGAGATCGTCGACGAAGTAGACCGTGTTCGTCGAGACGATCGCGTCGATCGAGGCGTCGCCGAGGGGCAGCGCCGTCATCGAGCCTTCGTGCAGCTGCAGCCGCCCCGCCGCGACCTCCTGGTGGAACGTCCGGCGCGCGCGGTCGAGCATCGTCGCGGAGATGTCCACGCCGTGCACCGTGCCGGCCTCCCGCAGCAGCAGGGAGAGGCCCAGGCCGCCGCCGAAGCCGATGTCCAGGGCCGTTTCCCCGTCCGCAAGCTCCAGCGCCGCGACCGCTTTCACCACCGCCACGCGATTCCGCCGGTTCAGCATCGCGCCGACGGCCCGCCCGCGCAGGCCGTTAGGGTGGCCGAGTTGCCGGGCGAGCCCGGCCTGGAAGCTCTCGCGAAGGCCCATGCGAGCAGTCTAGGAGGAACGATGGCGAAGACCGCGGTGGTGACCGGCGCCGGGTCGGGGATCGGCCGCGCTGTGGCGCGCGCCCTGCTCGACGACGGGTACCACGTCGCACTGGCCGGACGCCGCGAGAACGCCCTCGCCGAGACGGCCGCCGGAGCCGGGAACGCGCTCGTCGTGCCCACCGACGTCGCCGACGAGGACTCCGTCAAAGCTCTCTTCGAGGCGGTCCGTGACCACTGGGGACGGCTCGACCTGCTCTTCAACAACGCCGGCATTTCGACGGCGGGCACCGTCGCCGATCTCTCCGTCGAGGACTGGAAACGGACTGTCGACGTCAACCTCACCGGCATGTTCCTCTGCGCGCAGCAGGCCGTGCGGTTGATGAAGGACCAGGACCCGCGCGGCGGCCGGATCGTCAACAACGGTTCGATCTCCGCTCACGCGCCGCGGCCCGCCAGCGTCGCCTACACCGCGACGAAGCACGCCGTCACCGGGCTGACCCGGTCGATCTCGCTCGACGGCCGGGCCTGGGACGTCGCCTGCGGGCAGATCGACATCGGCAACGCCGCCACCGAAATGACCGAGCGGATGGCCGCCGGCATCCCGCAGGCCGACGGCCGGGTCGTCGCCGAGCCGACCTTCGACGTCCGGCACGTGGCCGACGCCGTGCGCTCCATGGCCGGGCTGCCGCTCGACACGAACGTCCAGTTCCTCACCATCACCGCGACGACCATGCCGTTCATCGGCCGCGGCTAGGGGATCACCCGCGCCTTCCGGAACTCGTCGAAGAGCCGGGAGAACATCTGCTCCGTCTCGACGTACTCGTGGAACCCGGCCCGGCGCGCTTTCGACGTGTCCGCGAACACGTCGTAGTCCCAGCCGAACACGAAGTCGCCGAACGCCCACGACGCCGAAACGTCCGTATAGGACGCCGACAGGCCGTGGCGCGCGACCATCGAAGTCCACAGTGGACCTTTGTCCGCCATGACGTCCACGAGCGACATCCGCAGCGGTGGCGCCACCTCCAGGTCGAAGTACGCCGCCAGCTTCGGCCACAGCTCGCGCCAGCGGAACAGGTCGCCGTTCGCGATGTTGAACGCTCCTTGCTGCCCGGCCGCCCAGACCGTCGCCGACGCCAGCAGGCCCGCGTCGGTCATTTCCAGCAGGCTGTCGTACGCGCCGGGCGCACCG
Source organism: Amycolatopsis sp. NPDC026612 (assembly GCF_040638285.1). Classification (NCBI taxonomy): domain Bacteria; kingdom Bacillati; phylum Actinomycetota; class Actinomycetes; order Pseudonocardiales; family Pseudonocardiaceae; genus Amycolatopsis; species Amycolatopsis sp. NPDC026612. Next base: position 33,338 of record NZ_JBEZYB010000057.1, read on the forward strand.
GGGAACCGCAGGGGCAGCCCGAGTTCCTTCGAAATCGACGCGTACACCGCGATCACCAGCGCCAGGTTCATCGGGTTGCCCAGCGCGGTGCCGCCGACCACCGACGGCCGGATCGCCGACCACGTCCACCGCCCGGCCCGCCGTTCGAGGAACTCCTGCTGGTCGACGTTGAATTCGGGCGGCATGTGCCCGGCGTCGGTCTCGCGCGCCGGGGTCTTGAACGGGCCGAGGTGCGCGCCGTAGACCTTGTAGCCCTGCATCAGGCTGACGTGTTCCAGGCCGGGGGCCGCCGCTTCGACCGCGTCGACGAGGTTCGTCAGCATCGCCAGGTTCGGCGGGACGAGTTCCGCCCACGTCGGTTTGTCCTGGTAGGCGGCGTAGAACACGTGGGTCGTGGCGCCCAGCGGACCCACCTTCGCCCGGGTGTCGGCGGGGTCGAGCAGGTCGACGGCGACCGTCCCCGGCCCGCCGCGGCGGGAGAGGCCGACGACGTCCCAGCCGCCCGCCGCCCGCAGGTGCCCGACCAGGTTCTTGCCGATGATCCCGTTGGCCCCGGCGACCAAAGCTGTCTTGCGTTCCATGTCGTCAAGGCTGGTCAGGCTGGTGGGATAAGTCCAAGGCTTAGTTGTCACCAAGTCGATAAGCTCTGTTCATGACAAGCCTGCGGCAGCTCGAGTACCTGGTCACGGTGGTCGACACCGGGTCGTTCACCCGCGCCGCCGAGCAGCTGCACGTGACGCAGCCGGCGTTGTCGCACCAGATGCGGGCCCTGGAACGCAGCCTCGGCGGACCGCTGCTCGAGCGGCTGCCCCGGGCCGTCCGGCTCACCCCGATGGGCCGGGCGATGCTGCCGCACGCGCGGGCGGCGCTGGCCGACGCCGAACGCGCCCGTCGTGCCGCCCGGCTCACGTCCGGCACGACGGCGGGCGAGCTGCAGGTCGCCACGGTGTACTCGGTCAGCCTCGGCGTCCTGCCGCCCGCGCTGCGCGTGTGGCGGCGCGACCGGCCCGAGGTCGACGTCCGGCTGATCGAGTTCCGGCACGCCGACGAGCTGCGGGAGGCGATGGCCGCGGGGGAGGCCGACGTCGCGCTCGGCCCGCGGCCCGGCGGCTGGGCCGGCCCGGTGCGGGAGCTCGGCACCGAGGAGTTCGTCGTCGTGCTGCCCGCCGACGGCGCCCGCGAGGACGACAGCACCGGCGAAGTCGACCTGGCGACGCTCGCAGACTGCGCGTGGGTGCACTACGCCCCCGGCAACGGCCTGGCCGAGCTGGTCGACACGGCCTGCGCGGCGGCGGGGTTCCGCCCCCGCGCGGCGGTCCGCACCGAGCAGACGGCCGCCGCGCCGATCCTCGCCGCGGCGGGCCTCGGCCCCGCCCTGGTACCGGCGAACGTCCTGCCGGCCCGCTTCGACGGCCGGGTCCTGCGGCCGAGTGTCCCGGTCCGCCGGACGCTGGTCGCCTACACCCGCGCGGTCCCGGATCCGCTGACCAAGGCGTTCATCGAGACCCTCGCGCAGCACGCCACCGTCTGACTAGAGGCGGCGGCGCCAGGGGTGGGTCTCGTCGAGCGCCTCGGCGAGCAACGCCGTTGCGCGGTATCCAGCACCGGCAGGGCGGCGGCGAAGTCGAGCTCGTCCTTGGGTCGGCTGTCCCGGGCCTTGGCGAAGAGCTGGACCTCGGGCGCCAGGTAGGGGATGCCCTCGGGTGAGAAGCCGCCCAGCGCCGCGATCTCCCGGCGCACCGCGGGGGCTCCGGTGGGAGACCCACTCGGCACCCTGGGCCTTGTCGAGCATCACCTGGATCCGCCACGGTTCGCTCCGGGGTCGCCCGTGGCTTGGCAAACCCAGTCAGCAGGAACCCGCACAGAGGCCTTACTCCGGCAGCACAGCGGTGCGGGCTCCCAGCTCACGAGACGCCGATCCCCGCGAGCGCCGGGCCGGTGAACGGCGTGGCCGTGACGTCGTGGACCCGCGGTGCCCAGACCGCGTGGCCGTGCCCCGACCACAGCGGGGCCACCGGCAGGTCGCGCAGCAGCTGGTTCTCCGCCAGCCGGTACAGCTCACCCGCCTCCTCGGGCGTGGCCGCCGCGTCGGCCAGCGCCAGGTTCTGGCGGAAGACGTCGTCGGTGTACCCCGACGCCGTGGCCAGCTCGGACAGCAGCTCGTACGGGCTGCCCGTCGCCGGCTTGACGTCCAACGTGGACGGACCGTCGAGCTGGTCCGCACGCGGGGCGGCTTGTGCCGTCACGGAAACGTCCAGTGCCTTGTGCAACCCGACCACCAGTGCGCGCGTCCAGGCCTCCGCGCCCGGTCCGAAGTAGACGGTCGCGCCACCGGGGAAGGCCGCCTGCTTCAGCAGGGCCTTGCCGGCCGCCGCGTCGAAGGTGCACGGGCGGCAGGTGCCCGAGCGCTCGCCCGGGGCGTCCGACGGTGGCAGCATCGCCTTGGCCGGGTCGACCTGGTGCGCGAGCGGGCCGGCCTCCAGCGCCGCGCGGTCGACGCCGAGGGCGAAACCGTGGCGGACCGTCGCGTCGGCGAACCGGGGGTTCGTCACCGGGAACGCGAGGTAGCCCGCCTCGGGCAGGGCCCAGGACGCGTGGCGGTCGGCGAATTCGCCGTGCATGGCCTCGTGCCGCTCGCCGGGGACCTCGGTCGCGAGGTCGAGCGTGCCCGCCTTGACCGCGTCGTACTGGGCCGCCGGCTCGCCGACCCGCAGGTCGAGCTCCTCGGCCTTCCCGGCGCCGACGCGCTTGAGGGTGCCGCCCGAACCCGGCCGCCAGCCGCCGTCGAGCCGGTACGGGCCGTTGCCGACCGGGGCCTTCGCGAACCCGTCCCAGTCCTGGGAGGCGAGCACGGACGCCGGCAGCGGCACCAGGCCCGGTGCGGAGAGCAGCGCGGGCACCTGGCCGGACGGCCGGTCGAGGGTCAGCGCGATCGTGTCCGGAGCCGCCGCCGTGATTTCGCGGGCCCGCAGGAGCTTCGTCAACACCGGCGACGAGACCCAGTGCGAGGCGGCGATCGCCCGCCACGTGTCCACATAGGACTGGGCGGTGACCGGGGTGCCGTCGTGGAACGCCGACGGCCGCAGCTTGACCGTCCAGTGCACCCGGTCGGTGCTCTCGATCGACGCCGCCGCGCGCGGGGTGACCTTTCCGGACGTCGCGTCGTAGTCGGCGAGCGGGGTCCACAGCACGCTCGTCACCAGCCGGCCCGCCTGGTCGGCGAGGTCGGCGGGTAGCAGCGTCGCGGGCTCCCGGATGCCGACGGACAGGACACCGGGCCGGGCGGTGCCGGACCCCGAACAGCCCGTGACGGCGAGGGCCACGGCGATGAGCAGCACGAGCAGGCGCATGCGCCAGTCTTATCAGTCGGTTGGCAACGAAAGACGGTTGTGTCCGGTTGATCTCCGTCGTACCGTTCGGTGGTCACGCTCGGAGCGTTCTGGGAGGTTTGCCGTGCGCACCTGGTTGCGGTCGTGCTTCGCCGCCGTCACCGTCAGCGCCACGCTGGTCGCGACCGGGCTCCCGGCCGCCGCCTGCGGCGAGGACGACAAACCCGCGGTGCCGGCCGCCCGCACGCTGGGCGATCCCGGGGCGGTCAAGAACGTCAAGGCCGTCGGCAGCGTGCCCGACGCCGCCGGCGCCATCTCGATCAACTTCCTCGACTACGGCCGCCGCGACGTGATGGTCGTGTCCGGCGAGTTCGGGCTCAAGGTCTACGACCTGACGAAGAACCCGGCGGCACCGAAGCTGGTCGGGCAGGTCAGCTTGCCGGGGCTGTGGGAGACCGAGGACACCGAGGTCGACCCGGTCCGCAAGCTGGTGTTCCTCTCCCGCGACCCGCGGGCGTTCGGCGGCACGACCCACACCGGCGAGTCCGGCATCTACGTCGTCGACGTCGCGAAGCCCGAGGCCCCGGCGATCCTCAGCTACGTGCAGGTCCCGGCCGGCCACACCACCAGCTGCGTCGACGGCTGCCGCTACCTGTGGACCGGTGGCCCGGCGAAGGCCGACAACCAGCCGGCCGACTGGGGCGGGCGGCCGATCTGGGTCACCGACATCCGCGACCCGAAGCACCCGAAGGTCGACCCGCAGCCGATCGAGCTGGCCCGCAACGACGGCAAGACCGACTACGTCCACGACGTGCAGGTGGACGCGGATGGCGTGGCCTGGGTGTCCGGCCGCGGCGGCGTCCGCGGCTACTGGACGAACGGCGTGCACCGCGACCCGCTGACGAACAAGGTCCGCCGCGCGACCGCGCACGAGCCGATCCCGTACGCCGGCGGCGGCATCGCCGAGACCGCGGCCCCGTCGCGGTTCATGCACAACAGCTTCCACCCGGCCGGCCACCGCGTCGGTGACGGCGCTTGGCGCGGCCAGGACCTGATCTACGCGACGGAGGAGAACTTCGTCGACGGCTGCGCGGGTGACGGCGTCCTGACGATCTCGTCGTTGAAGGGCTCCTACCACGGCGAAGGCTGGCGCTCGACGCCGGAGAAGCCGTTCCGCCTGCAGAGCGTCGGCACGTGGGGCGTCAACGGCCAGGAGGGCAGCGACCCGGCGTCCGACGACTGCTCCGCGCACTACTTCGACGTCCGCGGCAAGGTCCTGGTGCAGTCGTTCTACGCGCAGGGCACCCGGTTCCTCGACGTGAGCGACCCGACGAACCCGCGGCAGATCGCCTACTACCGCCCGGGCGACGCGAGCGCGTGGGCGCCGTACTGGCACGGCCGGTATGTCTACGTCGCGGACAACGCCCGCGGCGTAGACATCCTGCAGCTGACCGCTTAGGACTTCAGCCAGACCGCGGTGTCGGTCGGCAGTTCGCCGCCGACCGGCCCGCTGGCCAGGAGGAGTTCGCCCGCCGGCCGCGGCACCGGCGAGTCCGAGAAGTTCAGCGCGAACGTGAACCCCGATCCGATCCGGAACCCCAGCACCCCGTCGCCCAGGGAGAGCCACTCCAGCTCACCCGTCGGAAGGCCCCGCCGCAGCCGGAGCCCCGAGCGGTACAGCGAGAGCATCGACGACGGATCCGCCGCCTCCGCCTCGGCCGTGTAGGCGCTCCAGGAAGCGGGCTGCGGGAGCCAGGTGCCGCCGGAACCGAAGCCGAACGGCGGGGCGTCGCCGGACCACGGGATCGGCACCCGGCACCCGTCGCGGCCGGGGTCGGCGCCGTTCGTGCGGGCCCACACCGGGTCCTGGCGCAGTTCGCCGGGGATGTCCAGCACCTCCCACAGCCCCAGCTCTTCGCCCTGGTAGACGTAGAGCCCGCCGGGCAGCGCGAGCGTCAGCAGCGCCGCCGCCCGCGCCCGCCGGGTACCCAGCTCGCGGTCCACCGGCAGCTCGTGCCGCCGGTTCGCGAAGCTGAACCCCGTGTCTCCCTGCCGCCCGTAGCGGGTGACGTGGCGCGTGACGTCGTGGTTCGACAGCACCCACGCCGCCGGCGCGCCGACCTCGGCGTGCGCCCGCAGGGTGCGCTCGATGACGTCGCGGAAGCGCCGGCTGTCCCACGGGCAGACCAGGAAGTCGAAGTTGAACGCCGAGTGCAGCTCCTCGCGGCGCAGATAGCGCGCGGCCCGCGCCATGTCCGGCAGCCACATCTCGCCGACCAGCACGCGCTCACCCGGGTAGCTGTCGGCGATCTTGCGCCACGACCGGTAGATCTCGTGCAGCCCCTCCTGGTCGGAGAACGGCGTCTCGTCGCCGTCGTCGACGTCGGGCAGCCGCGGGTCCTTGACCAGCCCGTCGGCGACGTCGATGCGGAAGCCGTCCACCCCGCGGTCGAACCAGAACCGCAGCACGTCCTCGAACTCCGCGCGGATCTCCGGGTTGTCCCAGTTGAAGTCGGGCTGGCGGGAGCTGTAGAGGTGCAGGTACCACTCGCCGTCCGGCACGCGCGTCCACGCGGACCCGCCGAAGCGCGACTTCCAGTTGTTCGGCGGTTCGCTGCCGTCCGGGCCGCGGCCGGGCCGGAACCAGAACCGCTGCCGCTCCGGCGAACCCGGGCCCGCGGCCAGCGCGGCCTGGAACCAGCGGTGCTCGTCGGAGCAGTGGTTGGGCACGATGTCGATGATCACCCGGATGCCCCGGGCATGGGCCTCGGCGATCAGGTCCGCCGCCTCGGCGAGGGTGCCGAACAGCGGCTCGATGTCGCGGAAGTCGGCGACGTCGTAGCCGCCGTCGTCCATCGGCGACGGGTACCACGGGGTGAACCAGATCGCGTCGATCCCCAGGTCGGCCAGGTGGTCCAGCCGGGCGCGGACGCCGGCGAGGTCGCCGACGCCGTCGCCGTTGCCGTCCGCGAAGCTGCGGATGTACACCTGGTAGATCGCCGCGCTCCGCCACCAGCCGGTCTTGTCGGTCACGAAAGTGCCCTCCTGAGTCGTTGTCGAAAGATCAGCCCTTGATGCTGCCGGCGGTGAGCCCGGCGAGGATCTGCCGCTGGAACGCCAGGAACAGCGCCACCACCGGCAGGCTGGCCAGCACCATCCCGGCGACGAGCACGTTGAGCGGCATGTCGATCGCCACCCGTTGCAGCATCACCGAAAGCGTCTGCTTTTCGGTGTCCGGGAACACCAGCAGCGGCCAGATGAAGTCCTTCCACGCGGTGACCACCGCGAGGATCGACACCACGGCCAGGATGGGCCGCGAAATCGGCAGGACGATCCGCCAGAGCGTGCGCACCGGCCCGGCGCCGTCGATGCGCGCCGCCTCGATCAGCTCGTCGGGGATCTGGTCGAAGAACCGCTTGAGCAGGTAGATGTTGAACGCGTTCGCCGCCGCGGGCAGCCAGATCGCGGCCGGCGAGTTGATCAGGTTGAGGTGCAGCAGCGGCAGGTCCGTCACCGTCACGTACGTCGGGACCAGCAGCGCCGTGGCGGGCAGCATCAGCGTGGCCAGCATCAAGCCCAGCACGACGTTGCCGAACTTCGGCCGCAGCTTCGACAGCGCGAACGCGGCCGGGACGTCGATGGCCAGCTGCGCCAGCCACGCGCCGCCCGCGACGACGAGCGTGTTGAGGAAGTACTTGCCCAGGCTGAGCTGGTCCCAGGCGTCGGCGAAGGTCTCCGGGTGCCACTCGTGCGGGACGAGCGTCGCCGGCGTCTGCGCCAGTTCCTGCGGCGACTTCAGTGCCCCGGTGACCACCCAGTAGAGCGGGAACATGAACGCCAGCAAGAACACCGCGAGGGTGCAGGCAAAGACGATGCCGTAGACGAGCTTGCCGCGCGGGCTGCGCAGCGCGCCGGGCGAGACGAGGGTTCTCATGACTGGTCCACCTTCCGCGTCAGCCGGACGTACCACGCCGAGAACACGCCGAGCGCCAAGAACAGCAGCAGGCTCATCGCGCTCGCCGCGCCGAAGTCGTTGTAGACGAAGGCGTAGCGGTACAGCAGCAGGAGCACGGTCACCGTCGAGTCGTCCGGGCCGCCGCCGGTCATCACATACGGCTCGGTGAACACCTGCATCGTCGCGACGATCTGCAGGAGCAGGAGGACCAGCAGCACGAACCGGGTCTGCGGGAACGTGACGTGCCGCAGGCGTTTCCACAACCCGGCGCCGTCCAGCTCGGCGGCTTCGTACAGTTCGCCGGGGATCGTGCCGAGCGCGGCGAGGTAGATGAGCGTGGTGCTGCCCATGTTCGCCCACGTCGAGACGAACACCAGCGACAGCATCGCGGTGGTGGAGGAGTCGAGCCATTGGCCACCGGGCAGGCCGGCCGCGCCGAGCGCGGAGTTGAACAGGCCGGGGCCCGGGTCGTAGAACCACTTCCACATCAGCGCCGTGACCACCGGCGGCAGCATCACCGGCAGGTAGACGGCCAGCCGGAAGAACGCCTTCGCGTGGCGGATTTCGTTGAGCAGCACCGCGGTGAGGAACGGGACGGCGAACCCGAAGACCAGCGCGAGCCCGGTGAACAGCAGGGTGTTGCGCCACGCGACGCCGAACAGCGGGTCTTCGAACAGCTTCGCGAAGTTGCCGAACCCGACCCACGTCGGCGCGTTGACGAAGTCGACCTGCTGGAAGCTCAGCAGGACACCGCGCACGATCGGGTACCAGGAGAACAGGGCGAACACCACGAGCGCGGCGCAGAGCAGGCCGTACGCGGTGAGGTTTTCCCTCAGCTTGCGCTTGAGCCGGGTCCGGCGGCGTTCTTCTCGCGTCGCGACCGGCCGCCTGGCCCGCGACGACGACGTCGCGGGCCACGCGAGGAGGCTACTTGACCTGGGCGAGGACACTGTTGACCTTCGACGACGCGGACGACAGCTGCTGGTCGAGGTTCCCGTTCTGATCCGTCAGCACCGCCTGCATCACGCTGTCGAGCGCGGCGTAGATCTGCTGGGCGTTCGGCGGCTCGATGCGGCCCCTGATCCGGCTCGTCGTGTCCACATAGGACTTGTAGTTCTGCGCGGGGACGTTGGCGTACTTGGCCTTCAGCGTCAGCTGCTGCTCGCGGACCGCGCCGGTCCAGACGTCCGGGGTCGGCTCGGCGGGCAGGCCGACCGGCTGCTTGCCCTCGGCGTACTGCTGGATGTGCTTCTCGAAGCGGTCCGGGTTGAGGTACTTCCACTGGAGCCACTCGAGGCCTGCCTTGACCTTCTCCGGCGAAGCCTTCGGATTGATCATGTAGCCTTCGCCGCCGAGCAGGGTGCCCTGGCCGCCGGGCATGCCCGCGATGCCGTAGTCCTCGTACTTGCCGTTGAACTGCTTGACCAGCACCGGGATGTTGTCCGGGGCGGCCATGTACATGCCGAGCTGCCCGGCGCCCATCATCCGCTGGACGTCCTGGGCTTCGAGGAGCTGCTTGGCGCCCATGGAGTTGTCGGTCCAGCGCATGTCGTGCAGGTACTGCAGGGCCTGCTTGCCCTTCTCGTCGGCGAAGCCGGCGACCCACTTGTCGCCGTCCTTGCGGGCGATGTCCCCGCCCATCGAGTAGAGCCAGCCGGTCAGGTGCCAGCCGCCCTGGTTGTTCTTGCTGTAGTCGGCGTACCCGACGACGCCGTTGCCCAGCGCGGAGATCTTCTTCGCCGCGTCGCGGACCTCGTCCCAGGTCTGCGGCGGCTTGTCCGGGTCGAGCCCGGCCTTCTGGAACAGCGGGCGGCTGTAGAGCAGGCCCATCGTGTAGTTCATCGTCGGCAGGCCGTAGAGCTTGCCGTTGGCGTCGCGGAAGTTGTCGAGCAGTTCCGGCTTGAGGTCGCCGACGTGCGGCACGTTCTTCACGGCTTCGGTGATGTCGGCGGCCTGGTGCCGCGCGATGATCTGCGCCGGGTCGGTGAAGTAGACGTAGTAGACGTCTTCGAGCTGGCCGCCGGCGAGCTTGGCGGAGAACGTCTTCGGGTCCATGAACCCCTCGTGGGGCTCGATCCGGATGTTCGGGTGCGCCGCCTCGAACTCCTTGACGTCGGCGTCGAACACGCCGCGCTCGAACGGCTGGCTGGTGGGTGGCTGGCCGGTGACGGTGATCGTCACCTTGCCCCCGGGGGTGGCGGCGGTGTCACCGTCGCCGCAGGCGGCCACCCCCAGGGTGAGGGCACCGGCGGCCAGCAGGCAGAACGTCCGGCGGGGCAGGGATCGGGACGAGGGACTGCTCATCTCAAGCCTCTTCTCGGGGTCGCGACGGCTGTCACGTGATTGCGGTCACTCTAAAGTGTGAGACGAGATCACCGCAATAACCCGACGAGACTCTGCAACTTACGAACAGTGCACTCCCGGCCGTCTGGTCCGGAACTTGCGCACGAAAAAGCGCGACGGCCGGGGGCCGTCGCGCTGGGCGGGGGTGACGCGGGTCAGGTGCGGCGGGCGGTGGAGCCGCGGACCACCAGTTCCGGGGCGAAGAGCAGTTCCTCGGCCGCCACCTCGCCGCCGTTGATGCGCTTGACCAGCAGTTCGACCACCGCCCGGCCCATCGCCTCGATCGGCTGGCGGGTCGTGGTCAGCGGCGGGTCGGTGCAGTTCATCAGGGCGGAGTCGTCGTAGCCGACCACCGAGATGTCGTCCGGCACCGACAGGCCCTGCCGGCGGGCCGCGCGGATCGCGCCGAGGGCCAGCAGGTCGCTCGCGCAGAGCACCGCCGTCGCGCCGCGCGGGTACAGGCGGGCGGCCGCAGCGTGGCCGCCTTCGATCGAGAACATCCCGTGCTCGATGAGCTCGTCCAGGACAGGCAGCCCCAGCTTCGCCGCGTACGCCTCGAACGCTTCGAGCTTGCGGCGCGACGGCACGTGGTCGGACGGACCCAGCACCAGGCCGATCTTCTCGTGCCCGAGCGAACTGAGGTGCCCGACGACCTGCTCGACGGCCACCGCGTCGTCGCAGGAAACCTGCGGCAGCCCGAGGTGGTCGACCGCGGCGTTGATGAGCACCGTCGGCAGCCGCCGCTCCACGAGGTGGTGGTAGTGCGAGTGGACCGCGTCCGCCTGCGCGTACAGCCCGCCGGCGAACACCACGCCGGAAACCTGCTGCTGGAGGAGCAGTTCGACGTACTCCGCCTCGGACACCCCGCCCGCGGTCCGGGTGCAGAGCACCGGCGTGAACCCCTGTTGGGCGAGGGCGTTGCCCATGATCTCGGCCAGCGCCGGGAAGATGGGGTTCTGCAGTTCGGGCAGGACCAGCCCGACCAGCCGGGCGCGCTCGCCGCGCAGCTGGGTCGGCCGTTCGTAGCCCATCACGTCCAGCGCGGTGAGCACGGCCGCGCGGGTGCTCGCGGACACCCCGGACCGGCCGTTGAGCACCCGGCTGACCGTGGCTTCGCTGACCCCGACCTGGCGGGCGACTTCGGCAAGGCGACGCGTCATGGCTGAAACTTTACAGCAACCGACCGCAAAAGTACGACGTGTGGAACCGGCGCCGAGCTGTCGATCAACAGTCGCGGAGCACGCACATTCCGTTCCTAGCTTGGCCGACGTGACCACCACTCTCGACCGTGCCACGACCACCCGCGGCCTCAACACGCTCTTCGCGCTCGCCCTGCTCCTCGCCGCCTACCGCGGGTTCCGGCTGCCGGGCGACTGGGCCGTGACGCTCGAAGCTGTCTCGCTGACCGGCGGTTTCCACCGCCGGTTCCTCGTCGGCACCCTGCTCCACCCGCTCGCCCTCGCGACCGGTTACGCGTACTGGGTGTTCGCGGCCGCCGCGCTCGCCGTCCTCGCTGCGGTGCTCGGGGTGGTGACCGTCGCGTTCGTCCGCGCCCGGCACCCGGGCCGGAAGCTCCTGGTCGTCGGCTGGCTGCTGCTGCCCTCCGGCGGCTTCCTCTTCCACGAAGCCGGCTACTTCGACCAGGTTTTGTCCCTGCTCCTGTTCGCCGCGCTGTGGCAGCTGCCGCGCCGGCCGGCGGTGGCCTCCGGGCTGTTGACGGCCGCGGTGCTCACCCACGAGATCGCGGCGCTCACCGTCCTTCCCGTCTTCGCGGTCGTACTGCTGCGGCGCTCCTCGATGCGGACCACGGCGATGCTGCTCATGACGCCGGTCGTGGCGGAGCTCGCGGTGCTCGCGCTCCCGGCGTCGAGCGCGGGCGCGGTCGCGCGGCTCCAGACTGCGATGGCCACCGCGGATTTCACCCCGCGAGCCGACGCGCTGGCCTTGTTCGAGCGCACCCAAAGCCAGAGCTGGCAGCTGTATTCGATCACCGGGGTCCTGCTGTGCGTGGCCCCGATCTTCGCTGTGGTCGTGCTCGGCGCCCTGCTGCAACGCCTCGACGCGCTCGCCGTCGCGGCGGTTGCGGCGCCGGCGTTGCTCGCCTTCGCCGGCTGGGACTGGGCGCGCTGGGGGTTCCTGCTGGTCGTCAACTTCGCCGTGGTGCTGTGGCTGAGCCCGGCACGGGGCCTTCGCCCGCTCCCGCTGCTCGCCGCCGCGGTGCTGCTCGCCTCCCTGCCGCTGCCGTACTTCGACGCGCAGCACCCGCGCGAGCTGACCGTCGGTCAGGCGTTCTCGGCACCCCGGGGCAGCCGCACGGTGAACACGGCACCGCCGTCGTTGTGCGCGACCAGCGATCCCCCGTGCGCCAGCACGTTCTCCCGGGCGATCGCCAGCCCGAGCCCGCTGCCCTCGGTCGCCTGACGCGCGTGGTCGCCGCGGGTGAACCGGTCGAACAGGATCGGCAGCAGGTCTTCCGGGACACCCGGACCGGCGTCGGCGACCCGCACGACGACGTCGTCACCGGTGCCGTCGAGGGTGACCGTGACCGGCGCGGCCCCGTGCCGGACCGCGTTGCTCAGCAGGTTCGCCACCACGGTGTGCACCCGCCGCGGGTCGGCCACGACGGTGACGTCCCCGCTCGCCGTCACGACGGCCTGGACCCCGGTGACTTCGGCGGCGTCGGCGACCAGGCCGGCGAGGTCGACGGGCGCCACCCGCAGATCGGCCTTGCCGGCGTCGAAGCTGGCGATCTCGAGCAGGTCTTCGACGAGCTTCGCCAGCCGGTGGCGATCATCGAGGCCAGCGGGGTCCGCAGGTCGTGGGCGACGTCGGCGACGAACCGCCGCTGCTGCCGGTCTTTCGCGTGCAGCTCGTCGATGGATTCGCCGAGCCGCGCGGCCATCGTGTTGAACGACGCGGCGAGCGCGGCCACCTCGTCGCGGCCCTTGACCGGGACGCGGGTGCCGAGTGCGCCCGCGCCGAGTTCGTCGGCGGCCGCGGACAACGCCTTGATCGGACGGCGGATCCGGCGGCCGATCAGGAGCGCGACCCCGACGCCGAGCACACTCACCCCGAGGGCGATGAGCGCCAGATTCCGGCGCAGCGCAAAGAGATCGGTTTCCAGCACGCCGAGGTCGAAGAACTGGACGAGGAAGTAGTTGGTGGTGGCGAAGTCGCGGCTCACGACCAGCACCGGACGGCCGGTCGCCGGATCCGTGGTCCGCGCGGTGTTCAGCGAGATCGCACCGGAGCGGGGCGAGCACAGTGACGCGCGGGCGATCGTGGTGAACGGCTTGCCGGGTGGTTTGCTCACGAGCAGCCAGCCGACGGGGCGCTCCTTGAGCATGCGCAAGATCGCTCCGGCTCGCTCTTCGGGCCGGACCCGGTAGACTTCCCTTTGCAGGTCGATGGCGTCGGTGACCATCCGGGACTCGGCGGAGATGGTGAACGCCTGCACCACGTCGCCGGACTGCACCTGATAGGCGAAATAGGCCATGACCGCCGTCGCCGTCGTGGTCATGCCGACGATCGCCGCCACGATCCGCGTTCGCAGGCTGACGGCCGGGAGCCTCACTTCGTCACCAGGCGGTAGCCGAGGCCGCGGACCGTCCGCAGCAGCACCGGGTTCGCCGGGTCGCCCTCGACCTTCGCCCGCAGCCGCGCGACCGCCGCGTCGACGATCCGCGAGTCGCCGACGTAGCCGTAGTCCCAGACGCGCTTGAGCAGCACTTGGCGGCTGAGCACCTGGTTCGGGTGCTCAGCGAACTCGACGAGCAGCCGGATCTCCGTGGCGGTCAGCGCGAGTTCCTCGCCGGCGCGGGTGACGCTCATCGCGGCGGCGTCGATCGCCAGCTCGCCCACCCGCAGCAGCCCGGCTTCCGGCACGGCCGGCTGCGCGCGGCGGCCGATCGCCTTGATCCGTGCGTCGAGCACGCGCGGTTCCGCCGGCTTGACGACGTAGTCGTCGGCGCCGCATTCGAGCCCGGCGACGACGTCGATCGGGTCGCCGCGTGCGGTCAGCAGCACGATCGGCAGCCGGCTGCGGGCGCGGATCCGGCGGCAGACCTCGAAGCCGTCGATGCCGGGCAGCATGACGTCGAGGAGGACGAATTCGGCGTCGTCCAGTGCGGTCAGCGCGTCCTCGCCGGTGGGGGCGTGGACGACGTCGTGGCCCAGCGCGCGCAGCGCCAGGGAAAGCGCTTCGGCCAGGGCCTCGTCGTCCTCGACGAGCAGCAGACGCGGCACTGGTCCTCCCGGGATGATCTCCCGGCGAGACTAATGCAGGCCACGGCGGCCCGGCCGGTCCGTGCGGAACGGTCGAGCCGCCGTGCCGTTTCGTCACACTAGGCGGCCGCCACCTCGAACTCGGACGCCTGGCCGGCGGGCCAGCCGGTGTTGCCGGTGAACGTCAGCCGCACGAAGCGCTGGGACGTCGTCGCGAACGACACCGATGCCGTGTTGCCGGACGCCGGGTCGAACGTGTAGCCGCGCGAACCCACCAGTGTCGTGTACGAACCGCCGTCGGTGCTGCCGGAGATCGTCACCGTCTGGGTGCGCGCGCCCCAGGCCGACGACGGCGGCAGCTTCAGCGTCACCTTGTTGATCGACGCCGCCGCGCCCAGGTCCACCGTCAGCGTCTGCGGGAACGCGTTGTTCGTGCTTTCCCAGTACGAGTTCGCGTCCCCGTCGTTGGCGTTCGACGGCGGGAACCCGCCCTGCGAACCCGACGCGCTGATCGCCTTGCCGCGGGCGAGGTTGGTGCCGGGCTGCGGCGGCTGCGGCGGGCCCGAGTTCGGTGCGGGCCAGGTCGAGCAGTCGCTCCAGGTCCCGGTCCAGCCGGTGTTGCCGGACCCGCCGAACGTCATCTTCGGGATCGACGCCGGGTAGGGGCAGTTGTACGTCCCGGTCACGCCGACGCCGGACGCCGTCAGGTTGCTGATCGACACCGAGCCCTGCGTCTGCGACTGCGCCACGAACGTGCCCACGCCCTGCACGGAGACGCCGTCGATGGTGATGCCCTGGATCGGCTTGCCCGCGCCGTTGCCGTCGATGAACTGGATCGCCTCGTACGGGCTCTGGATCGCGGTGAACCCGGTGACGCGGATCGTCACGCCGGTGATCGCCTGGTCACGCGCGTCGAACCACAGCGCGCCGACGCCGAACTGCCAGTTCGGGTCCAGCGCCCCGGCCCGCAAGGCCGTGTTGCCCGACACCGCGATCGTGCCGCCGAGCGGCACCGAGTTGAACCGGTTCGCCACCAGGTAACCGCCGCCGAGGGCGTTGGTGTCCTGGACGAGGTTGCCGCTCACGGTGTTGTTCGATCCGCCGTACAGGGCGATGCCGTTGGCCAGGTTCGGCTGCACGACGGTGTTGTTCGCGATGGTGTTGCCCGAGTCGGCCTGGCCGTTGGACCACAGCGCGAGCCCGTCGTCGCCGTTGTTGCGCAGGTAGTTGTTGCGCAGCGTCGAATTCGTGACGGCGCCGTCGAAGTTCACGCCGTCGGCCTGGGTGTCGAGGATGCGGTTGTTCTCGATGGTGAGGTTCGACGAGGCGCCGTTCATCAGCCACAGCCCGCACTTCGTGTCCTGGATCCAGAGCCCGGACACGACCGAGCCGGTGCCGAGGACGCCGTGGAACGCGTTGTCCGGGCTGCCGTCGTTGCGCTCGGTCACGTCACCGAACACCGCGAAGTCGTACAGCTTGATGTTCCCGGACGCGCTGCCGTTGTTGAAGATGTTGTTGCCGTGCAGCACGGTGTACCACTGACCCGCGCCGCGGACCGTGGTCTGGTCGATCTGCAGGGCCGAGCCGATCTCGAACCGCCCTTGCGGGACCCACAATTCCCGGCCTTGCGCACGGGCCGCGGCCAGGCCGTTCCGGAACGCCTGCGAGTCGTCCGAAGTGTCGTTCGCGGTGGCGCCGTAGTCGGTGACCGACAGGGCGTTCGCCGGTTTCGCGCCCGCGCCGCCGACCTGCTCGAAGTCGGCGAGGTCGATGGTCGCCTGGCCGACGTCACCCGGGTCGGCCTCCACCCGCACCTTCGCCCCGGCGGCCAGGTTCTGGCCCAGCAGCAGCCGGGCGTCGTCGAAGAAGTGGTGCGTCTTCGCGCCCGGGATCCAGCTGGTGTCCACATAGGAATAGCGCGAAGTCACGGGCAGCGCCGGCTTGGTCCCGTTGACGGACACCGTGAGCCGGCCGGACGAGCCGTCGGGCAGGTTGTAGTGGACGTTGATCGCGTTGGCCGCGGCGGGCAACGTGAACTCGACGTACTGGCCGGTGGTGATCTTCACGGCCTGCCGCCCGGACGCTTCCGAAGCGATGGTGGCCTGGGTGTAGTCGGGGCCGACGGCCGAACCGTTGGTCGCCGAGCACTCGGCCTCGACGGTGCGGAACGGCACGCTCGCGCCGCCGGACGCCGTTGCGGGGCAGGTGGCCGCGGCCGCCGGAGTGGCACCGGTCAGCACGGTGAAGCCGGCCGCGGCGAGCGCTGCGGCCAGCAAAGCCGCGTGGCGCCGGGGAGTGGGGGACATCGTCGTCACCTTTCTCACGGGGTTCAGGACGAATAGGCTTCGAGTTCGGACAGCTGCCCCGCGGGCCAGCCGGTGTTGCCGGTGAAGGTCAGCCGCAGGGTGCGCGCCGAGGTCGCCGGGAAGGTCACGGTCGCGGTGTTGCCGGACGCGGGGTCGAAGGTGTAGGTCGCCGCGGCCTTGACGCCGTTGACCGAGAGCGTCTGGGTGCGCGCGCCCCACGACGGCGGCAGCTTCAGCACCAGCCGGGAGACGCTGACCGTGCTGCCGAAGTCGACGGTCAGCGACTGCGGGAACGCGTTGTTCGTGCTCTCCCAGTAGGAGTTCGCGTTGCCGTCGACCGCGTTGCCCGGCGGGAAACCGCCCTGGGAGCCGGACGCACTCACGCTCTTGTGCAGCGCCAGGTTCCCACCCGGCTGGGTCGGCGTGGTGGTCGGCGGAGTCGTCGTGCCGCCGTTGTCGGACCCGTACACCGGCGTCGGCCACGAGCCGCAGTACGTCGTGCTCCAGCCCGAGTTCCCGCCCTGGTCGGCGAGCCCGGTCAGCGCGTCCGGGCCCAGGCAGTTGTAGACACCGGCCCGGCCGATCCCGGTCGCGACGACGTTCTTCACCGAGCCCGACGGCTTCGACTGCAGCTGCCAGGCGAACGTGCCGGCGCCGGTGATCCGGACGCCGTCGAAGTGGACGTCCGTGGTGGCGCCGTCGATGAACTGGATCGCCTCGTAGTTGTTGTCCAGCAGGTCGTTGTCCGTGACGTCGATCCGGCCGGTGATGGCCGAGTCGCGGCCGTCGAACCACAGCGCGCCGACGCCGAACTGCCAGTTCGAGTCGAGCACGCCGGTGCGGATCGCGGTGTTGCGCGTGACGGTCGTGGTGCCCGAGAGCGGCACCGCGGTGAAGCGGTTGGCGATGTGCAGGCCGCCGCCCTGGTCCTGGTTGTCGGCGACGACGTTGTCCGAAACGGTGTTGTCGTGCCCGCCGTAGACCGCGATGTTGTTGGCGAGGATCGGCAGCAGCACGGTGTTGAAGGAGAACGTGTTGTGGTGGTCGGCGTCGTGCTCGGACCACATGGCCAGGCCGTCGTCGCCGGTGTTGCGCAGGAAGTTGTTCGTCACCAGTGCATTGCTGATGCCCTGGTGCAGGTTCAGCCCGTCGGCGGTCTGGTCGAGGATCCGGTTGCCGGACACGGTGAGCCCGTCGAACGGCCCGTCGAGCCACAGCCCGACCTTCGTGTGCTGCAGCCACAGATTCCGCACCACCGAGCCGCCGCCCAGCGCGCCGCCGATGGCGTTCGACTGGTCGCAGTCGACACGGGCGTCGACCTGGCCGATGATGGCGAAGTCGGAGAGCTTCACCGCGCTGCTGGTACCGGGGACCGCGGGGTTGCCGGGGTACGTCGACGTCCCGCAGCTCGCCGGTTCGCCCTTGCCGAAGATCCCGGCGCGCGGGCCGGTCAGCACCGAGTACCACGGCCCGGCGCCGCGGATCGTCACCTGGTCGACGGTGACGTGGTGGCCGAGGGTGAACGTCCCGGACGGGATCCAGACCTCCTTGCCCTGGCCGCGGGCCGCCGCGACCGCCGCGTCGAACGCCGAAGCGTCGTCGCTCGTGTCACCCGCGGTGGCGCCGTAATCGGTGACGGACACCGAGTTCGCGGGGCGGGCGGCGGCCGCGCCGACCTGCTCGAAGTCGGCGAGGTCGATGGTGACGGGGGTGAGGTCACCGGCGTCGACCTGCAGCCGGATCTTCGTCCCGGCCGGGTAGGACGTGCCGAGCAGCGCGCGGGTCTCGTCGTAGAAGTGGTGTGCGTGCCCGTCACCCGGGTTGTTGGTGAACGGGTACGAGCCGTAGTACCAGGCCCACTTCGACGTCAGCGGGATGTCCCGGTTGTGGGCACCGCCGGTGTAGAGCGAGATCGTCCCGTTCGCGGAGTCCGGGACGCTGTACCGGAAGTCGATCGAGTTCGCCGGCGCGGTGAGCGTGAACTCGACGTACTGGCCCTGGCCGGACAGGGTCACCGCCTTCCGGCCGGACGCTTCGCCGGCGAGGGTGCCCGCGGCGCGGTTCGGGCCGATGACCGAACCGTTCGTCGCCGCGGTTTCCGCTTCCTGTTCGAGAAAGGGCACGGACGCGCCGCGGCTCGCCGCGAGCGCCGGGCTGCCCGCGGGAACGGCGGCGATCGTGAGACCGGCCGCGGCGATCACCGCGGCGGCGAGGGCGCCGAATCGCGCCTTGAGGGCACTCTCGGGCGCGCTGAAGACAGAGCTGGGAGTCATGGGCGGCACTGGCCTTTCCGCAGCTGGTGGGGACCTCTGTGACCGGGATCATACGAATCCTGGACAAGAAACCGCAATAGTTGGACGAACTTACGCAAGTTTGCGACAGGAACTGACGACTGCGCTGGATGTCGGACGTTCGCTTGCATCCCGCGGAGCAACACCGGCACCGGCGGCCCGCGCTGATAGTTTTCGGGCATGAGCCAGCGACGTGCGGACGGCAGTGCCGGGGACGCGGACTACGGCGCGATCGGCGGGGTCTACACCGACTACCGCAAGCCGGATCCCCGCATCGGCCGGTACATCGCCGATGCGCTGGGGGACGCGCGGACCGTGCTGAACATCGGTGCGGGCGCCGGCGCGTACGAACCCGAAGACCGCGAAGTGACGGCGGTCGAGCCGTCGGCGTCGATGCGCGCGCAGCGGCCGGCGGGGCTGCCACCGGCGGTCGACGCCGTCGCCGAGAAGCTGCCGTTCCCGGACCGGGCGTTCGAGGGCGCGATGAGCACGTTCAGCGTGCACCAGTGGAACGACCTGTGGGCCGGCCTCAAGGAAGTGCGGCGCGTCACGCGCGGTCCGGTCGCGATCCTCACCTGCGACCCGGCGCTGCTGCGCCGCTTCTGGCTGCTCGACTACGCGCCGGAAGTGATCGAGACCGAGGCCGGGCGCTACCCGTCGATCGACGACATCGCCGACGGCCTCGGCGGCCACACCGAGGTCATCGGCGTGCCGATCCCCATCGACTGCACCGACGGCTTCAACGAGGCCTACTACGCGCGCCCCGAACGTCTCCTGGACCCGGGCGCGCGGCTGTCGTGCTCGGCGTGGAGCTTCGTCGACGACCGCGTGCACCACCGCTTCGCCGCGGAACTGCGGCACGACCTCGACGACGGCACGTGGGAACGCCGTTACGGCAAGCTGCGCGAGCAGCCGGCGTTCGAGGGCTCGCTGGTCCTCGTCGTCTCGGACCCCACGGCGTGACCCCCTCCTAAGTGGTCACCGTCGGAAGTCCTCCGGGGGTATCGACGGCCCAGCTTCCCGCTGGACGCACGGCCGCAAGGTCCGAGTACAACCCGGTACGAGGACCTCGCGGTCGCACGCCCAGCGGAAACCTGGA
>NZ_JBEZYB010000058.1:0-51414 GCF_040638285.1 Amycolatopsis sp. NPDC026612
TCCGGACCCATCCGCACCCGCGTCTTGATCCACGGCGGCTTCTTCTCGATCGGCGTCTCACTGTTGCGAACCTCGAGACGCAGCAGCTTCCGGCCCTCGGGCTGGGCGGCGCTCATCGGGACAGGTCCGCGTACAGCGGGTGCTTCTTGGCCAGCGTCTCGACGCGGTCGCGGAGCTTGGCCCGCACAGCGTCGTCGAAGTCCGGCTTGAGCGCCTCGGCGATGACGTCGGCGACCTCGGCGAAGTCGTCCGCGCCGAAGCCGCGGGTGGCCAGCGCCGGCGTGCCGATCCGCAGGCCGGAGGTGATCATCGGCGGGCGCGGGTCGAACGGGACGGCGTTGCGGTTGACCGTGATGCCGACTTCGTGCAGCCGGTCCTCGGCCTGCTGACCGTCCAAGGCGGACTGGACCAGGTCGACCAGCACCAGGTGGACGTCGGTGCCGCCGGTCAGCACGCGCACCCCGGCGGACGCGCAGTCCTCCTGCGAGAGCCGCGACGCGAGGATCCGCGAGCCTTCGAGGGTGCGCTGCTGCCGCTCGCGGAACTCGTCGCTCGCGGCGATCTTCAGCGCGACGGCCTTGGCCGCGATGACGTGTTCGAGGGGCCCGCCCTGCTGGCCGGGGAACACCGCGGAGTTGATCTTCTTCGCCAGCTCCTCGCGGCAGAGGATGAGCCCGCCGCGCGGGCCGCCGAGGGTCTTGTGCGTGGTCGTGGTGACGATGTCGGCGTGCGGCACCGGCGACGGGTGCAGCCCGGCCGCGACCAGCCCGGCGAAGTGCGCCATGTCCACCATCAGCCGCGCCTCGACGAGATCGGCAATGCGGCGGAACTCGGCGAAGTCGAGCTGCCGCGGGTAGGCGGACCAGCCGGCGATGATGAGCTTCGGCTTGTGCTCGACGGCCAGGCGCTCGATCTCGGCGAGATCGACGATGCCGGTCTCCTTGTCGACGTGGTAGGCGACGACGTTGTACAGCTTGCCCGAGAAGTTGATCTTCATCCCGTGCGTCAGGTGGCCGCCGTGGGCCAGGTCGAGGCCGAGGATCGTGTCGCCCGGCTTGAGCACGGCGACCATCGCGGCGGCGTTGGCCTGCGCGCCGGAGTGCGGCTGGACGTTGGCGTGCTCGGCGCCGAACAGGGCCTTCGCCCGGTCGATCGCGAGCTGCTCGACGACGTCGACGTGCTCGCAGCCGCCGTAGTAGCGGCGGCCCGGGTAACCCTCGGCGTACTTGTTGGTCAGCACCGAACCCTGCGCCTCGAGCACGCCCACCGGGGCGAAGTTCTCGGAGGCGATCATCTCCAGGGTGGACTGCTGGCGGTTCAGTTCGTCGGCGACGGCCGCGGCGACCTCGGGGTCGACTTCGGACAGGTGCTGGTCGAACGTCGTCATCAGTTCTCCTGGGTGAGCTGGGCGTACGCGGCGGCGTCGAGCAGGTCGGGCACGTCGCCGGTCAGACGCACCTTCAGGAGCCATCCTTCGGTGTACGGGTCGGAGTTGATGACCTCGGGGGTGTCCGATGTGGTGCCGTTCACCTCGACGACCTCGCCGGAGACCGGCGCGTACAGCTCGCTGACCGACTTGGTCGACTCGACCTCGCCGAACACCTCGCCGGCGGTGATCGCCGAACCCGCCTCGGGCAGCTGGACGAACACGATGTCACCGAGCGACTCGGCGGCGAAGGCGGTGATGCCGACGGTGGCGACACCGTCGGAGACGCTCAGCCACTCGTGTTCCTTGGTGTACTGCAGGTTCTCGGGGATGCTCACGGTTCAGCAGATCCTTACGCGCGGGAGTAGAAGGGCAGGGCGACGACCTCGACGGGCTCGATCCTGCCCCGGATGTCGACGGAGAGCTCGGTGCCGGGCTCGGCGTACGCCCGATCGACGTACGCCATGGCGATCGGGTAACCGAGCGTCGGCGACAGCGCGCCGCTGGTGACCTCGCCGATCCCGGTACCGTCGGCCAGCACCGCGTAGCCGTGCCGCGGCGCACGACGACCAGCGCCGCGCAAGCCGACCCGCACGCGCGGGACGTCCGCATCCGCACGGCGTTCCAATGCCGCGCGGCCGACGAAGTCGCCCGGCTTCTCGAACTTGACGACGCGGCCGAGCCCGGCTTCGAAGGGGCTCTGTTCGACGGTGAGCTCGTTGCCGTAGAGCGGCATCCCGGCTTCCAGCCGCAGCGTGTCGCGGCAGGCGAGACCCGCCGGGACCAGGCCGTGCGGCTCGCCGGCCTCCAGCAGCAGCCGCCAGACCGCGGGGGCCTCGTCCGCGTTCACGAACAGCTCGAAGCCGTCCTCGCCGGTGTAGCCGGTGCGGGCGAGCAGGACCTCGTGGCCCTTCACGACCGCCGGGACGCCGGCGTAGTACTTGAGCGACGTCAGGTCCGCGTCGGTGACGGCCCCGATGATCGCCGCGGCCTCCGGGCCCTGGACCGCGATCAGCGCGGTCGTCTCCGACCGGTCGTCGACCTTCGCGTCGAAGCCCGCGACCCGCTCGGCGAGGGCGTCCGCGACGACCTGCGCGTTGCCGGCGTTCGCCACGACCAGGTAGTGCTCGTCGGCCAGCCGGTAGACGACCAGGTCGTCCAGCACGCCACCCTCGGCGTTGCAGATCATCGTGTACCGCGCGCGGCCCGGCTTGACGCCGGTGAGGTTGCCGACCAGCGCGAAGTCCAGGACGTCCGCCGCCTGCTTGCCGGTGACGTGGATTTCGGCCATGTGCGAGAGGTCGAACAGCCCGGCCGCCTCGCGGACGGCCTTGTGCTCGGCCAGTTCGCTGGCGTAGCGGACCGGCATCGACCAGCCGGCGAAGTCGGTGAACAGCGCACCGAGTCCCTTGTGGACTCCGTGCAGGGAGGTCTCTTTCGACACGACAGGATCAGCCTTCGTAAGCGTTGAGGGGCGGGCACGAGCACACGAGGTTACGGTCGCCGCGGGCGCCGTCGATGCGACGCACCGGCGGCCAGTACTTGTTCTTCCGCGAAACACCCGCCGGGTACACGGCCAGCTCACGGTCGTAGCGCTTGTCCCACGCCCCGACCAGCGTCTCCGCGGTGTGCGGTGCCCCACGCAACGGCGACTCCTCCGCGCTCCACTTACCGTTCGCGACCTCGTCGATCTCGGCGCGGATGGCGATCATCGCGGCGCAGAACCGGTCGATCTCGCCGAGGTCCTCCGACTCGGTCGGCTCGACCATCAGCGTCCCGGCGACCGGGAACGACATCGTCGGCGCGTGGAAGCCGTAGTCGATGAGCCGCTTAGCGACGTCGTCGACCGTCACACCGGTCTCCTTGGTGATCTGCCGCAGGTCGAGGATGCACTCGTGCGCGACCAGGCCGTCCTGGCCCGTGTAGAGCACCGGGTAGTGCGGCGCCAGCCGCGAAGCGACGTAATTGGCGGCCAGCACGGCGACCTTCGTGGCCGTGGTCAGGCCGGGCGCACCCATCATCCGGACGTAGGCCCAGGAGATCGGCAGGATCGACGCCGAGCCGTATGGCGCGCCGCTGATCGGGCCGACGCCCGTCTCGGGACCGGCCTGCGCCAGCAGCGGGTGGTTGGGCAGGTACGGCGCGAGGTGCGCGCGCACCGCCACCGGGCCGACGCCGGGGCCGCCGCCGCCGTGCGGGATGCAGAACGTCTTGTGCAGGTTCAGGTGCGAGACGTCGCCGCCGAACTCACCCGGCTTGGCCAGGCCGAGCAGGGCGTTGAGGTTCGCGCCGTCGACGTACACCTGGCCGCCGCCGTCGTGGACGATCTTCGCCAGCTCGTCGATGCCGTGCTCGTACACCCCGTGCGTGGACGGGTAGGTGACCATGATCGCGGCGAGCGCGTCCCGGTGGGCGTCCACCTTGGACCGCAGGTCGGCCAGGTCGACGTTGCCCTCGTCGGTGCACTTGACGACGACCACGCGCATCCCGGCGAGCACCGCGGACGCGGCGTTGGTGCCGTGCGCGGACGACGGGATCAGGCAGACGTCACGGCCCTCGTCGCCGTTGGCCCGGTGGTAGGCGCGGATCGCGAGGAGGCCGGCGAGCTCGCCCTGGCTGCCCGCGTTCGGCTGCAGCGACACCTGGTCGTAGCCGGTCACCTCGGCCAGCCACTGCGCGAGCTGCGCCACCAGGACGTGGTAGCCCTCGGCGTCCTCCGCCGGCGCGAACGGGTGGATGCCGGCGAACTCGCGCCAGCTGATCGGCTCCATCTCGGTGGTGGCGTTGAGCTTCATCGTGCAGGAGCCGAGCGGGATCATGCCGCGGTCGAGCGCGTAGTCCAGGTCGGACAGCCGGCGCAGGTAGCGCAGCATCGCCGTCTCGGAGCGGTGGGTGCCGAAGACCTCGTGGCCCATGAAGCCGCTCTCGCGCGCCAGCCCGTTCGGCAGCGCGACGCCGTCGTGCACCTCCGCCTCGACGCCGAACGCGCGGAGAACCTGAGCGGTGATCGCGGGGGTGCTGACCTCGTCGAAGGCGACGCGGACGTGGTCGGCGTCGATGTGGCCGAGGTTGATCCCGGCTTCGCGGGCGGCGGCGTGGACCGCGGCGGCCCGGCCGGGGACGCGCACGACGACGGTGTCGAAGAACGACTCGTGCACCACCTCGGCGCCGCCCTGACGCACGGCGTCCGCGAAGCCCGCGGCCAGGCCGTGGACGCGCCGGGCGATCTTCTTCAGGCCGTCGGGACCGTGGTAGACCGCGTACATCGCGGCCAGCACGGCCGGGAGGACCTGCGCGGTGCAGATGTTCGACGTCGCCTTCTCACGACGGATGTGCTGCTCACGGGTCTGCAGCGCGAGCCGGTACGCCGAGTTGCCGTCGGCGTCGACCGAGACACCCACCAGCCGCCCGGGCAGCGAACGCTCGAGGCCGGAGCGGACCGACAGGTACCCGGCGTGCGGACCGCCGTAGCCGAGCGGGACGCCGAAGCGCTGCGTCGACCCGGCGGCGACGTCGGCGCCGAACTCGCCGGGGGCGGCGATCAGCGTCAGCGCGAGCAGGTCGGCGGCGACGGTGAACAGCGCGCCCGCGGCCTTCGCCGACTCCGAAATCGCCTGGTAGAAGCCGTGGCCGCGCAGCACGCCGGACGCGCCGGGGTACTGGACGACGACGCCGAAGAACTCGTCCGGCAGGCCGGTCAGCAGGTCGCGGACCTCGACCTCGATGCCGAGGGCCTCGACCCGGGTCCGCACGACGGCGATCGTCTGCGGCAGGCACTCGGCGTCCAGCACGACCTTGTTCGACTTCGACTTGGACGAGCGGCGCATCAGCGTGACGGCCTCGGCGACGGCGGTCGACTCGTCCAGCAGGGACGCGTTCGCGGTGGCCAGGCCGGTCAGGTCGGCGACCATCGTCTGGAAGTTGAGCAGCGCCTCGAGGCGGCCCTGCGAGATCTCCGGCTGGTACGGCGTGTACGCGGTGTACCAGGCCGGGTTCTCCAGGACGTTCCGGCGGATCACCCCGGGGGTGACGGTGTCGGAGTAGCCCAGCCCGATCATCTGCGTCATCGGCCGGTTGCGCGCGGCGAGGGCACGCAGCTCCGCGGTGGCTTCCTCTTCGGACGCGGCAGGCGGGAGGTCGAGGTCGCGGGTCGCCTGGATGGCACTCGGCACGGCCGCCCCGACCAGGGCGTCCAGGCTGCCGTAGCCGCACTCGGCCAGCATCTTCGCGCGTTCGGCCTCGGACGGGCCGATGTGGCGGGCGTCGAACTGCGTAGACGTGATGGGGAGCTCCTCGGGCCGGGCACCGGACAGAACGGTGCGCTGGGAACTCCCCCTCTGTCATGGCACCTGAGAGTTTCACCGTGTGTGACACGGCTTTCACCTTGGGTGAGGCGCGGGTGCGCCTGCTTTCCAGAGTGGCCTCGCGCGAAGCGGTAGCAGGTACCTGAGAGATTCCGGGGAGTTTGCTCCTTCGGTGCCCCACCGACTTCGTGAGGGCTCTCCCGCCTCGGCTCGACGGCCCGATCTGCAGTTGTTGCGGCCACCGTACCTGCCGGGTTCGAGGTCCGTCTACTTCTCCCGAGCAACGCCACACCGGTCCTCGACCGGCGCTCGACCGGCGATCCGGCGGACCACCCGGCCCGCCAGCGCGGGCGGCCGCCGGACCCGGCCCGACGAGAGGACGAGGCGTTTGAGCGGGCCGCCGAGCGGCACCGGGGGCAGGCCCGCGGTCAGCAGCACCTGCTCGACGATCTGCTCGGCGAACCACGCCACCGAATCGTTGAGCCGGTCGAGCGAGGGGCGGTCGCCGTCGAAGACGTCCTCGTCGGCCAGCGTCACCTCGAAGTACGCGCAGCCCGGCGGGACCGAGACGGCTTCCTCGATCGCCCGCGCTCCCGCCAGGGGATCCGCGAACCCCGCTTCGAGCAGCGGGGCACGGTAGATACGCGCGGCCCGCGCGCGCATGCGGGGGCCGTAGCGGACCACCACCGGGAGCCGTCCGGTCAGGTCGGGCACGGCGAGGCCGTGCAGCAGCATGATCGGCGGCACCGAGTGCACCAGCCGCGGCGCGGGCCCGGCCAGCTCGCGGGCGGTGATCCGGACCCGGTCGGCCATCGTGTCGGGGAGGCCGAAGTAGCGGAAGTCGACGTTGCCGAACCCGAGACCGTCGGCGACCAGCGACGCCAGCAGCTCGCCGTAACCCCAGATCGGCGACAGCACGACCACCGGCGGCGCGGTGACGACCGGTGACGGCGCGGGCGGCCGCGTCGCCTCCTGCTCCGGCACCTGGATCACCAACCGGGGCGGCTCGTGCCAGTCGTGCACCTCGGCGACCCGCCAGTAGAGACCCAGCGGCCGCCACAGCTCCCCGAGGATCTCGTGCTCGATGATGCGGCGCACCTCGGCGTCGTCGTGGGGGAAGTCCCGCGGCGGCACGATCCCGACGTAGTGGTGGTAGGTGACGCGGACTTCGTCGCCGCGGGTGGCGGAGCGGATCCGCATCTCCCAGTCGATCGGCGACGCCGCGATGGCGTTGGCCACCTGCGTGCCGGGCGAGGAGTAGACGAGCGCGGTCGCCTGCCGGAGGAACTGCCCGGCCCGGTCGATGCCTTCCCTCAGCGCCTTCGCCGCCTGCGCGACGCGCACCGGGGAAGCGAGCGAGTCGGGCAGGACGCCGGCGACGCGCAGCAGCTCGGCTTCCCCGAGCCCGGTGACCTCGGCGAGCTGCGCCCAGTGGTCGAAGACGGTCACCTTCGGCGCGTGCCGGTGCTCGATCCAGCTGCGCAGCGTCGACGTCGGGACGCCGATGCGCCGCGCGGCCTCGTCCAGGGAAAGGCCCCGGGAACGGATCCCGGCCCGGACCGCTTCCGCCCACTCGTCGGCGCGCCAGTGCGTCACCTCACAAAGCTAACGAAACCGGCTAGCTTTGCGCAGGGACGAATCGCCCACCCGGCATCGACGCTGGTCACCATGACCACCACCATCGTCGCCCTGACCCTGATCGTCGGCGTGCTGACCTTCGCCGCCGGCGCCTTCCTCTCCTCCGAGATCGCCACCCGGATCCTGCGGCGCCGGGAAAAGGAGATCTCCGAAGAGCGCAAGAAGCTCAACGCCGCCTGGAGCTACCTGCGGGAGGTCTACGGCGTCAAGAAACCGACCAGGCGTTAGATCGGGGTGACGTACGCGCCGGAGATGCCGCCGTCGACCAGGAACTGCGACGCCGTGATGAAACTGGCGTCGTCGCTGGCCAGGAACGCGACGGCGGCCGCGATCTCCGACGGCTCGGCGAACCGGCCGACGGGCACGTGGACCAGGCGCCGCGCCGCGCGTTCCGGGTCCTTCGCGAACAGCTCCTTGAGCAACGGGGTGTTCACCGGCCCGGGGCACAGCGCGTTGACGCGGATGTTCTCCCGCGCGAACTGGATGCCCAGCTCGCGGCTCATCGCCAGCACGCCGCCCTTGGACGCGGTGTAGGAGATCTGCGACGTCGCCGCGCCCATCACCGCCACGAACGACGCCGTGTTGACGATCGAACCGCGACCCTGCCGCTGCATGTGCGGCAGCACCGCCTTGCAGCACAGGTACACCGACGTCAGGTTGACCCGCTGGACCTTCTCCCACGCCTCGATGCCGGTGGTGAGGATGGAGTCGTCCTCCGGCGGTGAGATGCCGGCGTTGTTGAAGGCGACGTCGACCGAGCCGAACTGCTCCACCGTGCTGTGGAACAGGTTCTCGACCTGCTCGGCGTCGGTGACGTCGGTCTGGATGAACGCGCCGCCGATCTCGTCGGCGGCCGCCTTGCCCTCGGCCGGCGTGAGGTCCGCGATGACGACCTTCGCGCCTTCGCTCGCCAGGCGGCGGGCCGAGGCGAGCCCGATGCCGCTCGCGCCGCCGGTGATGACCGCGACGCGGCCTTCGAAACGCTGGACCATTACTCCTCCGTGCTCAGAAAGACGTTCTTGGTTTCGGTGAACGCCGCCGCGGCGTCCGGGCCCAGCTCGCGGCCGAGACCGGACTGCTTGAAGCCGCCGAACGGCGTCCAGTAGCGCACCGACGAGTGCGAGTTCACCGAGAGGTTGCCGGCTTCGACGCCGCGGGCGACCCGGAACGCCCGGCCGGCGTCGCGGGTCCAGATCGACCCGGACAGGCCGTAGTCGGTCGTGTTGGCCATCCGGATCGCGTCGGCCTCCTGCTCGAACGGCACGACGGCGACGACCGGGCCGAAGACCTCCTCCGCCGCGACCGGGTGGTGCAGGTCCGGCGGGGTGACGACGGTCGGCGGGAACCAGAAGCCGGGGCCCGCGGGCGCGGTGCCGCGGATCGCGACGGGCGCGTCGCCGGGCACGTAGGAAGCGACCTTCTCCCGGTGCGCGGCCGAGATCAGCGGGCCCATCTCGG
Organism: Amycolatopsis sp. NPDC026612; assembly: GCF_040638285.1. Classification (NCBI taxonomy): domain Bacteria; kingdom Bacillati; phylum Actinomycetota; class Actinomycetes; order Pseudonocardiales; family Pseudonocardiaceae; genus Amycolatopsis; species Amycolatopsis sp. NPDC026612. The sequence continues at coordinate 8,827 of NZ_JBEZYB010000058.1, forward strand.
TCTTCTCGTCGCCGGGGTCGCCGACGACGACGCCGTGCACCGCGGGCTCGAGCAGCTCCATGAAGCGGTCGTACGCGCTCGCCTGCACCAGGATCAGCGACCGCGCGCAGCAGTCCTGGCCGGCGTTGTCGAAGACGCCGTAGGGTGCGGTCGCCGCGGCCTTCTCCAGGTCGGAGTCGGCGAAGACGATGTTGGCGTTCTTGCCGCCGAGCTCCAGCGTCACGCGCTTCACCTGCGCCGCGCAGCCCGCCATGATCTGCTTGCCGACCTCGGTCGAGCCGGTGAAGACGACCTTCCGCACGGCCGGGTGGTCGACGAACCGCTGCCCGACCACGGACCCCTTGCCGGGCAGCACCTGGAAGACGTCCTCGGGGATGCCCGCCTCGCGGGCCAGCTCGCCCAGCCGGATCGCGGTCAGCGGCGTCAGCTCGGCGGGCTTGAGGACGACGGTGTTCCCCGCGGCGAGCGCGGGCGCGAACCCCCAGCCGGCGATCGGCATCGGGAAGTTCCACGGCACGATCACGCCGACCACGCCCAGGGGCTCCTGGAAGGTGACGTTGATCCCGCCCGGCACCGGGATCTGCTGGCCGATCAGGCGTTCCGGCGCGGCGGAGTAGTAGTTCAGCACGTCACGGACGTTGCCCGCTTCCCAGCGGGCGTTGCCGATGGTGTGCCCGGAGTTCTCGACCTCGAGCCGCGCGAGGTGCTCGAGGTCGGCCTCGACGGCGTCGGCGAAGCGGCGCAGCAGCCGCGCCCGGTCGCCGGGGGCGACGTCACGCCACGCCGGGAACGCCGCGTGGGCGCGGGCGATCGCCGCGTCGGTCTCCTCGGCGCTGGTCAGCGGGACGCTCCGCACCACCTCCTCGGTGGCGGGGTTCAGGACGTCGAAACTGGTGGTCATGCCCTCTCCTTGCTCGCGTCGACGAGAGCCTGGAACAGCCGGACGTCGTCGCTGTCCTGCTCGGGGTGCCACTGGACGCCCAGGGTGAACTCGCCGGGCACTTCCGCGGCCTCGATCGTGCCGTCGGCGGCCCAGCCGACCGGTTCCAGGCCGGTGCCGAGCCGGTCGATGGCCTGGTGGTGGTAGCAGCGGGCCTTCGTCTCCCGCCCCAGGATCGCCGCCGCCCGGCTGCCGTTCTCGAGCAGGACCGTGCTGGTCCCGAACGTCGCGGGGGCAGGCTGGTGCTCGGTGGTGCCCGCACTCTCGGGCAGGTGCTGGACCAGGGTGCCGCCGAGGGCGACGCTCATCACCTGCAGGCCGCGGCACACGCCGAGGACCGGTTTGCCCGCCGTGCGCGCCGCTTCGAACAGGCCGAACTCGAACGCGTCCCGCTCCGGCCGGACGTAGGTCGCCGGGTGCGGCTCGTGGCCGTAGCGCGCGGGTTCGACGTCGGCGCCGCCGGTGAGCACCAGCCCGTCCACAGTGGACACCAGCCGGTCGTACGCGTCGGATACCGGCGGCAGCACCACCGGGATACCACCGGCCGCGACGACGCAGTCGACGTAGACCCGGTGCAGCAGCACGGCTTCGGTGTCCCAGGCCAGGAACTTCGCGGGTTCCAGGTAGGACGTCAGCCCGATGACGGGCTTAAAGGCGCTCGAAGCCACGGACGAGCTCCCAGTCGGTGACGGCCGCGTTGCAGGCGTCGATTTCGATCTTCGCCGCGTTCAGGTAGTGGTCGACGACGTCGTCGCCGAAGGCCGCGCGCGCCAGTGCGCTGCCGTCCAGGGCCGCGGCGGCCGCGGGCAGGGTGGTCGGCACGGTGTCCCGGCCGGAGTTGTAGGCGTTGCCGGTGAACGGCTCCTCCAGCTCCAACTCGTTCTCGATGCCGTGGAGCCCGGCGGCGACGAGCGCGGCGACGGCGAGGTAAGGGTTGACGTCGCCGCCCGGCACCCGGTTCTCCACCCGCAGCGACTCGCCGTGCCCGACGACGCGCAGGGCGCAGGTCCGGTTGTCGGTCCCCCACGCGATCGCGGTCGGCGCGAAGCTGCCGGGCACGAACCGCTTGTAGGAGTTGATGTTCGGCGCGAGGAAGTACGTCAGCTCGTGCAGCGCGGCGAGCTGGCCCGCGAGGAAGTGTTCCATCAGCTTCGAGAAGCCGTGCTCGCTGTCGCCCGGCAGCACGGCACGGCCCTCGGTCGAGCGCAGGCTGATGTGGATGTGGCAGGAGTTGCCCTCGCGTTCGTTGTACTTCGCCATGAAGGTGAGGCTCTTGCCCTCCTGCGCGGCGATCTCCTTGGCACCGTTCTTGTAGACGCTGTGGTTGTCGCACGTCGAGAGCGCGTCGGTGTAGCGGAAGGCGATCTCCTGCTGACCGGGGTTGCACTCGCCCTTGGCGGACTCCGGGTAGAGCCCGGCGCCGGCCATGTCGTTGCGGATGCGGCGCAGCAGCGGCTCCAGCCGCGCGGTGCCGAGCATCGAGTAGTCGACGTTGTACTGGTTGGCGGGCTTGAGACCGTGGTAGCGCTTGTCCCAGGCGGCCTCGTAGGTGTCGTCGAAGACGATGAACTCGAGCTCGGTGCCGACGAAGGCGGCGAGGCCCCGCTCGGTGAGCCGGTCGAGCTGGCGGCGCAGGATCTGGCGCGGCGACACCGACACCGGCCCGCCCTGCACGCGCTCGACGTCGGCCAGCACCAGCGCGGTGCCCTCCTGCCACGGGACCTCGCGCAGGGTTTCGAGGTCGGGGCGCAGCACGAAGTCGCCGTACCCGCTGTCCCAGGAGGAGAGGGCGTACCCGTCGACGGTGTTCATGTCGACGTCCACGGCCAGGAGGTAGTTGCAGGCCTCGGTGGCGTGGCCGACGACCTCGTCCAGGAAGTACTCGGCCGAGCAGCGCTTGCCCTGCAGCCTGCCCTGCATGTCGGTGAGCGCGACGAGCACCGTGTCGATCGTGCCCGCGTCCACGCGCGCCCGGAGTTCGTCGAGCGTGAGCATGCCTCGCCTGCGTGCCATCGTCGCCCCAAAGGTTTGGTATGAATCCTTTGCCGGTCCTTCCTACCCGGTGACCGGGTCGGGGTCAACCCGAGAAAAGGTATTTTCTTGAACCATTGAGCTCATGGTTGGATTGTCCGGGTTGCCCGGCTGAGAAGAGTCTGTGAATTCGCTCGTGCGGGAGGAAACCGCGACGCCCGGACGTTGGACAGGGCAAGAGAGGTGAGATCGATGACCACAGCATTCACGCAGCAGAGCACGATCGGACAGCAGCAGGCCCGGCCCCAGCTGCCGACCCTGCCCACCGGCTGGCCGATCGGTTCGTACGAGTCCTACGAGCAGGCACAGCGGGCGGTCGACCACCTCGCGGGCACCGACTTCCCGGTCACCGACGTCACGATCGTGGGTGTCGAGCCGATGCTCGTCGAGCGGATCGCGGGCAAGATGTCGTGGGGCAAGGTCCTGGGCAGCGCGGCGACGTCCGGCGCGATGTTCGGCCTGTTCCTCGGTCTGATGCTCAGCCTGCTCAACCCCGGCGCCGGCATGGTCCCGATCGTGATCGGCCTCGTCGCCGGTCTCGGGTTCAACGTGCTCTTCGGCGCGCTGGGCTACGCGGTGAACCGGAACAAGCGCGGGTTCGTCTCGCAGAGCCAGCTGGTGGCCCGCCGCTACGACGTCCTGTCCCAGCCGCGCAACGCGGAGAAGGGCCGAGCGCTGCTGGCGGACCTGGCGGCGCGCAGCGCGTTCGGCCACTGACCCACGGACCGTCGAAGGCCGCCCCGGATCCGCCGTTTCCGGAGGCGGCCTTCGCCGTGCCCGGGGGTAGCGCGGCAGCGCCCGGTGCTGTGGACAGCCCGGACGGAGCGCGCCGGCACTGTCGGTGCCCGCCGGTAGCGTGGAAAACGGGGGCTGCTCAGGTGCCCGAGGACACCGCCGGCACGTCCGGGAGCCCCGCCGGCTCGGGAGCTTCCGCCGGACGCCCCGCGCGCAGGAGCTCCCCCCACTGCGCCCGGTCGTACCGCGCCGGCGGCGTCTCGGCCAGGAACTCCCGCAGGATCTCCAGGAACCGCTCCGGATCCGACCGGTGCGGGAAGTGGCCCGCGCCCTCGAAGAGGACCAGCCTGCTGCCCGGCATCGCCCGGTGGGCGCGCAGCGCGTGGCCGCTCGGCACCACCCGGTCCTCCGTGCCCCACACCAGCAGCGTCGGGATGCCGTCGGTCAGGTAGCACCGGTCCAGCATGTTGACCACCTGCCCGCGCCAGTCGACGACCGAGCGCAGCGTCCGCAGGAACGCCGAGCGCGTGCCCGGCTCGACCAGCCGCGCGTACCGGGTCAGCACGTAGTCGAGGTCCGCGTCGTCGAAGACCCGCAGCAGCCCGGCGAACCCGCGCAGCGCCGCGACCGCGGGCGGCGTCCCCAGCAGCGGCAGCACCAGCCCCGCCCCCGGCGCCGCGGCCAGGCGCAGCAGCGGGTGGACACCCGCCCCGACCCCACCCGAGCCGACCAGCACGAGCCGTTCGCACCGTTCCGGGAACTGGTAGGCGAACTGCATCGCGACGCCGCCGCCGAGCGAGTGCCCGACCACCGTCACCCGGTCGACGTCCAGGGTGGTCAGCAGGTCGCGCATGCCGCACGCGTAGGCCGCCACCGAGTAGTCCGCGCGCGGTTTGGCCGAGGAGCCGTGGCCGAGCAGGTCGGGGGCGATCACCGTGAAGTCGGCCGACAGCGACGCCAGCAGGTCCAGCCAGGTCGACGAGTCGTCGCCGATGCCGTGCAGGAAGAGCAGGGCCGGCCCGCGCCCGGCCATCCGGTAGGCGCGCTCGTACCCGTGGACGACCCGGGTGCGCGGGGCGAAAGTGTCCGTGGGTGGCGTCACCCGCCCAGCTCAGCACGCCCGCGTTCACCCGGCGTTTCGGGCGCGTTCGGAACGGGTGAACACGCCGGGAGCGGCCCCCTACCTGGTCGGCGTCGCCGCGGTCGGCGGGCTGGTGGTCGTGGCCGACGGGGTGGCCGCCACGGTCACCTTGGGGATCGCGGCGCTGAACGGGACGCCCGCGATCTCGCGACAGGCGCCGCGGTACCCGTTGTAGCCGTTGTAGTTGCCCTGGTCGTCGGTGACGCCCTGCTCGATCTTCGGCCGGGGGAACCGGTTGTCCTCGCCGATCTTCCGCGTGCCGCCGGTCGAGTACTCGCAGGCGTAGCGGGTCAGCGTGATCGGCCTGCCCTCTTCGTCGTAGAGGTAGACCTCCGTCAGCGGCTTGCCGTCGGCGTCGAAGGCGTAGACGTTCTCGACCTCGCGGCCGCCGTAGGTCAGCTGGTCGTTGCCGTAGTGATCGGCCGACGACGAGTAGTACGGCGATGAACCCGAGGGCGAACTCCCGCGGGCGAAGAGGTCCATCACGGCGCCGAACCCGCCCAGTGCGCCGCCGATGACGAACGCCGAAACCGGCACGGCCACCCACAGCAGCCGCCGGTCGGCCCCCACTCGCGGGCCCGCCCACAAGCCCCCGGCGGCCGCGAGGATCAGGAACGGCAGCAGCAGCACCGCATCCCGGTGCCGCAGCATGAACAGCAGCCCGAACGCGAGCAGCGCGACGGCGCACAGCACCCACCACGCCGGCTTGAGCGAACGGAGGTAGCGCAGGACCTTGCCGGTGTCCTCCTGCTCGCGCCCCTTGGCCATCGTGGTGCGCAGCCACCCCACTTCCGGCAGCGCCAGCACCGGCTCGACTCCGCCGCGCAGGAGCAGCACCAGGCTGACGAGGAAGACCGGGGCGAACAGCAGCAGGCCGATGAGCACGTCGGGGTCGACGGTGACGGCGGCGCCGAACGCGAGCAGCGCCAGGGCCAGCGCGCAGAGCACCAGGCCCCAGAACGCGATCCGCGGCTTCACCAGGCTGGGCGCGGCCGTCGGCGCGACCACCTGGGTGGCGCCCTCCCCCGGCGCCGGGTACCCACCGGAGGCGCGCAGCTCGGCGGCGTAGCTCTCGGGCGAGCCGAGCCGTTCGATCAGGGCCTCGACACGCGCCCCCTCCCCCAGCTCGGCCTCGAGTTCCACCAGGTGCGGGCGAACGTCCTCGAGGATCTCTTCGATCTCGCCGTCGGGCAGGTCGGCGAGCGCGGTGCGGACCCGCGCCAGGTACACCCGCACGGCGGTCGGCTTGTCGCTCATGCTGCCTCTCCCAAAAGCACGTTCATCGTCGATGCGAAGCTCTGCCAGGTCTTGCCCGACTCCGCCAGCCGGGCCCAGCCCGGCTCGTTCAGGCTGTAGTACTTGCGGTGGGGCCCCTCTTCGCTGGGCACCACGTACGAGGTCAGCAGCCCGGCCTTGTACAGCCTGCGCAACGTCCCGTACACCGACGCATCCCCCACCTCGTCCAGGCCGGCGGCCCGGAGCCTTCTCAGGACGTCGTACCCGTAGCCGTCTTCCTCGCGAAGCACCGCGAGGACGGCGAGATCGAGCACGCCCTTCAGCAGCTGACTGATCTCCACTGCACCTCCAGTCCTACGCTTCGAAAGGTACCACGCATTGCACAGTAGTACGCACGGCGGTGGTCCATGCTGAAGACAGGATTTACCCAGGGGTGAGAGATGGATCTGGTCAAGACGGACTTCCAGGCGCTCGACGAGCGGTTCGCGCGCGTGAACGGCGACGAGTGGATGCAGCGCCTGCACACCGGCTGCCGCTGGACGGAGGGCCCGGCGTACTTCCCGGCGGGCCGCTACCTGGTGTTCAGCGACATCCCGAACGACCGCACGCTGCGCTGGGACGAGACGACCGGGCAGGTCGGCGTGTTCCGGCAGCCGTCCCGGTACGCGAACGGGCACACGGTGGACCGCCGGGGGCGGCTGATCAGCTGCGAACAAGGTCCACGCCGGGTGACGCGCACCGAACACGACGGCTCGATCACGGTGCTGGCCTCGGAGTACCGGGGAAAGCGGCTGAACAGCCCGAACGACGTCGTCGAGCACTCGGACGGGTCCATCTGGTTCACCGACCCGAGTTACGGCATCGACAGTGACTACGAGGGGTACCGCGCGGAGAGCGAAATCGGGGGCTGCCACGTGTACCGCGCCGCACCGGACGGCTCGGTGACGATCGTCGCCGACGACTTTTCGCGGCCGAACGGGCTGGCGTTCTCGGCGGACGAATCGCGGCTGTACATCGCCGACACCCGCCAGGAACCGAGCCACCTCCGGGTGTTCGAGGTGGGCGAGAACGGCACGCTGACGGGCGGCGACGTCTTCGCGACGAGCGACAGCGGCGGTTTCGACGGCGTCCGGGTGGACAGCGAAGGCCAGGTGTGGGCCGCGGCCCACGACGGCTTGCACTGCTTCGCGGCGGACGGGACGCGGATCGGCAAGCTGCGGATGCCGGAGATCTGCTCGAACTTCACCTTCGGCGGGGCGCGGGGGAACGAACTGTTCATCACCGCGTCGAGTTCGCTGTACACGGTGCGGGTCACCGTGAACGGAGCCCGCTACCCGCGCTGAAGCTCCCGTCCGCTACCCGGACACCATCGCCACCAGCGCGTCGCTGCGGCGCCAGGCCCGGCTCACCTGGATCAGCCAGGCCGCCTCGGCGGCGACGTCCGCGGCCGAATCCGGTTCCGCTTCGTGGCCGGGGGTCCGGTCGAAGCGCCTTCCCGTGCGGCTTGCCTCGATCGCCGCCGCCAGGGTCACCGCTTCCACGGTGGCCGCCACCTCGGCTTCGCGGACTCCCGCGCGCTGCGCAGCCGCCTCCGCGCGGGCCGGGAGGTCCGGGTCGAAGTGGGCTCGCAGAGCCAGGTGGCCGTCGCGGATTTCGATGACCCGGCGGTACAGCGCGAACTCGGCGCCGCCCGCCAGCCGGCGGCCCGGGTCGAGCGCGATGCCCGGAACCGCGGTGCGCAGCGCCGTCCACAGCGGCTCGATCCGGCGGTAGGCGCGGTACGCGCGGAGCCGGCCGAGCACCGACGAAACCGCCGGCGACCACGCGCTGAGCGTCGCGCCGGCGGTGACGAAACCGATCGTCACCGCGGCGAGCACCGACGACGGCAGGTCCTCGCGGGCGCCGATCCGCGCCGTCCGTGCGAGCTGCACGACGTCGCCGACGTCCCAGAAGGTCCACGCGGCCGCCGAGCCGACGCCGGCGACCAGCAGCCACAGCCCGGTGCGCAGCGGCCCCGGCTCCGCGTGCCACGCGCTGCGCACGAACACCGCGAACAGGAGGCCGAAGCTGACCAAGCCGTAGAGCAGGAACAGGACCTTGTCGCCGAGCGCGAACGGCAGCGTGGCGGAGGAGAACACCGTCTCGGCGCCGGTGCGCCGCGGCTCGGACAGGGCGAAACACCCGCCGAGCAGCACCATCGTCGCCGCGGTGAACCACGCGTGCGGGGCAGGCCGCGCGCCTTCGCCCCGCCACACCGACTGCGTGAAGGCGACCGCGAAACCGATCGCGGCCAGCCTCAGCTCGTCGCCGGCCAGTGTCACGACCCACTCGACCACCGGGCCCGGGCCGAGCAGGGCCTCCATCGCCGGAGTCAGCACCAGGATGCCCGTGGCGATGCAGATGCCGAAGCCGGCGAGGAACCACATCGTGCGCACCGGCTGGCTGTGGCGCGCCTCGATCAGCTTGTACCCGAACCCGGCGAAGCCGGCCACGCACAGGTAGTAGGTGAGGGTTTCGATCACGGCGTCCGGCGGCGGGACCGGCCGCCGAACAGGGAATCGAAGCGCCGCACGCCGTCCGGGACGCCGGGTGCGGGTTCGCGCGGCTCCGCGCGCCGGACGACCCGCTGGGCGAGCAGGCTCGCGACGAGTTCGGCTTCGCGCTCCTCGATCTCCGAGTAGGTGGTGCGCCCGAGCACGCGCCGGACCAGCTCGGGTGAGAGGTTCGGCATCAGCTGCCGGCCGGCCGCGGCGTCGATGGCCACCCCGTCGGCCCCGGCGTCGTGGCCGACGTGGCCGCACAGCAGGTGCCCGACCTCGTGCAGCAGGATGTGCCGCCGGTGCAGGGCGGTCGTGTTGGTCGGGTAGAGGATGTAGTCGGCGCGTTCGGTGCTCATCAGCAACCCGCACGGCGCGCCTTCGGGCGCGCTGACCGGCATCAGCTCGATGGGGCGGCCGCGCTCGGCGGCCAGCCCCGCGACGAAGTCTTCGGCGTCGAACGGTTCCGGCAGGCTGACGGCGTCGGCCACCTGACGGGCACGCCGCCAGAGTGAGCGGGCGGGTCGCCGCCGCAAGGATGGTCGCGCCACTGTCAGGTCTCCCTCGCCCCGCCCGGCCGTACGGTTCCAGCCGGATCAACGCGGCAGGGCCGTTATGGTTGCGCAGCTGGAAAAAATCGGGCGGCGAACGTGGTTCCCGCGGACGAACCGGAAGCCCGGCCGGGCCTGCGCGGCCACCGCCACCTCAGCTCTCCTTCTTCGCGGCGGCGCGACCGGCCTCCCTCCGGGCGATCGCGTCGATCATGTCGCTGATCGTGTCCAGCCCGTCCGACGACAACGTCACCGCGCGCAACGCCAGGTCCCGGACCCCCGCGTCGCGCAGGGCACCGAGCAGGGCCAGTTCTTCGGCGATCTTCCTGCTCTGCTCGTCGTCGAAGAAGTACGCCGGCGGTACCCCGAAGAACTGGGCGAGTGCTTCGAGGTGCCGCTTGGTCGGGTTGTCGCGGCGGCCCGTGCGCAGCTGCCACAAGTACGTCGTCGAAAAGCTCTCGCCGGTGGCCGCGCGGCACGCCTTGGCGACCTCTTCGTTGCTGTACGGCTCCCGATCGGGCCTGCGGACCACGTGGAACAGCCGGTCGATCTTCTCGGCCAGCGTCGACTTTCCGGGCTCGTTGACCACGATGCACTCCCTCAGCTACCAGGCGTATTCATCCTAGCTGAAAGGCGAACACCATTTATCAACCCGAGTTCGCCCTCGGCCGGGGCTGGCACCTCGGGCACGAAAACGACGAGCGGTTCATGAACGGCTCCCGCCGGATCGCCGTACCGCACCGGTGACAGGGCATCCCCTCCTGGCCGTACGCGTCCAGTGACCGGTCGAAGTACCCGGACTGCCCGTTGACGTTGACGTACAGCGCGTCGAACGAAGTGCCCCCCGCGCCCAGCGCGGCGTCCATCACGTCCGACGCCGCCGACAGCAGCTCCCGGCCCTTCGCCAGGGTCAGCTTCTCCGTGGGCCGCGACCAGTGCAGCCGCGCGCGCCACAAAGCTTCGTCCGCGTAGATGTTGCCGATGCCCGAGACCAGCGTCTGGTCCAGCAGCGCCCGTTTGACCTCCGTGCGCCGTGACCGCAACGCGCGCACGGCCGCGTCGAGGTCGAACTCCGGGTCCATCGGGTCACGCGCGATGTGCGCGATCGTGTCCGGGAGCAGCACGTCGTTGAGGTCGTCGAGCGCCAGGCCGCCGAACGTCCGCTGGTCGACGAAGCGCAGCTCCGGCCCGTCGTCGTCGAAGCGCAGCCGCACCCGTAGGTGCTTCTCGTCCGGCGTGCCCTCGGGCTGGACCAGCATCTGGCCGCTCATGCCCAGGTGGGCCAGCAGCGCCTCCTTGTCGGACAGCTCCAGCCACAGGTACTTGCCGCGGCGCCGCGCCGCCTCGACGCGGGTGCCGGCGAGCCGCTGCGTGAAGTCCTCCGCGCCCAGGGCGTGCCGGCGGATGGCGCGCGGGTGCAGGACCTCCGCCTCGCGGATGGTCCGCCCCGCGACGTGCACCTGCAGGCCCAGCCGGACGACTTCGACCTCGGGAAGTTCGGGCATACGGCCATTGTGCCCGCCGGGTACGACACTTTTTGAACGGCACTGTTCGCAACGGCACTGTTCGCAACGGCGCCGCCGGAACGGTCCCTACGGCGCGGTGGGGCCGACGTCCGCCTTCGTCAGCGGAACCCGGGTCGTCCCGGTGGCGAAGTACTCGTCGGCGCCGACGTCGAAGGTGCCCGTGCGGGCCTGCTGGTCGAAGTCCTTCGCCGCGTACGGGTACGACCCCGCACCCGTGTTGATCGCGGGGCTGCCCGAAGCCAGCCGGGAGAGCCCGGCGGCGTCCTTGACCAGCTTCGGGTCGACGTTGCGCGACGCGATCCCCGCCGTCCCACCGAAGGTGATGTTGCCTTCGTACTTGACCGTCGACCCGCTGGGCAGCGTGACGAGCGTGCCGGAAGTCCCCTTGACGATGTTGTCCGCGACCACGCAGTCCTTCGGCTTGAAGTCGCCGCCGTCGCCGTCGATCACCGACGAACTGCCCAGCACCGTGTTGTACGCGACCGTCACACGGTCCGGGCGGTCGTGGAGCTTGCTCGTCGGACCGCTGTCGGCCTCGTCGCCGGAGCCGAACACGATCGCCCGGCCGCCGGTGTTGGCGACGTAGTTGTTCACGATCTTGTGGTCGTTGCCGTGGAACCGGATGCCGGAGCCGAAGAGCACATTGCCCTCGACCGTGCTGCGGTTGCCGTGGCGCAGCACGATGTAGCCCTTGCTGTCGCGAATCGTGTTGTAGCGCACCACGTTGTCGGACGACTTGACGGAGATCGCCTCGATGTCGCCGTCGGCCTTCTCGAAGAGGTTGTTCTCGACGACCGCGTGCGCGGAGTAGGACTGGTGGTTGCTCAGCCCCAGCCGGACCGACTCGCCGCCGTTCCCGCCGGAGAACTGGTGGTTGAAGAAGTAGTTGTGGTGCACGTGGACGTTCTGCGCCATGGCGTCGGACGGCCCGAGGATCTGCAGGAACACGCCCTGGGTGGTGCGGTTCTGGAAGACGTTGCGGTCGACCTCGGTGTCATCGCCGTTCACCGTGACCCAGTTGCCGTCGCTCGTGAGCTGGAAGTCGTTGCGCGACAAGCGGTTGTGCGACGCCCCGGCGGGAACGCTCAACGAAGCGCCGTTGCGGAACTTGAAGCCCCGCAGCACGACGTTCGAGACGCCGCCGGCGAAGGAGAACGTCTTCGAGCCGGTGATGGTGGCCTTGCCGACGTGCTCGGCCGTGATCGTCACCGGCGCGGACGCCGTGCCGGACCGCTTGATCGAGAGCGTCGAACTCGCCGCGTACGAGCCGTCGGCGAGGGCGATCGTGTCACCAGGCTGCGCCTTGTCCAGCGCGGACTGGAGTGCGGACAGCGAAGTGACCCGGGTCTGCGCGGCCGACGCCGCGGGCCCGGGCACGACGACGAGTGCCGCTGTGATCAGGGGAACGAAGAACAGACGCATCCGCCAAACTCCTCAGTGAGCACCGGGCGGCGGATGTCCACACGCTACTGAGCGGTTCGGGAAAACGTCAACAGAGGTTCCCGGTGATCAGGACTCCGAGCTGTCCTTCTTCTCGGCTTCGAGCTCGGCGGAAAGCGAGCGCCAGGCCGTCTCCGCGGCCTTCTGCTCGGCTTCCTTCTTCGTCGAGCCGGTGCCACCACCCAGGGCACGGCCCGCGACGAGCACCGTGGCCGTGAACTCCTTGCGGTGGTCCGGACCGGTGTCCTCGACCCGGTACTCGGGCACGCCGAGACCGGCCGACGCGGTCAGCTCCTGCAGGCTCGTCTTCCAGTCGAGCCCGGCCCCGCGCAGCGGCGCTTCGGCGAGCAGACCGTCGAAGAGGTGGTGCACGAGCTTGCGCGCGATCTCGATGCCGTGCGCGAGGTAGACGGCACCGATCACCGCCTCCAGCCCGTCGGCGAGGATGCTCGCTTTGTCCCGGCCGCCGGTGAGCTCTTCGCCCTTGCCGAGCAGCAGGTGCGCCCCGAGCCCGCCCTCGCCGAGCCCGCGCGCCACCCGCGCCAGTGCGTGCATGTTGACGACGCTGGCGCGGAGCTTCGCGAGCTGGCCTTCGGGCAGGTCGGGATGCGTGGTGTACAGGTGATCGGTGACGACGAGGCTGAGCACGGCGTCACCGAGGAACTCCAGCCGCTCGTTCGGCGGCAGCCCCCCGTTTTCGTACGCGTACGAACGGTGGGTCAGCGAAAGCCGGAGCGACTCGGGGTCGAGAACGACCCCGAGCGCTTCGAGCAACGGCGCCGGATCGGCTGCGTGTCCCCCGGGCGTCTTGCCCCCCATATCGGCTACCCGATCAGGCGGGCTCGACGACCTGGCGGCCGTTGTGCTGGCCGCACGACGGGCACGCGATGTGCTGGAGCTTCGGCTGCTTGCAGGCGCGGTTGGAGCAGGGCACCAGCTGCACCGGAGCCGCCTTCCACTGGCTGCGGCGGGAGCGCGTGTTGGATCGCGACATCTTCCGCTTCGGGACGGCCACGAGTAGATCTCCTTATGACGGTCTGCTCGCGGTGCGAGCGAACTTTCCTCCGGAACGAGCTGGCGCTCGTCAGGCTTGCTCAGCGGGGCCCGGCGCAGGCTTTTCGCCCGCATTCTCGTCGAAGCGCTCGACCAGTGCGGCCCACCGAGGGTCTATCTTCTCATGCCCGTGTCCGGGCTCGAGATCGGCCCACTTGACGCCGCACCCGATGCACAGCCCGGCGCAGTCCTCGGTGCACAGCGGCGCCAGCGGCAGGGCCAGCACCACGGCGTCGCGCACGGTGGGCTCGATATCGATCCGGTCGTCGATCAGCCGGGGGATCTCGTCCTCGTCCGTGGTCTCCTCGGTGACCGACCCCGGGTAGGCGAACAGCTCCTGGACCTCGACCTCGACCTCCTCGGTCAGCGGGTCGAGACAGCGGGCGCACACGCCGTGGGCGGTCGCCTTCGCGGTGCCGCTGACCAGCACCCCTTCGACGACGGACTCGAGCAGGAGGTCGAGCCGGAGCTCGGAGCCGGCGTCGATGGTGATCACATCGGGGACGCCGAGCGGCGTCTCCACCGGCACGCTGCGCTGGACGGCGCGGCTGAGGCCGGCGTGACGGCCGAGCTCACGGGTGTCGATCACCCACGGGCTGCGGTCGTCGAGCTGGGGGGTCTTGTTCTCGGACATCCTGTCCAGGGTACGCACTGGTCGCCACCCCTTTTGAGCTGGTCCCTCCAGAGCGCCCCGACGGCGAAGCGGACGAGAAGCTCGTCACACCTGGTAGTCGTAGAGGGTCGGGCGGCCGCCCGAGCTCGGCAGGTTCGCCGGGGAACGCAGGTGGTTGCGGCCCGAGTCGACCGTGCGGAGCGTCGTCGCCAGCAGCTCCGAGAACTCCGCCAGCTTGCCGTCGACGTAGGCGTCGCAGTCCGCGCGCTGGCGGTCGGCCTCGGCGTGGGCCTCGTCGACGATGCGGGCCGACTCGGCGTGCGCGGCCTGGACGACCTCGGTCTGCGCGACCAGCCGGGCCTGCTCGGCGCGGCCGTCCTCGATGGCGCGTTCGTAGGCGTCGCGGCCGGCCTGGATCATGCGCTCGGACTCGGCGCGCGAGCGGTCGGTGAGGTTCTGGTACTCGGCCTGGCCGGCCGCCACCGTGCGGTCGGCCTGGTCGTGCGCGTCGGCGAGCAACTGCTCCGCGCGGGCCCGCACGTCGGCGAGGATGCGCTCGGCTTCGTCGGTCGCGTCGGCGATCGCGCGCTCGGCCTCGGCGTTCGCGCCGGCGACCGTCTCCCCCGCCTCCTTGCGGGCGGCGTGGATCAGGTCGTCGCGCTTGTCGAGGACGTCCTGGGCGTCGTCGATCTCCGCGGGCAGTGCGTCGCGAACGTCGTCGAGGAGTTCGAGCACGTCTCCCCGGGGCACGACGCAGCTGGCCGTCATCGGGACGCCGCGCGCCTCCTCGACGATGGTCACGAGCTCGTCGAGCGCCTCGAAAACCCGGTACACGGCAACTCCAATCCCCTGTCGCTGTGTCCAGTCTGCCCGCATCGGGCGCCGAAGCGGTGAAGGCGCACGGCACCGGGCGTGTCCCCGTTCGGCGGACCCGCCCGGCCGTCGTCGCGAAGATCAGGAGGAAACGTCGATCCGCTTGAAGGTGACGTAGCGGTCGGGGGTGTACGCCAGCTCGCCCGCCTTGCCGGAGATCACCCGGTCGTTCGTGCCGACGGCGAAGAGCTTGTAGTAGCCGGACGCGCAGGCCGGGAGCACGCCTTCGCGGTTCTCGTAGGTGGTGCCGGTGGCCGCGCCGCTGCGGACGCTGTCCACGACGGTCTTCGCCGCCGGCGAGAGCTGGGAGTAGCCGATCTTCGCCAGGCCCGACAGGTCACCGCAGGCGTGCGTCGAGCCGCCGCCGACGTCGATGACCTTGAAGGTGGCGTAGTGGTCGCCGGTGTAGAAGTACTCGCCGCCGCTGCCGGTGATGATCCGGCGCGTGCCGCGGGTGCTCGCGCCCGGCGTGGGCACCGTGTACTCGTGGTAGTAACCCGACGCGCAGGCCGGGAGGACGCCTTCCCGGTTGTCGAAGACGACGCCGTCGTTCTTCGGGTACGGGAACGGCCCGCCCTTCTGGATCAGGTTGTACGTCGTCGTCGCTTCGGCCGGCAGCGCCGCGAGCGTCGTGTGCGAGAAGCCGGACAGGTTCCCGCAGGAGTTCTGCGCGGCGACGGCGGGGGACGCCGGCACCGCTTCGGCGGCGGTGATGCCGGCGAACAGCGTGGCCAGGAGCGCGAACAGGACGGCAGCCAGGCGCGATCGGTAGTTGGTCATTTTCGGACCGTAACCCGATGGGATGATCGTCAGGAGACGACGACGTGAACTCCGGCACCGGCGAGCCCAAGTCCCGACGAACGGAGGGGGCCGAACGACGGGAACCGGACACCCGGTGTCCCCTGTGGAGGGTCAGTGCCCGAGCTTCGGGAACTTCTCCGAGAGGCGCTCGTAGACGATCGGCGGCACGAGGTGCTCGATGTCGCCGCCGAGCGCCGAGATCTCCTTGACGAGCGAGCTCGACACGAACCCGTACGCCGGGTTGTTCGCCATCAGCAACGTCTCGACGCCGGTGAGCTCGCGGTTCATCTGCGCCATCTGCAGCTCGTAGTCGAAGTCGCTGACCGACCGCAGGCCCTTGACGATCGCCGCGATGTCGTTCTCGCGGCAGTAGTCGACCAGCAGGCCTTCCCACGAGCCGACCCGGATGTTCGGCAGCTTCGCGGTGATCTCGCGCAGCATCTCCAGGCGCTCTTCGATCTCGAAGAGGCCCTTCTTGCTCTTGTTCACCCCCACCGCGACGACGACCTCGTCGAACAGCCCGCTGGCCCGCTCGATGATGTCGAGGTGCCCGTTGGTGGCCGGATCGTAGGAGCCGGGACAGACCGCACGCCGCATGGCGCGGACGCTACCGTGCCGCACCCGGTCTCCGCCGCGTGGCTCACACCACACGGTTCACGGCTCGTGATCACGGCTCGTGGTCACGGCTCATGGTCACGGCACAGCCGCGTACTCCGCCCAGAACACAGCCGTGTCGCCGTACTTCTTCGCGCGCGAAGGCTCGAAGCCCGCCGGCCAGTCCGGCTCGCCGTCACGGGCCGCGCGTTCGACGACCACGAGAGCACTCTCCCCCAGCCAGCCGCCCGCGGCCAGCGAGGCCAGCACCTTGCCGAGCGCCGCCGCGTCGACGGCGTACGGCGGGTCGGCCAGCACCAGGTCGTACGACCGGGGGGCGGGGGCCGCGACCACCGCCTCGACCGGCCCGGGGCGGACCGTGCCGCCCAGGCCCAGTGCCGCGACGTTGCCGCGCAGGACGTCCACGGCGCGCCGGTCGGACTCCACGAACACCGCGTCGGCCGCGCCGCGGGAGAGGGCTTCGAGGCCGAGCGCGCCCGACCCGGCGTAGAGGTCGAGGACGTGGGCGCCGTCCAGCTCGCCCGCCGTCTCGAGGGCGTTGAACAGGGCTTCCCGCACGCGCTCCGACGTCGGCCGGGTGCCCTTCGGCGGCACCTTCAGCCGCCGCCCGCCCGCCGTCCCGGCCACGATCCTGGTCACCCCCCGATTGTGGGGGGACGGCGCGCGGCGCGGATGACCGGGACACGGTGTCGCCGGCCGGGCCACCGCGTAGAGTCGTTCTTCGCCCTCGGAGGCGATCCCAAAGCTGTCAAGGAGCCATGCGTGTCCGAACCTCGGGTCAGACGGGCCGAGATCGCCATCGAACAAGCCCACGTCGATCGCGTGTACACCCGTCTGGACGAACTGAAGGCCCAGGCCGAGGCGATGCGCACGAAGGGCTACGAGATCGGCCGGGGAGCGCAGCGCGAGGCGATCTTCGAGCAGGCGTCGATGCTGTTCGAGCGGGACATGATGGTCCACCACGCCAACCAGACGCTGCAGACGCTCGACGCCGAGTACGAGGGGCTCGTCTTCGGCAGGCTCGACGACCGCGAGGGCGAACGCACCTACGTCGGCAGGCTCGGCATCCGCGACGCCGAGTTCGACAACCTCGTCACGGACTGGCGCGCACCGGCCGCGGCGGCGTTCTACCAGGCCACGGCCGAGGAGCCGATGGACGTCGTGCGGCGGCGCGTGATCCGCTGCTCGGGCCAGAACGTCCTCGACGTCGACGACGACGTCCTGATCGCCGACGCCGTGCCCGACGACATGCAGATCGTCGGCGAGGGCGCGCTGATGGCCGCGCTGGGGCGCTCGCGCGGCGAGAAGATGCGCGACATCGTCGCGACCATCCAGAAGGAACAGGACGACGTCATCCGGGCGCCGTGGCGCGGGATCACCGAGATCACCGGCGGCCCGGGCACCGGCAAGACGGCGGTCGCGCTGCACCGCGCCGCCTACCTGCTCTACCGCTACCGGCGGCAGCTCGGCGGCGCCGGGGTGCTGGTCATCGGGCCGTCCGGGGTGTTCACCAGCTACATCTCGCGCGTCCTCCCCTCGATGGGGGAGACGAACGTCGAACTGCGCGCCCTCGGCGAGGTCCTCGACGGCCTGGAGGCGACGCGGCAGGACGCGGCACCGCTGGCGGCGGTCAAGGGGTCGCTGCGGATGCGGAAGGTGCTGCTGCGGGCGTTGCGCGACACCCCGCCGGGCGCGCCGGAGGAGATGCGGATCGTCTACCGCGGCGAGGTGCTCAAGCTTTCGGCGCGCGACCTGGAGAAGGTCCGTCGCAAGGCCCACACGCAGGGCGCGCCGCCGAACCGGGCGCGGCTCCGGGCGGCGGAACTGCTGCTGGACGCGCTGGCGGCGCGGGCCGAGGAGCACGCGAAGGACGACGGCAAGCAACTCGACCGGGCGGAGCTGATCACCGACCTCGGCGAACGGATCGACTTCCACCGCTTCCTCGTCGTCTGGTGGCCGGCGCTGTACCCGGCGCAGATCCTCAAGTGGCTGGGCGACGAAAAGCGGCTGGCCGCGGCGGCGAAGGGCGTGCTGAACCGGCACGAGATCTCGATGCTGGCCGCGGACTTCGCCGACCGGTCGCGCGGCTGGTCGATCGCGGACGTCGCCCTGCTGGACGAGCTGCGGGTGCTGATCGGGCCGCCGCCGAAGCGCAAGCGGCGCCAGGTGATCGAGGTCGAGCCGGAGCGGTCCGGCGGGGCGCCGACGCGGCCGGAACACTACGACGAGTACTCCCACGTCGTCGTCGACGAGTCGCAGGACCTTTCGCCGATGCAGTGGCGGATGGTGGGGCGGCGCGGGAAGTACGCGAGCTGGACGGTGGTCGGGGACCCGGTGCAGAGCTCGTGGCCGGACCCGGCGGAGGCGGCCGCGGCGCGGGACCAGGCGTTCGGCCTCAAGACGGCGCGGCGCCGGTTCACGCTGCGCACGAACTACCGGAACTCGGCGGAGATCTTCGACCTGGCGGCGAAGGTGGTGGCCGGCCACGCGGAAGCGGACGAGCTGCCGGTGGCGGTGCGCCGCACCGGGGTCGAACCGGAGGTCCGCCCGGTGGAGGCGGCCGGCCTGGCCTCGGCGACGCAGGCGGCGGTGAAGGAACTGCTGGGCGCGGTGGAGGGCACGGTCGGCGTCATCACGTCGATGGAGCGGGTGCCGGAGGTCGCGGGCTGGCTGTCCG
Source organism: Amycolatopsis sp. NPDC026612 (assembly GCF_040638285.1). Classification (NCBI taxonomy): domain Bacteria; kingdom Bacillati; phylum Actinomycetota; class Actinomycetes; order Pseudonocardiales; family Pseudonocardiaceae; genus Amycolatopsis; species Amycolatopsis sp. NPDC026612. The sequence continues at coordinate 27,596 of NZ_JBEZYB010000058.1, forward strand.
GTCAGGCGGACGAGCGGCTGAAGGTCGTCGGCAGCCTCGATTCGAAGGGCCTGGAGTACGACGCGGTGGTGCTGGTGGAGCCGGTCGACCTGATCAGCGAGTCGACGACGGGCCGCCGGGTGCTGTACGTGGCGCTGACGCGGGCGACGCAGCAGCTGATCGTGCTGGCCGCGGACCCGGACTGGCTCCCGGCGGCCTGATCCCGAGCGCCCCAATGTGGCCTTCGGTGCGTTGAACGCACCCAATGTGGCCTTCGGTGCGTTGAACGCAACCAAGGCCACATTGGGGCGCTCGGGCCGTGCTCGAGAAACGCTGAAGGGCCCCTTCGAGAGGCGGGAGGCGGGTTCCCGTGCCCTCGAAGGAGCCCTTCAGACCCCCGGTGAGTGAAACGCAGTGGGGACGTTTCCGTCCGAGGGCATGTCTAGCCGATCCGGGTTGTTCGGTGTCCGCGGTCACCCACCGAACAACAACGCCGGACAACCCCGGCGCGCTGATCAGGGGCAGGGCGGGCTGTAGCCGAGCCCGGGAAGGCTTTCGGTCCACTCGGCTTCCGTGATCCGGGGTGACACCGCCGCGCAGATCCGGTCGGCCGCCCGGTCGGGATCGGCCTCCCAGAACCGGATCGTGCCGTCCGGGCCGGCTCCGGCCAGTGTGTGGCCGTCCGGGGCGAACTGCGCGGCGTAGATGCGGTCGCGTTGCTCGGGCAGGACCGCGTACGGCGTCGCGGCGGCGACGTCCCACAGCCGGATCGTCCGGTCGTAGCTGCCGGACGCCAGCGTCCGGCCGTCGCCGCTGAAGGACACCGACATGACGATGTCCGTGTGGCCGTCCAGCACCACCGGCGGCGGCACGTGCCCCGGGTCCGCGACGTCCCAGAGGCGCACCGTGCGGTCGGCGCTCGCGGTGGCGAGGTGCCTGCCATCGGGGCTGTAGGCGATCGAGAAGACCGTGTCGGTGTGTCCGGTCAGGTTCGCGAGCGGCCGCGGGACCCGCGGCGACGAGACGTCCCACAGCCGGGCGGTGTGGTCCCAGCCGGCGGTGGCGAGCGTCCGGCCGTCCGGGCTGAAGGCGAGGGTGTGGACGTCGTCGTCGTGGCCCTCGAGCTTTGCGATCTCCACCGGCCGGGTGCGGTCGGCGAGGTCCCAGAGGCGGGCCGTGTGGCCGTCGCCCGCGGTGGCCAGCAGCCGGCCGTCCGGGCTGAAGACCACCGCGTCGACGTCGTCGTGGAGCCGGTTGAACACCACCGGCGGCCCGGGGTGGACCGGGTCGGTGATGTCCCGCAGCGTCATCGTGTGGTCCCAGCTGCCGGTGGCCAGGGTCCGGCCGTCCGGGCTGATCGCGACGCCGCAGACCGGGCTGCCGAATCCCCCGATCGTGGCGAGCGTCCGGCGGGCGCGCGGGTCGGTGAGGTCGTGCAGCCGCACGGTCTGGTCGTAGCCGCCGGTGGCCAGCAGCTTGCCCCCCGGACCGAAAGCCACGTGGCACGCCCGGGCCGTGTGCGCGGGGATGGCGGGGCCGGGCAGGTCCCAGAGCCGGGCGGACTGGTCGTCGCTGGCCGTGGCGAGGGTGCGGCCGTCGCGGGTGAACACCGCGGAGACGACCGCGCCGATGTGCCCGGGCAGGGATGGCAGCTCGCGCGGCTGCCGCAGATCGGCGACGTCCCACAGCCGGGCCGTGCGGTCGAAGCCGGTGGTGGCGAGCGTGCGCCCGTCGGCGGTGAACGCCACCGAGCGCACGACCGCCTGGTGCGCGGTGAGCGACGCCAGCTGAGCCGGGTGGGCCGGGTCGGTGACGTCCCACAGCCGCGCGGTCCCGTCCTGGCTCGCCGTGGCCAGGGTCGGCCCGCCGGGGCGGAACGCGACCGAGTGCACGACGTCGGTGTGCCCGGCCGCGATGCCGAGCTGACGCCGTGAAGCGACGTCCCAGACGCGCGCGGTCTTGTCGGCCGACGCGGAGGCGAGCAGCCGGCCGTCGGCGCTGAAGGCGATGTTGTTGACGTAGGAGGTGTGCCCGGTCAGCTCTCCCGCCTGCCGCGGGTGGGCCGGGTCGGTGGTGTCGTACAGCCGGATCGTGCCCTCGCCGTCGGCGGTCGCCAGCAGCGGCCCGGCCGGGCTGAACGCGACGGCGTAGGACTTGGCCGCGTGCTGTTCGATCGGCACGCCGGGACCCGGCCGCGCGGGATCGGAGACGTCCCAGACGCGGACGGTGCCGTCGAAGCCCGCGGTGGCGACGGTCCCGCCGCCGGCCGCGAAGGCGACGTTGTTGACGTTGCCGGTGTGCCCGGTGAGCACGCCCAGCGTTGCCGGGTGGTGCGGGTCGTGGATGTCCCACAGCCGCGCCGTGCCGTCCCAGCTGGCCGTGGCCAGGACCCGCCCGTCCGGACGGAGGGCGACGGAGTTGATCCGGCCGGTGTGCCCGGTGAGCCGCGTCGAGTACGGCGTCCCGAACATGCCGAGCAGGCCGCTGCGCTCGTCGGCCCCGGGATCCAGGCGGTAGGCGGCGAGCGCGAGCTGCGCGGCCAGCGCCGGGTTGGTGGCGCGCATGGCCAGCGCCTGGCCGGCGACCTTCTGGGCGAGCGCGCTGTTGCGCTGCTCGGTGGCCGTGGTCTCGGCGCGCACGGCGTAGACGGTGGCGGCCACGGCGACGACCAGCAGCACCGCGAGCAGGGCGACCAGCTGGCGTAGCCGCCGGGTACGGCGGCGGTCGCGGTCCTGTTCGGCGTGCTCGACGGCGAGGCTCGCGTCGAGGAACCGCCGTTCCCGCCGGGACAACGCCGAGTCCTCGCGCGCGGCCCACTCCCGGGCGATGGCCAGCCGGGTGCCGCGGTAGAGCCAGCCGGGGTCCTCGTCGACGGACTCCCAGGCGTCGGTCGCCTCGGTGAGCTGCCGGTGGACGCGCAGGCCTTCGCGGTCTTCGGTGAGCCACTCGCGCAGCCGCGGCCAGCCGCGGATGAGGGCTTCGTGGGCGATCTCGATGCCGGTGTCGTCGAGCGTGATCAGCCGGGCCGCGGCCAGCTCGCCGAGGACGACGGCGGTGTCGGTGTCGTCGGCGTCGTCGGCGTCGAGTTCGGCGCGGCCGATGCGCCGCTTGGTGTCTTCGGTGCCTTCGCCGAGCGCGGTCATCCGGAGGAAGATCTGCCGCGCCAGCCGCTGCTGAGGCGGGGACAGCTTCGCGAAGGTGCTTTCGGACGTCTGCGCGATGGCCCGCTCGATGCCGCCGGTCGACTCGTACCCGGCGAGGGTCAGGGTGGTGCCGCGGCGGCGGCGCCACGTCTCCAGCAGCGCGTGCGAAAGCAGCGGCAGCACGCCGGGCTGGCCGGTGGCGTCCGCGACGAGCTGGGAGACCAGGGCGTTCTCGACGCGGTACCCGGTGTCGACGGCGGGCCGCGAGATCGCCTGCCGGAGCTCCTCGGTCGTCATCGGGCCGACCAGGACCTGGGCGTCCTGCATGGCTTCGGCGAGCTCCGCGTGCCGCGCGCAGTGGGTGTAGAAGTCGGTGCGGATGCCGAGCACCACCCGGGTCCGGCTGCCCGGTTCGGTGGTCGCGGTGACGAGCGCGCCGAGGAACCGCGCCCGCTCCTGGTCGTCCTGGCAGAGGGTGAAGACCTCCTCGAACTGGTCGACGATCAGGACGAGGTCCTCGTCACCGCCGTCGGCCAGCTGACGGGCGGCGAGGCCGAGGTTGCGCGGGTGCGCGGCGAAGTCGTCGAGGAGGGCGCCGGGGGCGACGCCGAGCGCGGCGGCGAACTTGACCGCGCACTCCTGCAGCGGCCGGGGGCCCGGGGTGAGCAGCACGACCGGCCCCTTCACCGAAGGCAGCAACCCGGCCCGCAGCAGGGACGACTTCCCCGAGCCGGACGCGCCGAGGACGGCGAGAAAGCGTTGTCCACCCAGCCGTTCGACGAGTTTTCCGACCAGCCGTTCGCGGCCGAAGAATCGGCCCGCGTCGGCGGGGGTGAAAGCGGCCAGCCCGGCATAAGGAGGGATTTCGCCGGGTTCCGGCTCGAGCGGTGAATCGGCACCCTCCCGGCGCGAGTCTTCGGCGACGGCGTGCCAGCGTTCTTCCCATTCCCCCGGCGCCCCGCCACACGCCCGGACGTAGGCGAGCGTGACCGCCAAGCTGGGAAGTTTCCGGCCGCCGGCGGCTTCGGAGAGCGTCCCGGCCGAGTAGTGCGCGCGCCGCCCGAGCTCGCGGTAGGTCGGATTCCCGGCGCTCTCGCGCAACCGCCGGAGGTCGGCGGCGAATTCGGTCAGCGGATCGTCGCCGGGATCCAACGGTCGTTCCGGACGCGGCACCCGGTCCTCCTGTTTCTGTTTTTCCGGCTGGCCCACCGTAGCCAATCGCGCGCGATCAGGGGGCCGAATACGGCTGACGGCGAACGCCGACCGGCACGGCGTGAAGATCGTCACAGCCGCCTCCCCGGAGACCCGGCCGACGCGCTGCCCGGGCGTCCGGACGGGCGTGGTGACGTCCGGCGGCGGAGATCCGGCGGCCTCGCGGGAAGCAATGGCGGCACCGGGGCGTTGACCCCGGTTGTGAGCTCACTGCCTGACGTGCCGCTGTCCGTGCTCGACCTGTCCCCCGTGTCCGAGGGGAACACCGTCGGCGAGACGCTGCGCAACACCCTGGACCTCGCCCGTGCCGCGGAACGGCTGGGCTACCACCGCTACTGGCTCGCCGAGCACCACAACATGCCCGGCATCGCCAGCTCGGCCACCTCCGTGCTGATCGGGCACGTCGCCGATGCGACCGAGCGGATCCGCGTCGGGTCGGGCGGGGTCATGCTGCCCAACCACGCGCCGCTGGTCGTCGCCGAGCAGTTCGGCACCCTGGAGGCGTTCCACCCGGGCCGGATCGACCTCGGCATCGGCCGCGCGCCCGGCACCGACCAGCGCACCGCGCTCGCCCTGCGCGGCCCGGGCGGCCTGACCGCGGAGAACTTCCCGGAGCAGCTCCAGGAGCTGATCGGCTACTTCACCCATTCGGAGGCTCGCGGCGTCAACGCCGTGGTGGCCGAGGGGCACCAGCCGCCGGTCTGGCTGCTCGGCTCGAGCGGCTTCAGCGCCCAGCTCGCCGGGCGGCTCGGGCTGCCGTTCTCCTTCGCGCACCACTTCGCCGCCGACAACACCATCCCCGCCGTCCAGCTGTACCGGGAGAACTTCCGGCCGTCTTCGGTGCTCGAGAAGCCGCACGTGATGCTCGGGGTGTCCGTGGTCGCCGCCGAGACCGACGAGCGCGCCCGGTTCCTCGCCGGCCCCAGCGGGCTGACGTTCCTCAGCCTCCGCCGCGGCCGCCCGATCGCGCTGCCGACGCCGGAGGAGGCCGCGGAGTACCCGTACACCGAGATGGACCGGGCATTCCTCGCCGAGCGCTTCGGGTCCACCATCGTCGGCTCGCCGGAGACCGTCCACAAGGGACTCGAGCAGCTCCTCGCCGACACCGGCGCGGACGAACTGATGATCACCACGATGGTCCACGGCCACGCCGACCGCGTCCGCTCCTACGAACTGGTCGCCGCCCTCAAGTCCTGACCGCCGAACTCGCGTACCCAGCCGGACGACACGCGTACCTGGACGGACGACACGCGTACCTGGACGGACGACACGCGTACCTGGACGGACGTCACACGTACCTGGAGGGACGACACGCGTACCTGGACGGACGCCTGCCCGGCGCCGGCGTGTCGTCCGGCTGGGTACGCTTGACGTCCGGCTGGGTACGCGTGTCGTCCGTTCCGGTACGCGGGAATTGACACGTCGGTGCAGGTGGTGGCCGGTGACGTCACTTGGGACGGTAATTTCTTTCCCTCTGCTGACAACAAGATCCGGTGCGTTTGTCAGCACCGCACAAGAAATGTGTGGTTACCAGCCCGTGACCCCGTGATCCTGCTCAAGTTCTTGTCTACCAGCAAGGCCGTCGTTAGCGTACCGACCAGTAGGAAACGGCACGGCGTCCCCGAGACCGTGAATGGCCGGAATCTGTAACCCATTCGGACCATTTCCCCTTAGGCAACTCGGGCGTATTCGTCGTGCCGCCGAAACCGCTGGAGGCACACGAATGGCCGAACGGACGACGACGCCGTCGTTCCCCGGGGCCGGGGCTTTGCGGCAGACCGGACGGCTCTACGGGCTCGGGTTCGACGTAGTCCGGCTGACGTTCCGCCGCCCCTTCCAGGCGCGTGAGCTGATCCAGCAGTTCTGGTTCATCGCGAGCGTCTCGATCCTGCCGACGGCACTGGTGTCGATCCCGTTCGGCGCGGTGATCGCGCTGCACATCGGCTCGCTGACCACGCAGATCGGCGCGCAGTCGTTCACCGGCGCGGCGAGCGTGCTCGCGATCATCCAGCAGGCCAGCCCGATCGTCACGGCCCTGCTCATCGCCGGCGCGGGCGGCAGCGCGATGTGCGCGGACCTCGGCTCCCGCACCATCCGCGAAGAGATCGACGCCATGGAGGTCCTCGGCGTCTCACCGGTCCAGCGGCTGATCGTGCCGCGGGTGCTCGCCGCGATGGGCGTCGCGATCTTCCTCAACGGCATGGTCAGCGTCGTCGGCGTGCTCGGCGGCTACTTCTTCAACGTGGTCATGCAGCACGGCACCCCGGGCGCCTACCTGGCCAGCTTCTCCGCGCTGGCCCAGCTGCCCGACCTCTGGATCAGCGAGATCAAGGCACTCATCTTCGGCTTCGTCGCCGGAGTCGTCGCCTCCTACCGCGGGCTCAACCCCAAGGGCGGCCCGAAGGGCGTCGGCGACGCGGTCAACCAGTCGGTGGTCATCACGTTCCTGCTGCTGTTCGTGCTGAACCTCATCCTCACCACCGTCTACCTGCAACTCGTCCCGCCCAAGGGGAGCTGATCGTGACGACGACGGAAGTCCCCACCCGCGCCGGCCGCGTGCGCGAGGCCGTCGACCGCCGGTTCGGGTTCCTCGACACCCTCGGCGACCAGATCCTGTTCTTTCTCCGCGCCATCGCCTGGACACCGCGGGCCCTGCGCCGCTACCTGCGCGAGGTCGTCCGCCTGCTGGCCGAAGTCAGTTTCGGCAGCGGCGCGCTCGCCGTCATCGGCGGCACGATCGGCGTGATGATCGGGATGACCGTCGCCACCGGCACGGTCGTCGGCCTGCAGGGCTACTCGGCGCTGAACCAGGTGGGGACGTCGGCGTTCGCCGGGTTCGTCTCCGCCTACTTCAACACCCGTGAGATCGCGCCGCTGGTGAGCGGGCTCGCCTTGAGCGCCACGGTCGGCTGCGGGTTCACCGCGCAGCTCGGCGCGATGCGGATCTCCGAGGAGATCGACGCACTGGAGGTCATGGGCATCCCCAGCGTCCCGTACCTGGTGACGACGCGGGTGATCGCCGGCTTCCTCGCCGTCATCCCGCTCTACGCGATCGGGCTGCTGTCGAGCTACCTCGCCTCGCGGGAGGTCACCGTGTTGTTCTTCGGCCAGTCCGCGGGCACGTACGACCACTACTTCCTGCTGTTCCTGCCACCCGGCGACGTGCTCTGGTCGTTCGGGAAAGTCCTGGTGTTCAGCGTCGTGGTGGTCCTGGCGCACTGCTACTACGGCTTCCGCGCGAGCGGCGGACCGGCCGGCGTCGGCGTCGCGGTGGGCCGCGCGGTGCGCACCGCGATCGTCGCGATCAGCGTCCTCGACTTCTTCCTGTCCCTGGCGATCTGGGGCGCGACGACGACCGTGCAGGTGGCCGGATGAGACGCGATACCCGCCGGAAGGCCGGGGTTCGCACCGCGGGGGTGCTGTTCCTCGTGGTGATGGGCGTGCTGGTGACCCTTTCGATCAAGATCTACGACAAGGACTTCGTCAGCACGGTCCCGGTGACGCTCAAGGCGAGCCGCATCGGCAACCAGCTCTCCCCCGGCGGCCAGGTCAAGGCCCGCGGGGTGCTCGTCGGCGAGATCCGCGGCGTCCGGGCGACACCGCAGGGTGCCGAGATAGCGCTTGCTCTCGAACCGGGCAAGGTGGACATGCTCCCCCGCGACGTCTCCGCGCTGCTCGTGCCGAAGACGCTGTTCGGCGAACGCTACGTCCAGCTGTCCATCCCGGACGGCACACGGGCCCCGCACCTGGCCGCCGGCGACGTCATCGAGCAGGACCGGTCGGCGAACGCGGTCGAGCTGGAACGCGTCTTCGACAACCTGCTGCCGATCCTGAAAGCCGTTCAGCCGCAGAAGCTGGCGACGACGCTGACCGCGGTTTCGACGGCCCTTCAGGGACGCGGCGAGCAGCTCGGGAAGACGATCGACACGGCCGCGGCCTACCTGAAGGACTTCAACCCCGATGTCCCGCGGCTGACCTCGGACCTGCGTGACCTCGCCAAGGTTTCCCGCCTGTACGGCGACATCGCCCCCGATCTCCTGGACGCGCTCACCGCCTCCGCCGTCACGCTCGGCACGGTCAAGGAGAAGGAAGCCGACCTGGCCGGGGTGTACCAGCAGGTGACGTCGTCGTCCCAGGAGGTCGCCACCTTCCTGGCCAACAACCGGGACAACCTCATCTCCCTGGCCGCCGACAGCCGCGCGCCGCTGGAGATCGCGGCGAAGTACTCCCCCAGCTTCGCCTGCACCCTGGGCTCGCTCAACGCTTTGAAGGGAGCCATGGACAAGGTCCTCGGGGCGGGCACGAACGAACCGGGCGTGCACGCCGACGTCGCGGTGACCACCAACAGCGGCAAGTACGTGCCTGGCAAGGACGACCCGCGCTTCACCGCCGGCGGCGAGCCGCGCTGCTACCCCTCCGGCGTCGCCCCCACCACGGGCACCGCCGCGGTGGCACCCGGCACCACCGGGCACCCCCTGCTGACCGGCGGCCAGGGCGACCTCGGCGTCGCGAACTCGCCGCAGGAACAGCAGCTGCTGGCCACGCTGGTCGCCCCGACGATCGGCGTGCCGACGGCCCAGGTCCCGGACTGGAGCAGCGTGCTCGTCGGCCCGCTCTACCGCGGCACGGAGGTGAAGCTCAAGTGAGGAACATCGCCGCGCCACTGATCAAGAGCATCATCTTCATCGCCGTCACGGCACTGGCCACCGTCCTGCTGGCCATTTCCATCACCAACTCCGGCGTCGGATCGGGTGAGCCGTACTCGGCGAAGTTCCTGGACGCCACCTCGCTCAACGTCGGCGACGACGTGCGCATCTCCGGCGTCCGCGTCGGCCAGGTGGAGTCGCTGGAGATCAGCGACCACAACCGCGCGCTCGTGCGGTTCGCCCTCGACTCCGGACGGCGGCTCCCCGCCGACGTCCGCGCGGTCATCAAGTACCGCAACCTGGTCGGTCAGCGCTACATCGCCCTCGAACGCGGCGCCACCGGCACCCGGGACCAGCTGGCCGAGGGCGGGGAGATCCCGCTGGACCGCACGACGCCCGCCCTCGATCTCACGGACCTGTTCAACGGCTTCAAGCCGCTGTTCCAGGCGCTGTCGCCGAACGACGTCAACGAGCTCTCCGGCGAAATCGTCCAGGTGCTGCAGGGCGAGGGCGGGACCGTCGAGAGCCTGCTGCAGCACACGGGTTCGCTGACCACCACCCTCGCCGGGCGCGACAAGGTGATCGGCGAGGTGATCGGGAACCTCAACTCGGTGCTCAAGACCGTCAACGGCAAGGGTGACGCGCTGGCGAACCTCGTCTCGACGCTGCGGCAGCTGGTGTCCGGCCTGGCCGGCGACCGCGCCGCGATCGGCGACGCGATCAGCGGGATCGGCGCCCTCACGCAGTCCACCGCCGGGCTGTTCGAGCAGGCCCGCCCGCCGTTGAAGGACAGCATCGCCGGGCTGCAGGGCGTCGCGGGCAACCTGGCCCAGAACCAGTCCGATGTGGACAGTTTCCTGACCAACCTGCCGGTGAAGTTCAACGAGATCGGCCGCGTCGCTTCGTACGGCTCGTGGATGAACTTCTACCTGTGCCGCGCGGTCCTGGAAAGCTCACCGCCTCGCGGCGTTTCGACCACTACGCCGAGGTGTGAGTCGTGAAGTCCTTCAAGGAGCGCAACCCGATCGTCATGGGTGTGGTCGGCAGCGTCGCGCTGGCCGCCCTGCTGACCGTGACGTTCAACTACGACAACCTGCCGATCGTCGGCGGCGGCACCACCTACGAAGCCGAGTTCTCCGAAGCCGCCGGCCTGCAGCCGGAGGACGAGGTCCGGATCGCCGGCATCAAGGTCGGCGAGATCCGCGACGTCGCGCTGGCCGATGACCACGTCCTGGTCACCTTCCGGGTCAAGAACGCCTGGATCGGCGACCGCACGACCGTCGACATCAAGATCAAGACGTTGCTGGGCCGGAAGTTCCTCGCGCTGAACCCGACCGGCGACGGCGTGCAGAACCCGGACCAGCCGATCCCGCGCACCCGGACCGTCACGCCCTACGACGTCACCGACGCCTTCAACGGCCTGGCCGACACGGTCGGCGCCATCGACACGAAACAGCTCGCGGACAGCTTCACCACGCTGTCCGACACCTTCCGGAACTCCCCCGAGCACGTCCGCACCGCCCTCGACGGACTCAGCCGGCTGTCGAAGACGGTGTCCAGCCGGGACAGCCAGATCGCCGAGCTGCTGGCCAACTCGCGGAAGCTGACGACGACGCTGGCGAACTCGAACGACGACTTCGAGAAGCTGATCGACGACGGGAACCTGTTGCTGACCGAACTGAACCGCCGTCGCGACGCGATCCACGACCTGCTGACCGGGTCCGCCCGGCTGGCCGACCAGCTCCGCGGCCTGGTCGCCGACAACTCGGCTCAGCTCAAGCCCGCGCTCGAGTCGCTGAACCAGGTCACCGACCTGCTGAAACGGCAGAACGACAACCTCACCAGGGGCCTGCAGCTGGCCGGCCCGTACTTCCGGGTGGTCACCAACTCGACCGGCAACGGCCACTGGATCGACGCCTACCTTTGCGGGCTGCTGCCCGAGAACCACGACCCCTGCACCCCGCCGAAGAACCCGGGAGGCGCCAAGTGAGCGCGCTGACCACGACCCGCACCGGCGTCCTGGTGAGCCGGTTCGTCGCCGCCGCGCTCCTGCTCGCCCTCGTCGTCACGGTGGCGCTGTGGTGGGTGTTCTCCGGCTCCGGGCAGCACCACGTCACGGCGTTCTTCACCCGCGCGGTCGGCGTCTACCCCGGCTCCGACGTCCGCGTGCTCGGCGTCCGGATCGGCCAGGTCGACGCGGTCACCCCGCGCGGCGAGCAGGTGCAGGTCGACATGTCCGTCGACGGCTCGGTCGGGATCGCCGAGGACACGACGCTGCTGGTGATCGCGCCCAGCGTCGTCGCCGACCGCTACCTCCAGTTCGGCAAGCCGGCCCGCGGCGGCCCGCGGCTGCCCAACGGCGCGGTGATCCCGGTGCAGCGCACCGCCACCCCGGTGGAGCTCGACCAGCTCTACGCCAGCCTCGACACGCTGACGAAGGCACTCGGCCCGAACGGCGCCAACTCCCAGGGCGCGCTCTCCGACCTGCTCAAGACCGGGGCGCAGACCCTGCAGGGCAACGGCCGCGCGTTCAACGACAGCGTGCGCAACTTCGCGCAGCTGGCGCGCACGCTGGCCGGGAACTCGGGCGACCTGTTCGGCACCGTCGACCAGCTCCAGCAGTTCACGACCATGCTGGCCACCAACGACCAGCAGATCGGCAACGTGAACCAGCAGCTTTCGCAGATCTCGACCACGCTGGCCGCCAACAGCGGGGAGCTCGCGCAGGCCCTCGACGGTCTCGGCCGCGCGCTCGCCGACGTCCAGGCGTTCATCCGCGACAACCGAGGCGCGCTCAAGGCCAATGTGGACAACCTGGTGACGACCACGCGGACGCTCGTCGAGCAGCGCGAGTCGCTGGCCGGGACGCTCGACGCCGTGCCGCTGGCGGTGACGAACGTGCTCCAGTCCGTCGACCCGGCCACCGGGCGGCTGCTCGGCCGCGGGGACCTCGACTACTACCTCCGGCAGTCGCTGCCGTTGCCGGTCACCGGGGACGTCTACACGAACGGGGGGCAGTGATGAAGCGCGTGCTCACCCTGGTGGCCGTCGGGTGCCTGCTCGCAGGCTGCTCGGGCGAGTTCAAGGGCGTCTACGACCTGCCCCTGCCCGGTGGCGCCGACGTCGGCGACCACCCGTACTCGGTGACCGTGCAGTTCGCCGACGTGCTCGACCTCGTGCCGCAGGCCGCGGTGAAGGTCGGGGACGTCCCGGTCGGCCGGGTGCGGGAGGTCCGGCTGGGTGGGGACGGCTGGACGGCCGAAACGGTACTGGAGGTCAACGGCGACGTCGTGCTGCCGGCGAACGCCGTCGCGCGGCTGCGGCAGTCCAGCCTGCTCGGCGAGAAATTCGTCGAGCTGGCCCCGCCGGACGGCGAAGCGCAGAACGCCGGCAACGGGCGGCTCGCGAACGGCGCCACGATCGCACTGGCCCGCACCAACCGCAACCCCGAGTTCGAAGAGATCTTCGGCGCGCTTTCGCTGCTGCTCAACGGCGGCGGCATCGGCCAGCTGCAGACCATCAACCGCGAGCTGTCGAAGGTGATGGACGGCAACGAGGAGCAGATCCGCTCGTTCCTGTCCGGCGTGAACACCCTGATGACCGATCTGGACGCGCACCGCTCGGACATCACCGAAGCGCTCGACGGCCTGAACCGGCTCTCGGCGACCCTGGCGAACCGCCACGAGCAGGTCTCCGGCGCGCTCACCGACCTCACTCCCGGCCTGCAGGCGCTGTCCGACCAGCGCACTCAGCTCGTCACCATGCTGCAGGGGCTGGATCACCTTTCGACGGTCGCCACCGACGTCGTCGACCGCAGCCGCGACGACATGGTCGCCGACCTGCGCGCCCTGGCCCCGATCCTCGGCCAGCTCGCCAAGGCCGGCGACAACCTGCCGAAGTCGCTGCAGATGCTGCCGACCTTCCCGTTCCCCGACTCGGTGCTGCCGGCGGTGAAGGGCGACTACATCAACGCCTACGTGTCGATGATCCCGGCACCGGGCGTGCCGTTGCCCAAGCCCGGCGAAGGCGTCCCGCCGGGTCTGCCGCCGCTCCCGCTGCCGAGCAGCGCCGCCCGCGCCTCCGGAGGCAGCTGATGCTCGCGCGCAGAGTACGGATCCAGGTCGTCCTGTTCGTCGTGATCGCGCTGGCCACGACGGCGTTCGTCGGCGCGAACTACGCCGGGCTGGGCCGGCTGCTGGGCTCCGGCAGCTACACGGTGAAGCTGGAGCTCGCCGAAGGCGGCGGCCTGTTCACCAACGGCGAGGTGACCTACCGCGGTGTGGCTGTCGGCCGGGTCGGCGAGCTGCGGCTCACCGTCACCGGCACGGAGGCGGACCTGCTGATCGACGACGGCGCCCCGCCGATCCCGGCGAACTCCCGTGCCGTGGTGGCGAACCGGTCCGCGGTCGGCGAGCAGTACGTCGACCTGCAGCCGCGCACCGCCGACGCGCCCTACCTGGCCGGCGGCTCGGTCATCCAGCGCGAGTCGACCACGCTGCCGCTGCCGGTGAACAGCCTGCTGACCGACCTCGACTCGTTCACCGCTTCGGTGCCGACCCAGGACCTGCGCACGGTGGTGAACGAGCTCGACGACGCGTTGCGCGGCGCGGGCCCGGACCTGCAGACGCTGATGGACTCGGCGACGACGTTCACGCAGGAGGCGAGCAACCACCTGCCACAGACGTCGAAGCTGATCGGCGACGGCGCGACTGTGCTGCGCACGCAGGTCGACTCCGCGGCGGAGTGGCACTCGTTCAGCAGCAACGCCCGCGTCTTCGCCCAGCAGCTGGCGAAGTCGGACGGCGACCTCCGGCGGCTGATCACCTCCGCGCCACCAGCGGCGACGGAGCTGAGCAGCCTGCTGAAGGAGAACGACCCCGGCCTGCCGATCCTGCTGGCCAACCTGCTGACGACGTCCCGGGTGTTCGCCACCCGGACGGCCGCGGAGGAGCAGCTGCTGTCCGACGCGCCGCGCGCGGTGGCCGCCGTGGACTCGGCACTGGACCGCCAGAACAACCGCCTGCGGTTGGGGCTGGTGCTGAACTTCAACGACCCGCCGCCGTGCCTGCAGGGCTACGAGAAGACGCCACACCGGCCGAGCACGGACCTGACCCCGTTGCCGTTCAACACCGACGCGGCCTGCACGCTGCCGTACGGGAACGAAAGCTCGGTGCGCGGCACGCAGAACGGGCCCCACGCGCCGGTGCCTGCCCCGGCCCTGCCGGGCGGGCTCACCGGACCGCTCGGGATCGGCGAGCAGGCGACGTCGACGAGCCTCGAGGAGATGCTGTGGCTGCGGTGAAGCCGAAGCACGCGGCGGTGGTGCTCGCGGCGGCGGCCTTGGTGTTCGCGGGCTGGTCGGGCTACTCGTGGTACTCGGCGGCCAACGCTTCCGCGGTGACCTACGGCGTGGCTCGCGACGAGGCCCTGACCAGCGGACGCACGCTGGTGGCGGAGCTGAGCAGCCTGGACTACCACGACGTGGACGGCGGCTTGGGCCGCTGGCTGTCGGCGTCGACGGGTCCGCTGCACGACCAGCTGGCCCGCACCGACGAGACGACGAAGAAGACACTGGCGGCCAACGCGACGGTGGCGACGGGCCGCGTCCTGGACGCGGCACTGAGCGAACTGGACGAGCACGCGGGGACGGCGAAGATGCTGGCCTCGGTGGAGATCACGATGGCGAAGCAGGGAACGGCCCCGGCGGTCAAGCGCAACCGCTTCGCGGCGGCGCTGAGCAGGACCCCGGACGGGTGGAAGCTCAGCGCGCTGGACCAGCTACCGGTGGGTGCCCGATGAGCCGCGCGAGGACCGTGGCGCACGACGCTTCGGAGACCGCGGCCGCCGCCCGTCCCGCAGGGACCGGCGGCGAGGAAATCGCTCAGGCCGCCGACGCCGACCCCACCGCCGCGGCCGGCGCAAGGGAAATCCTCGCTCCCGCCGCCGGCGAACCGGCCGACGCCCCTGCGGGCGAGACCACGACCGCGACTGAGCCCGACCTGCCGGCCACCTCCGCCGAAGCGGGCGAGACCGCCGAGTCCGAAACCGAGACCGACGTCGAAACCGAGACGGATGCCCGGACCGGCGAACCTGCCCGTCCCCGGCCCGCTCGGCGCCGTCTCCCCGCGCTGCTCCTCGCCGCCGCCGTGCTGCTCACCGGCGCCGGCGTCTGGTTCACCCTCGAAGCCCGCGCCACCGCGGCGAACCCCGCTGCCGCCAATCTCGCGCTCACCGACGTCGGGGCGACCGCCGACGTCACCTCCGCCGTCACCGTCGCCATGAACCAGATCTTCTCCTATTCCTACGACCGGACCGACGTCACCGAAAAGGCCGCTGCGGCGGTACTGCGCGGGGCTGCCAAGGATTCCTACGACAAGCTCTTCGCCGAAGTGCGCCGCAAGGCACCGGAGCAGAAACTCGTCCTCACTTCCCGCGTTTCGGCGATCGCCGTGCAAGAACTCCGGAATGGTCACGCGCGGTTACTCGTCTTTCTCGACCAATCAGCCGTCCGAGCCGACAACAATGCGACCGACAGTGCCGCCGCGCAGCTTTCGGTGACCGCGGAGCACACCGACGGCCACTGGGTCGTCACCGCACTCGAACCACGCTGAACCGTCTCGCACAAACCGACACTCACCGTTTCCGGGAGCACCCGGAAACGGACGGGAAACGCAAAAGGAGGACAACCATGTCCGTGGCAACGCAGCTGAAGAGACTGGCCGTGCTCACGTCGGCGGCGGCCGTCGTACTCGGCGGGGTCGCTGTGACGCCGGCTTCGGCCGACGTCATCGAAATCCCCGTGTCCTACAGCGTGGCCGGCACCACCACGGTGAAGAAGACCGGCAGCACCATGAAGCTCGGCCCCGGCACGCTCAAGGGCAACCTGATCATCGACGACCAGACGGGCTCCGTCGGCCTCAGCGCCGACCTGTCGCTGCCGCCGTCGCAGGCCGACATCTCCCTGGTCTCCGGCCTGTTCCGGGTCAAGGCGACGGTGAAGGTCGTCCCGCTCGGGCCGGCCACCGGCACCATCGCCGACGGCACCCTGACCACGCACGCCAAGGCGAACATGGAGATCTCCAACATCTGGGTCGGGCTGCTGGCGCCGGTGATCCCGCTGCCGACCGTGCCCGGCGCCTGCCGGACGAAGACCCCGGTCGAGCTGAACCTGGTCGCGCCGAACATCGACATCACCTCGCCGACCATCACCATCGGCGCCACGTACACGATTCCGGAGTTCAGCAACTGCTTCATCGCCGACCTCGCGCTCGGCGCCCTGGTTTCCGGGCCGGGCAACACCATTTCGCTCGATCTGACCGCTCCCCAGAGCTGACCCACCGGGTGGCGGGCGCACCGCCCGCCACCCGTTCGCTCAGCAGGGCGCGTTGACGTTTTCCTTCAGCACGAAGCTGTCGTTGTCCCCGGCGGAGACGGCGAACACCGGCCCGCACGTCACCGGCTCCGACTCGGTGACGAAGTCCGAGCCCCAGACGATGATGTCGCCGTTGGTCTTGAAGGCCAGGTTGTGGTTGTACCCGGCGTCGATGCCGGCGACGTCGGACAGCGCCGCCTCCGGGACGGCGATCTGCTGGTAGTTGTTCTGGCCCCACGCGTAAACGCGGCCCCCCTTGAGCGCCAGGCTGTGGTTGAACCCGGCGGAGATCGCCGTGACCCCCGAGGACAGTCCGGCCGGGACAGTCGCCTGGCCGTAGGCGTTGCCGCCCCAGGCCAGCACCCCGCCGTTCTTGAGGACGAGGTTGTGGTCGCCCCCGGCGGAAATCGCGGTCACACCGGACTGCGCGGCCGCGGGCACGTCGGTCCGCGTTCCCCAGCTCACCACCTGCCCGCCCTGCTTCAGGGCCAGGCTGTGCATGTTGGTCGTCGAGATGGCGATGACGCCGCTGCTCACCGAGGCCGGCAGGGTGGTCTGGCCGTACCAGTTGTTGCCCCAGGCAATGACCTTGCCGTTCTTGAGGGCGAGCTCGTGGCCCCAGCCGGAGGAGATCTGGCTGACCCCGGACTTCGCGTCGGCGGGTACCACGTTGGCACCCCAGTTGTTCGCGCCCCAAGCGAAGACCGCGCCGCTCTGCAGGGCCAGCACGGTCGTGCTGCCCGCCGACATGGCGGAGACCCCGGCCAGCACGTCCGGCGGCGGAACCGTGATGCCGTAGTCCTGCTTCCCCCAGGCGATCACACCACCGACGGTGGCCGCGGACGCCGGCGATGCGCACAAAGACACGGCCAGCGCCGCCGCCACCGTCAATACGGCTCCCCTGAGCGATACCCGTTCACAACGTGAAGTAACCGGCACGGTAGCCTCCTTTCTCTCGATTCGTTATCCGCGATTGCTCCGGCAAGATCGTGAATGGTAGACCGTAACAGGCACCCTTCGGCGACGCGGTGGTTCTTTGTCAAAATCCGACAGAAGATCCGCCGGACCTGCGTGCAACCGGACAAGAAACCCGGACCTCTGCGGCAGGGTGGGCTGACCGTGCGCCGAAGTCTTGTTCCATACTGAACTGACGAGTAGCCTTGATTACGGCAGATGGACCTCCACCTCGCACGTCGATGAATCGCGTTCCGCCGCCCGGGGCAATGGGGTCGGTGAACGCGATTGGGGGATCAACGACGGCGGGCAATCGATCAGCCAAAGCCGAGACTGTACTGAATCAAAGGAGATGGGTATGTCCCGACTCAGCAGGCTGTCCGCCGGAATCGCGACCACCGCTACCGCCGTCGGCGCCATCGCGGTATTGACCGCCGGCACCGCGGCCGCCGCTACGGTCACCTACACCGCCGGCGGCACCACGCCCCTGACCTACACCTGCTCGTTCCCGGGCATCACGCCGCAGCCGGTCCTCGTCAGCTCCCACCTCGACGCGGAAGACACCGTCGCGGCCGGCGGCACCCTCACCCCCGCCAACGTGGGCGGCTCGGCAACGATCAGCGCCGGCGTCCACGCGCTGCTCACCGCGGTCGGCTACGACGGCATCCGGGGCACGGCGACGGTGCCGGTGACGGCGGCGTCGGGCACGTTGTCGCAGCCGGCGGCCACCGGGCTCGACATCCCGCAGACCATCTACCCAGCAGGCGGCACGATCACGGTGAACATCTCGCAGGTCGCGACGTCCACCGTGCCGACCTACACCGCGCCGGCCACGGCGGGCACCGACACGCTGTCGATGGGCAGCCCGGTCACAGCAAGCCTCGAGTTCCACAAGAAGGCGACCAACACCTGGACGCCGTGGGCGATGAGCTGCACCCTGAAGGTCACCAACCCGGTGCAGAACACCGCGTTCAGCCCGAGCATCACCGTCTCCTGACCGGGTTCCCGGTGCGGGTCCCTCGCGAGAGGGGCCCGCACCGGGTCTTCCGCCTTCCGCACCACCGAACACACCAGGGAAACCGATGCCACGTCGAGTCCGGCCCCGCTCCGTCACGGTGACCGCGCTGGCGGCCGCCGGCCTGCTGTCCGCGGCGAACGGCGCGCTGACGGGGGTCGGTTCGGCCGCTCCCGGCCCCGCGGTCCCGCCGGACACCCAGGCGAGCGCATCGGTCTCGGTGCACTGCCCGTTCGCCGACCCGCTCGGCCCGCGCGCGCTCACCGTCGAATCGACGGCGACGCTGCCCGCGCAGGCGAAGACCGGCACGTCGGCGACGATCGGCGCCTACTCCGCCAAGCTGAGCATCCCCCGCGACGTCGCGCTCTCGTTCCTGCCCGCCGGCGCCACCACCGGTTCGCTGCGCGGAGCGGTGCAGCTCGACCTCGCCGTCCACCAGGACGACCGCTCGGACCGCGTCCCGGTCCCCCTCGTCGTGGCCCCGACCCCCCTGCCGGAAACCGGCGACGTCGTCCTGACCGCGACGGGCACCGTGCCGGAGATAGCGATCAACACGATCGGCGCCGTCTCGTTCGACGTCACCGAACCGACCCTCACGCTCGAAGCCGTCCCGGCTCCCGACGCGCCCCCGGCGACCACTGCGCCGCCGAAGGTCGCGTGCACCCTCGACGAAGGCCAGAAGACGACGCTGGGCAAGGTTCTCGTGCTCCCGAAGGTGACACCGGGCACCAAGCAGAAGCAGTCGGCTGCGCTCGGCGACGTGACGACCATGGACGAAGAGCCGCCCCCCAACGTGTACACCCAGCCGCTCGGCCTGGTCAGCATTCTCACGAGGTCGACGGTCAAGAAGCTGGGCGCGACGGTCGTCTCCGACCCGTCCATCCTGGTCAACGGGTTCATCAACGTGAACATCGACACCGGTGACTCGTGGGTCACCGGCTCGACCGCCTTCAGCCCGGTCACCGCGGCGTTCCTCGGCTTCGGGTTCGTGCCGGTGAGCGCGACGGTCGAGTTCCTGCCGGTCGAGTACGAGACCCAGCGGATGATCGACTTCACCGGCAACCTGTACACCGACCCGGTCACCGAGCTTCCTTCCCTGCACGCGGATCTGCGGGTGATGGCCCGGATGAGCCACGCCGAGATCAACGGCGTCCCGCTCGACCTGGGTGCCGACTGCATGACGAAGGAGCCGGTCCACCTGGTCCTGGACGGCCCGTACGAAGCGTTCGGCGACGGTCACGTCAGCACCGAGCCGAACGGCGGTTTCACGCTGCCGGGCTTCAAGGGCTGCGGCACCGGCGGACAGGATCTGAACCCGCTGCTCGACGGCATGAGCTCCGGCCCGGGCAACCAGGCCTACGCCGACACCTACAACCTGTTCGGCTGCACGGAACCCGACCCCAAGGACTGCCCGACCAACTCCCAGCCACCTGCGCCGGGCTCGCAGAGCGCGGCCGCGAAGAAGGCGGCCGCGAAACCGAGGTAAAACCGTATCGAGGGGGAACGATGAAGATCGCACCAGCTGTCGCGGCGGCACTGCTCGTCACGGGCATGGCGACGGGAACGGCACAGGCGGCGACGGCCTTCCAGTCCGGCCCTGTCGGCTACACCTGCCCGTTCCCCGACGGTTCGCAGCAGACGGCGACCTTGGTGGCCGGGTTCACCGGTCCGGACACCGTCGCTCCCGGGGCGGGCTTCGGGCTCTCGGACGTTTCGGGAAACGTGACGCTCTCCCCTGCCGCGTCGGCCTGGCTCACCGGCCGGGGGGCCGACGGCTTCAGCGGCGGGCGGGTCGCGGTCTTCACCGAGGCGGTGAACGCACCCCGGTCGTCCAGCAACCCGCCCGCCGCGACGATCAAGCCGGCGACCTGGGGTTCCGGCCCGGTCGTGGTCGAGTTCGCCGGCGGGCGCGCGTCGCACACCGCCGGCGCCACCGGAACGATCACCTTCACCGCGGGTCAGCTCATCCTGCTGATGTCGCTCCACCGGCCGGACGGCCAACCCTCGTTCGCGACGGCGATCTGCCATCCGCAGGACGGCCAGGACACCGCGTTCACCCCGTCCCTGCCGATCAGTTGACGCCGGACCGAGGGGGAACGATGAGGATCGGAACAGCTGTCGCGGCGGCTCTGCTCGTCACGGGCGCGGCGGCGGGAACGGCGAACGCGGCAACGGCGACGCCGCAGACCGGCGCGTTGACCTACACCTGCACGTACCCCGGCATCCCACCGCAGGGGTCGGCCTTCACCGGCTCGTTCGAGGCCGCCGACCAGGTTCCGCCGGGCGGCACCTTCACCCTCACCGGCGCGTACCTGAGCCACGTGATGTCGCCGGCGGTCCGCTCGCTCTTCACGGCCGCCGGCTACGACCGGGTCCAAGGTTCGTTCGGTGCTTCGATCACCGCGACGAACGCGGCCCCGGACACCGCGTTCATCTCGGGCAGCTTCCCGGAGCAGCCGATCGCCGCCACCGGCTCGCTGACCTTCACCGAGATCGGCGACCAGAACCTGACGTTCACCGCCGGCGCGGCGGGTCCGATCAGGTTCACGCTGGGTCCGCAGGTCTACGAAAGCCTGCAGTTCCACCGGAGAACGACCGGGACCTGGGTGGCCTGGTCGTCGTCCTGCACGCTGAAGATCACCAGCCCGGCCCAGAACACGGCCTTCCAGCCGGACATCGCGATCTCCTGAACCACAGGTCGAACAGCTCCGATTCGCTGACGAACCGTCCTACGCGGACATTGAACTCGTTGCCGAGGCTGCTCCCAGCCCGGCGGCCAGGCCCCCATCGCTCGTCCCGGTCCGCACGCTCAGCTGGACGTCCACTGTGGATGGGAGCCGCCCGCTCGCGGTGCCGGGAGCAGTTCGCTGACCGGGTGCCGCAGCGGCAGCGGCGCCGCCCCCGCGCGCAGCGCCAGCTCCATCTCGAAGCGGGCCGCCGGGTCGCGGAGCTTGTCGCCGAACGTCGCCTGCAGCTGGCGCATGCGGTAGCGGACCGTCTGCGGGTGGACGCCGAGGCACTCCGCGATCTCCACCACGTTGCCCTGGCTGTCCAGCCAGGCCCGCAGCGTCTCCAGCAGCCGCTCCTGCTGCTTGCCCGTCATGTCCGCCAGCGGGGCGAACAAGCGCTGCCGCAGGGTGCCGACCAGGCCGGTGTCGGAGTTGACCAGCAGCGTCGCCAGGTGCTCCTCCGCGCGCAGCACCGGGCGCGGCGCCAGCACGCCGCGCTCGGCCAGCTGCAGCGCGTTCCGGGCCCAGCGCAGGGAATCCGCGACCGACGCCATCGGGACGCACGGGCCGATCGACAGGCGGCAGTCCGGCAGGGCCACCTGCAGCGCCGCCAGCCGGGGACCGCTCAGCTCACCGGGGACGACCAGTTTGGGGTCGGGCGTGTCGAGCTCGGCGAGGACGTCCGCGTCCAGGCCGGCGTGCCGGCGGGCCGGGGCGACGCCGCCGGCCGGGCAGACCGCCACCGGCGTCGCGTCCACCGGCACCGGCCAGCCGATCAGCTGCGCCAGCTCGGCGATCGCCTTGGGCGACGCGGGTGGCGTCTCCAGGATCAGGTGCAGCAGCTTGCGGCGCCAGGTGTCCAGCGCTCCCGCCGTGCGCGCCTTCGCTTCCAGGTAGCCGTCGAGCGCCACGGAGGCCAGCTCGTCCATGAACGCCAGCATCGCGTCGGCCAGCTGGGACATCACCGCCGACGAAAGGCCGCTGCGCCGCCCGACGCGCATGATCCGCCGCCACGACACCCGCGCACCGACCCGGTAAGCCGACTGCAGCGTGTCGAGGCTGCGGCCCTCGCGCATTTCGTTCTGTCCCAGCCGGTGGTGCACCTCGTGCGACTGTTCCTTCGACACCGTCGGATCGGCGATCTGCGCGACGAACAGCGTGATCGCGTATTCGACGCCGGCCCGGATCGACTTGCCGTAGGGCCCGTCGAGCGGGCGGGCGTAGGCCGGGATGGTCGCCCGGATCTCATCGACGATTTCGGCCGCCAGGCTGGCCAGCTCCGGCCGCAGGATGTCGGCCAGCTTGCGCGGTAGGGCGGCGGGCGGTGGCGCAGCGTGATCGAATCCGCGCTCCACCGACATCGCAGCTCCTTCGCTCCGCCCCGGACTCCGGTCGCGAGCACCCCGCGGCCGGACACCCCGCGCCTGTTGCGGGGTGACAACGGGCACATCGAAAAACTAACGCCAAACGTGTCACACCCGTGGAGGAAAACCGATTTCTTGTCATCCCGGTGACAATTTTACGGGGAGAGGCTGCGATCAGCTGACAAGTGTCCCGCCGAGTGCATCGAGCGGTGCGTACGAACGGGCGAACGGACAACGAGCGGGCCGTGCTGCGGTTACGCCGGCGTCTTGTATCGTGTGCTTGACACAAGAGGGAGGAGCGGCGATGCTGCAGCTCGACAACCTGTTCTGGGTCGCGGTCATCATGGGCCTGTTCGGCCTGGCGATCCTGATCGTGCTCTGGCCGGGCGAGAAGCACGGAAAGCGCTTGCTCAGCCGCTGGGGCGTGCCGGACCCGGACGCCGGAGAGGTGGCGCTCGCCGTCCGGTACCTCAAGCGGCGCCGGCTCTGGTACCCGTGGCTCTTCCTCGCGATCCCGCCGCTGCTCGACGACACGACGACGGGCTCGGTGCTCGCCACCCTGCTGCTGGGTGGCCTGATCGCCGAACTGCTGGCGCAGCGCCCGGCTCGCGGCCCGCGCCGGGAAGCCGTGCTGGCGCCACGGACGCTGCGGGGGATCGTCCCGGTGTGGGTGCTGGTGGTGGGTGGGCTGGCGGCCGCGGGGTCGCTGGTGCACCTGGGGCTGACGGCGCAGTGGAAGCTGCTGGCGGTGGCCGCGGGCACGGTGGTGGTGAGTGCGGCGATCACGCTGCTGGCGGTGCGCCGCCCGGCGGTCGGCGACCCGCGCGCCGACCTGGCGCTGCGCTGCCGCAGCGCGCGGGTGGCGATCGGGCTGGGCATCGGCGCCTGCACGGCGATCGGCTGGCCCGCGGGGAACTTCAGCTCGTTCCTGGCGGTCGTGGCCGGCTTGGCCGCGTTCCTGGCGGTGACGGCTCCGGTGAAACGGCTGCCGGCGGCCGCGTGAAGATCGTCGTCGACACGGAGAACGGCCTCGCGCCGTGGCGGCAGGTGCACGACCAGGTGATCCGGGCGGTCACGACGGGCGCGTTGCCCGAGGGGACCCGGCTGCCGCCGATCCGCCAGCTGGCGCGGGACCTGGGCCTGGCGTCGGGAACGGTGGCGCGGGCGTACCGCGAGCTGGAGGCGGCGGGCTGGGTGGCGACGGCCCGCGCGCGTGGCACGGTGGTGACGGTGCCTTCCGGTCGCCCGGACCGCGCGGCCCTGCTGGCGTCCGCGGCCGCGGAGTTCACGGCCCAGGCCCGCGACCTCGGCGCGGAGCTGGACGACGTTCTCGCGGCGGTCCGCACCGCCTACCGGGCTCACGAAAGTTCGTGATGGCCACCTTGAGGAACTTGAAGTTCCTCAA
>NZ_JBEZYB010000059.1:0-50629 GCF_040638285.1 Amycolatopsis sp. NPDC026612
ACGCAGTGCCTGGTCGACGACTTCAGCGAGCGCCTCGACGACGGCGAGATCCTGCCCACCCTGCCGCCGTGGCACGTCCAGGAGAACAAGTGGCGTCTCAGGGGCGGCCGCCCCGCGGAAACCAGGCGACCGCAGACATCACCGAAAGGGCAACCATGTCGAATCACCGTGGAAAACTCCGGCTCACCGGGGTTCGCGCGATCATCGCCGGCGCCGTGGCCGCGACCGCGCTCGGCGCCACAGCCATCGCGATCACCAACAGCGGCGTCGGCGAGGCGAGTCAGTCCCCGGATGCGCATGCCGGCGCACACGCCGCCGGCGCCGCCCCGGAAGCGGCATCCTCGGCCGGGAACACCGGACCGCTCACCGAAACGGACAAGACTTTTCTGGTCAAGGTCCGGCAGGCTGGGCTGTGGGAAATTCCCGCCGGACGCCTGGCCCAGACCCATGCCAGCAGCGAAGCGATCAAGCGGGCCGGCCTGCACGTGCTCGACGGGCACTCGCTCTTGGACCAGCTCGTCCGCGAAGACTCCGCCATCACCGGCGTGCAGCTCCCCGACCAGGCCACCCCTGAGCAACAGAACTGGGACCGCCAGCTGTCCGAGGCCCAGGGGCTGCAGTTCGACCAGCTCTTCGTCAGCCTGCTCCGCTCATCCCACGGCAAGATCTTCGCCACCATCGCCGAAGTCCGAGCCAGCACCCACAACGACCTCGTCCGGCGACTGGCCAGGCAGGCCAACCAAACCGTCATGGACCACATGGAGGTTCTCGAAGACACCGGTTTGGTCAGCGAGCAGACCCTCGACGAAGTCGGTGCTGCCGTCGCACCCCGCCCCGCGAAGTAGCACAGGCGAGGCCGCCCGGCACCGAGTACGGCCACCATGATGTCGAGCAGCGTGGATCCGAGCCCACGGCGAACGGTACTGAGATGGATCGGCAAACCGCAGCAGGCCCGCTCCTGCGGCGACAGGTCCGCCACACGTCACGCGAGGCCACCCTGGCCCGGCAGCTGAGCATGCGGCAAGGCGAGGACCGTGTAACGCTGCAGCAGGTCGGCCAGGTCGGACGCGGCACCACGTGCCGGTCGACCGCCTTCCCGCCGCCCCGCCACAACGTCGTCGACGAAGCGCGCCACCTCGCCCGGTTCGGGGACGAGCGGGTCCCCGAACCGGCCCAGCACCTCTCCCGGCCCCAGCTCCGCGTGTTCGAGCACCAGGTCCCAGCCCGACTCCGCTGACCAGACGAGCATGAGGTCACGTTCAGGAGCCTGAGCGCAACGCCGGCTCAAGGCCAGGTAGGCGGCGGGCGGGTCGAAGTCCCGGCCGACACCGCCCGGGAGCACGCCGACGGCCGCTGAGACCGCCCGCAGGTAACCGGCCAAGCCGACCTCCCAGGACCGAGGTCCGCGCTGCAGCACCTGCTCCCTCTCTCTTCTGCCGCGAAACCGGAACGAACGACGACGCGCACGGCACTGTGCGTCGCCGCCGTCCGGCCCCATGCCGTTGGCGACCGGGTACGGGCCGCTGCTTCCCCGCTCGTACCTGGTCGTCGCAGAGCGTTGCCCGCCGTTTACCCCGGCAGGCTGCCCACAGCATGCCGGAGAACCGAGGAGTTGAATCTGACGAATACCTTGCGATTCGGCCTGCCCGGCGCCAGGACGGCCGCCTGAGCTGCTTCCCTCCACGCCGGAGTCAGCCGGCCACCGCCGCCACCAGTGACACCACCGCGTCGAGATCGGCTGGAGTCGTCAGATGGCCGACGCCCGGGAAGACCCGCACATCGAGGTCCATGGTCCGCCGCACCGCGGGCACCAGCCGCCGGGGCGGCAGGAACCGGTCACGCTCGCCCACTCCTACGACACATGGCCGTTCGGCGCACCGCGCCAGCGCTTCGGGCGGTAGCGGCGGAGGTGCCAGAGTGGTGCGGCAACAGCGCGCCAGCAACGTCATCCACGTCACCTCGGTCTCCGGTGGCTGCACGCCGGGAGCGACGAACAACCGCAGCATCCGCCGAGTGTGTTCGGGCGTGGGACGCAGCAGCCACACCGACGATGCAGCTGCCAGCCGCGGGTCGACGCTGAGCCGGATGAACCCGGCGGGCGAGATCAACGCCCGGGCGGCGATCCGGGACGATCGGGCGGCCAGGGCCACGGCGGCGCCGAGCGAGTTGCCCACCACCACGACACCGTCAGCCTCCACGGCCGCGAGAGTCTCGTCCAACGCCCGGCCGTACCAGCCCGGCTTCGCCCGACGCGGCCGACGCGGATCGCTGAGCCCCGGCTGCCCCGGCAGGTCCACCACCGTCGTCCTCCAGCGGGCGGACAACGCCCGCAGCCACGGCAACGCCACCGCGGCGTTGAAACCCGTCCCCGGCACCACGACCACCCGCGCCGGCCCGGTACCGGCGGAGGTGACGTGCACCCGGCCCGCGCCGGTGTCCACAGTGGCGGTGGCGAGCGGGAAATCCGCATGCGCCAAGGCGTCGGAACACCACTGCCGCACCGCCTCTTGACCACGGGAGCTCCGGTACACGGTCGGCACCGAGCCAGTGTGTCCGGCCGCTCACGCCGGATCCAGTACCGAGCTCTCCCCACACCCGAAGCCCCGGAAGCGGTCGAAGACGGCCGGCCTGGGCTCTCACCGCCGCACTGCCCGTCGGGGAGGCGCTCGACCTCGGCACCTACCCACCCCTTCCACGCCACCCACTCGAGCCGGCCTGATCCAGCGCCCGGGGCAACGACGGAGGCTGAACGCACTTCCGTCAGGCAGTGCGGGCGAGCGGTACCGGGCCGGCTCAGCCCTGGCTGCCGGTGAGTTCTCCACTGAGCCGTCCGTGCATCGTCGCGCTGGGCTCGTTGAGACCGACGATCTCGACGGTCTTGCCGCGGGCGGCGTACTTGGTGGTGACCGCGTCGAGCGTGGCGACGGTGGAGGCGTCCCAGATGTGGGCGTCGCTCAGGTCGATCACGACCTTGCCCGGGTCCCCCGCGTAGTCGAACTGTGTCACCAGGTCGTTGCTCGAGGCGAAGAACAACTGCCCAGTGACGGCATAGACGACCTGGCCACCGTCCGGATCGGTCACCGCGGTGACCTGGGCCAGGTGCGCAACCCGCCGCGCGAAGATCACCATCGCGGCGAGGGTCCCGACCACCACGCCGATGGCGAGATTGCCGGTGGCCACGACGAAGGCGACCGTGACGATCATGACGGTGATCTCGCCGGCCGGCATCCGCTTGAGCGTGGCCGGGGCGATCGAGTGCCAGTCGAAGGTCCCGAACGCGACCAGCACCATGACCGCCACCAGAGCGGCCATCGGGATCTTCGACACGACCGGCCCGAACACCAGGCACAGGATCAGCAGGAAAACCCCGGACAGAAAGGTCGACAGCCGGGTCCGGGCCCCGGCGGTCCTGACGTTGATCATCGTCTGGCCGATCATCGCGCACCCGCCCATGCCGCCGAAGAATCCGGTGACGACGTTGGCGATGCCCTGGCCGATCGACTCCCGCGTCTTGTTCGACCGGGTGTCGGTGATGTCGTCGACGAGCTTCGCTGTCATCAGCGACTCCATCAGCCCGACCAGCGCGAACGCCACGGCGTAGGGCGCGATCGTGGTCAACGTCGCCACCGCGAACGGCACCTCCGGCAAGCCGGGGATCGGCAGGGACGACGGCAACGCCCCTTTGTCCCCGACCGTCGGCACCGCGATGCCAGCGGCCACCGTCAGCACCGTCAGGGCGACGATCGACACCAGAGGCGCCGGGACCGCCGTGGTGAGCTTCGGGAACAGCAGCATCAGCACGAGCCCGCCGGCGAACAGCGGGTAGACCGCCCACGGCACGTCGATCAGGTTCGGCACCTGCGCCAGGAAGATCATGATGGCCAGGGCGTTGACGAACCCGACCATGACGCTGCGCGGGACGAACCGCATCAGCTTGGCCACCCCCAGGGCACCGAGTGCGATCTGAATCAGCCCGCCGAGGATGACGGTCGCGACGAGGTAACCCAGGCCGTATTCCCTGGTCAAGGGGGCAACGACGAGCGCGATCGCCCCGGTGGCGGCCGAGATCATCGCGGGCCGGCCGCCGACGACCGAGATCACGACCGCCATCGTGAACGAGGCGAACAGGCCGACGCTGGGACTCACCCCGGCGATGACCGAGAAAGAAATCGCCTCCGGGATCAGTGCCAGCGCCACCACCAGGCCGGCGAGCACCTCGGTGCGGGCCACCTTCGGCGACAGCCACGCCGGACGCGCGCCACGAAGACGCGCAAGAGACAGGGAATTCGGCACGAACCAACCAGACATGCTCGGGACGCGCCTCGAAGCGCGCACAACGAAGCCGGAGGCATCGGCGACCCCGGTGAACGGCAGGGATCTCACGCCGTCCTCAACTCATACCTTACGTTAGGGTAGGGTTGCGGCGGCGGCGCCCCCAACGCAGCGATCTGAGGGCGGGATCACGGGCGTCGCGCCGGATTCGGCGCCGAAATCAGGGGGCGGTACCCGCAAGTCCGCCGGCCAGGTCCGCCAGCCGAGCGCGCAGTGTACCCGCGAACTCGTCGGCGATCCGCAGCTTCGTCCGCAGCTCGTCACGGCTGCGCTCGGCCGCTTCGGCGAACTCGGCCAGCCGCGCGTGCGGGTCCGGCAGGTCCGGATCACCGGGAGCCGGATCGAGAATGGCCAGCAGCTCCCGCATCTCCTCCAGCTGGAACCCGAGCGGCTTCATCCGCATGATCAGCCGCAGGCGTTCGATCTCCTGCTCCTGGTACAGCCGGAAGCCGCCCTGGCTTCGAGCACTCGGCACCACCAGGCCGACTTCTTCGTAGTAGCGAATGGTGCGCAACGACAGACCAGTGCGTTCGGCGACCTCGCCGATCTGCATCTGCCCACTCACGTCAACACCCTTCCTTCGAGTGGATTCACCGTAGCGCCCGGAACCGCACCCCGGCTTCCCGGATACATTTGGGACGCCTGCGGCGACACTAAGGTCATGAGATCTCCATGGCGTGCCGGCGGGCCGGCGCGGTGAACGTTCCCCCTCGGTTGCGACAAGCCTGGCTGTTTCTCACCTCGAAGTGGTCGAGCATCCTGGCGTTGACCGTCGCCGCGCTCGCCCTCGCCGGACTGTTCGTCGGCTACATCGCCGACATCACCGCAGCCGTGGCGGCGATCGGCCTCATCGGACTGACCGCCCTGCCGTTCCTCGCCCTCGGCATAGTCCTGATCAGGCACGAGTGGAAGAAGCCAAGCCCACAGCGGAGCCGGTACAAAGTCGCCGGCTGCGCCGTTCTGGTCCTGCTCGCACTCGCCGCCGTCGCGCCCCGGCTTTGGAGCGTGAGCACCCAGAATCCGGCAGCGGCGGCGGCACCAGCCGCCCGGCCAAGACACCGCAGTCCCCCGACACCACCCCGACGATCGCGTCCAGTGGCACCTCCGTGCCTCTGAACAAGGACTGCCCCAAGCCCGATCCGACGGACCCGTCGCTGCCCTCGGTCGACCTCAAGGTCGTCTATTGGTGCAAAGGGGAAGTCTTCACTTCGGACGGTCGCCTCGACCTCACCCATTACCAGATCAAGCTGCGCCCCCGCATCGTCAACAATACGAGCAGCCCCATCACCATCGCCATCACCAAGCCGAGCGCCGTGCGTCTCCTGGTCACCGGGAAGCAGGTCGGCGAAAGGTGGACTCCACCACCCCGCACCGCCCAGGCCGGGGACCGGCCGACCCTCGTCCAGTGCAACGGCCGGACGTTCTGGGCGATCCCACCCAACGTCCCCCGCGACGCGACTCGCGCCGGCGAAAGCGGGTACTACACCGGATTCGCGACAACCTGGGACGGAACGGAACTCGGCCCGGGACAGAGCTACTTCCATCCTCTGCGGCACGATCAGCGCGGCAAGCCGGTGCAGGAATCGGACCTGGTCTTCCAGGTGCCACTGGACGACGAAGCCGCCACCATCTACGGCCTCGCCGTGCTGGAAACGAAACCCGGAGGCGCGCTCCTCGGGGTGGCGCCCTTCACCGACTGGGGCCCACCAGTCGAACCGTCGACGTTCTGACCTGCACGTGGTGACCAAGCCGCTGACGTGCAGTCGTGAGTGCCCGTTCGAAATCAACCGGCGAGCGAGTCGAGAGCGGCGCGGAGCAGTCGACCAGCCCGAACGCGTGTTCACCCGTCCGACGCGACGACCCGACCTGCCTGCACCGCAGTGCGCCGCCCACAGCCGCTCCGCCCAGCACGTCGGACCATCCGACGAACCAACCCTGCTGAATCGCTGCGGTTCGGCCGGCCGCCCAGACCCTCGTGCGACCACCGGTAACACACCGCCGCCGAACCGGCGGGCGACAAGCCCCGGTGGTTCAGACCGCCCGCCGGAACTCCTCTTCGGTTCAACCGTCACCGTCCTTTCGCGCCGATCTTGCGTGAGACGCGGCTATGCCTCGAACCCGGCAAGCGGGCGCACTTCGATCGGCACCGCGATCGCGGTGGTCACCCGGGCGGCCCACGCCACCGCGGCGCCGAGGTCTTCGGCCTCGATGAGGTAGAAGCCGCCGAGGTGTTCCTTGCCTTCCGCGAACGGCCCATCGGTGTTCAGCACCTCACCGCCGGACTCCCGCACCACCCGCGCGGCACCCGGTTCGCTCAACCGGGCGCTGAACAGCCACGCTCCGGTCGCTTTCAGCTCCTTCTCCACCTCGCCGAGCAGCCGATGCGACCGACGCAGTTGCTCCTCGGTGGGCTCCTCACGAACTTCGCCCTCGACGCTGTGCACGGACAACAGGAACTGGGCCATGACTTCACTCCTTCCGGCGGACGGGCGCCGCCGTTCGCTCCTGATACGAACGAGTGTCGCCCGGATCGACAGATCCGCCAGACCGAACGACCGTCCGGGCGTCGACGTCGGCGCCGAGGGTGTCCTGCACTGTCTCGTCCACCCACAGCCGCCACGGCTGGAACCAGTAGATGCCTTCAGCGACCACGACCAGTGCGCCGATCAGCCAGGGCCGGTGTTCGCGGCGCGTTCATGGCGCAGGTCGTGACCGCGCTGAGTTCCGCCCGGTCCATCCCTGGTCGTTCCCACCCTCTTCGCCAGGGCCGCAGGCCCCGACGTTGAACCGCTCGGTCTCCCCGCTACCGACTGGTCGTGCTCGTCGGCGTGCTCTGCGTGATGAGCGCTGCCGTCGGGTGAAACCGCGCCGATCAGAACCGCTGACCCCGGCCGCGGTCCCCTAGTCTGAGCAAGCGCTCGTTCAGCACCAGCATGCCCGATCGAAATGGAGGCCAGACATGGCGGTGGATCCCCGCGGCAAGGACCTCAAGCGCTACCTTTCCGAGGATCCCGGCGGTCCGGTCGTGATGCTGAACCTCCTGCGGTTCCGCGACGGTGGCCGAGAGAGCTACGACCAGTACGCCAACGCTCTCAATGAGATCTTCCTGCCTCGCTACGGCGCCGAAGTGCTGTACGCGGGCGACGGCTCGACCCCGCTCGTCGCCGAGCAAAGCCAAGACTGGGACGCTGTCCTACTCGTGCGTTACCCGAGCCGTCAAGCGTTCAGCCGGATGGTCGCCGATCCGGAGTACCAGCAGGTCACCCACCTGCGCACCGAAGCGCTGACCGAAGCGGTCCTCCAGGCGACGACCCCTTGGCCGGGATGAAACTCCTCACCGGCTGCCTCGGCGCGGCACTCACTGCCCGCCGAGTTCGTCCCTCAGTCGCCCTTCTGCGTTACTTGTCGAGAACCGACATGCGCCCCGTAGGAGCTGACAACCCATTGGCAACGAACAACAACTTGTCCGGGCTGGCGACGATACGCAGGCCGACGATACGGCCGTCGTCGATCTCCGGCGCCACCACGGCCAGCAGCGTCCCTCCGGTTGCCGCAAGGATCGCTGTGCTCGCGTTGACCTCGGCGAACCCGAACCTGACGGGCACCACGATCTTCCGGAACGCCGCGACGAGGTAGCGCACAACACGGTCCCGGCCCACGACGGGGTGACGTGCGGTGGCGACACGACGGACACCATCGGCCCACACCGTGACATCCTGGGCCAAGATCGCTTCGAGACCGATCGCGTCACCGGCCTTGATCGCCACGAGGAACTGCTCGGCGAGACGCACACGCTCAGCGCGGACCGGCTGGCAAGACGAAGTCCGGTTCGCGAGATGCCGTGTCGTGCGATGGTAGAGCTGTCGGCAGTTGCCGGGCGACAGCTCCAGGATTTCCGCGATGGCGCGGTACCTGCACCCGACAGCGTTGCGCAGCACGAACACTGCCCGCTCGTGCGGCGTTCGATACTCAAGCAGGACCAGCAGGGCAAGAGAAACCGAGTTGCGCTGTTCAGCCGTTGCCAGTGGACCGAGCGTGGCGGTCAGGACCGGTGCCGGCAGCCACGAGCCGAGGTTGTGCGCGCGGGTCGCGCGTACCGCGCCAAGCCGATCGACGCACAGCCGGGTGACGGCTTTCATCAACCAGGCATCGGGGTGCGTGGCCGCCCCGCAGTTCGCTCGTTTCCAGCTCAGGTGGGCGTCCTCGACGACGTCTTCGGCCTCGTCCGCGACGCCCAGCAGCCGGTAGGCCAGTCCGAACAGCCGCTGCCGTCCTGTATCGAACTCCGCCGCCGGGAACACACGATGAGTATGCCGCACCTCGGACTGCGCCAGGACCGGGAACATTGGTCCATTGCCCCAGGCCGCGCTCCCGGCCCACCCAGCTGTTCCGAAGCGCTCAGGGGCGTACGCGAATGACCGTCTTGCCTTTGCGCCGCTCGGTCGGGTTGAGCGCGGGAACGGCGTCGTCGAGGGT
Source organism: Amycolatopsis sp. NPDC026612 (assembly GCF_040638285.1). Taxonomy (NCBI): domain Bacteria; kingdom Bacillati; phylum Actinomycetota; class Actinomycetes; order Pseudonocardiales; family Pseudonocardiaceae; genus Amycolatopsis; species Amycolatopsis sp. NPDC026612. The sequence continues at coordinate 8,809 of NZ_JBEZYB010000059.1, forward strand.
CGTGACGGTGCCGATGTGCGCGCGAAGACGCCCGTCCCGGACCCGGTCGACGATCTCTGCCAGCTGGCTCGGGACGGACTCGACGACGAAGTCGATCGCGAGGCCGCCGACCGGGTGTGCCTCCACCGGCCCGACCACCGACACGAGCGTCCCGCCAGGCCGGATGATGCTTGCCGAGCGCCGTTGGACGTCACCGCCGATGACGTCGAAGACCAGGTCGACCCCGCCGATGTCGCCGAGATCGTCGTGGCCGAGGTCGAGGAACTCGTTCGCACCGAAGTCGAGCGCCGCCTGGCGGTCCGCCGCCCGCCCGGTCCCGATGACGTAGGCGCCGAACTCCCGGGCGAGCTGCGTCACCACGGACCCGACCGCGCCGGCGGCACCATGCGCAAGGACACTCTGCCCCGCCTGCAGACGGCCGTGCTGGAACAGGCCCTGCCACGCGGTCAGACCGGAGATGGGCAGGCTCGCACCCACCGTGAAGTCGACGTTCCCCGGCAGCGGCGCAAGGTTGCGGGCCTCCACGGCCACAGACTCGGCCAGGGTGCCATCGCGATGCCAGTCGGCGATCCCGAACACCCGCTGTCCCAGCGAGAGTCCCGTCGTGCCGTAGCCAAGGGAGGAGACCACGCCGGCGAACTCGTGGCCGATGATCGCCGGAACTCGATCGTGCCCGGAGCGATCGACCCACGTCGAAGGCCACTCCCACTCGGCGGGGACGAAGCCCGACGCATGGACTTCGACGACGACGTCGTTGATCGCCGGCGTCGGCTCAGGCCGCTCCACGAGCGTGATCCCAGCTGCCTCCGCGGCTTGGTCAGTGGCGACTATCGCCTTCATGGGTGCCTCCGCATGCCTCGTGACCGTAGTCAGTTTTTGGGCTTGACAGCCCATTAACTGCAGTGAACACCCGCCAGAATGGGCTGTCAAGCCCAATCCGCGGTAAGCTGTGCGCCATGGAAGCCACGACGGAGGCACGCGTGCCGCAGAAGCTCACGAGCAAGGGGCAGGCGACCCGGGCCCGCATCCTCGAGCACGCCGCGGAGCTCATCTACACCTACGGCGTCCACGCCACGAACAACGAGCAACTCCGTCACGCCGCCGGCGTCAGCGGCTCACAGCTCAACCATTACTTCCCGACCAAGGAGAGCCTGGTTCTCGCGGTCATCGAGTGGCAGGCCGAGCGCGTCCTCACCTTCCACCGCAGCGAGCGCTTCACCCACTTCGACAGCCTCGACTCGCTTCGGGAATGGGCGGACCACTACGTCGCCTACGAGCGTTCCTACCAGGCAGGCTGCAGTCTCGGCTCGCTCGCCAGCGAGATCACCAAGACCGATCTGGACGTCCACACGGAACTCGCGAACGCGTTCCAGCAGTGGCGCGACATCTTCCGAGACGGACTCGAGCGGATGCGGCAGCTCGGGCGCCTCAGCGCTGAGGCGGATCCCACCCAGCTGGCTCATCTCCTGCTCTCCGCCTTCCAGGGCGGCATGCTCCTCGCCCAGGTCGCCCGCGACATCGCCCCGCTGAGAGACGCCCTGCAGGCAGCCATCGACCACGTACAGACGTTCGCGGTCTCGCCGGGGCCAACGACCGGCTCACCGCCGGCCGGGCCGGGGACGAGCGAATCGATGCGCTGACCGAAGGCACGAACGGCGCCCAGCAGCCGAAACGCCTGACCCCGCCTCTGTCCTGGTGAGTACGACGCTGGTCACGCAGCCCAGTGCCCTGGTCCGATCGCGCCGTTTTCGTGACGAACCTCGATCCGCCGAGTCTTGCCGTCACACCCAGCTCGAAAAATGAGGACGTCCTCGTGCGCGATCAGGTGCAGCGGCAGGCCCGCCTCACGCTGCTTGCGGATGAAGTCCCGCTGGAAAAAGCTGCCGTGTGCGACGAGTTCGCTGTCCGCAATCCGGGCAAGCAGGGCGACGCACCGCTCGACCGGAATCAGACCGGCCGCGACGCCGCACGCGATGACCTGCGAGGGCAGGTCGATCAGCTCGGCGTGCTCGCGCCACGGTCGGACGGTGATCACTACGTGACCGCCGGGCTGCATGACGCGGGCGCAGGCGGTGAGGATGCGGGTGAAGCCTGCCAGCAGGCGGTGGTGGCCGATGTTGGCGAGGTTGCCGCGGTCCAGGGCGCTGCCGTAGCGGTAGTGGCGCTTGCTGACCTTATCGACGCCGGTCTCCCTGTTCGTGCTGACCAGCCCATGCACTGACGGACCATACGGCGGCGAGGTGACCACCAACGCGACCTGTCCGACGTACTCCGCTGGCAGCAGCGTCTCGAGCTGGCGGGCGTCGCCGCGGACGACTTGGCCGTCGTGGTCGTGGCCGCGCTTGCGCGCGAGGCGAAGGTTCGCGCGAGCGATGTCGCTCCAGTGCGGCTCGTACTCGACGCCGACCGCGCGGCGGCCGAGGTCGATCGCTTCGACCAGGGTGGTGCCGATCCCGCACATCGGGTCCAGCACCAGCTCGCCCGGCGTCGTGTAGTGCTCGATGGCGTGCGCGGCGACGGCGGGCAGCATTTTGGCCGGATGCGCGGTCGACTCGGACACGTATCGGACCTTGCGCTGCGCGGCCGGTGACGTCTGAGCGGTCGCCCACACCGATACCGGCAATTCCTCTCGGTCCGTCGGCATGCCGACGGACCGGGTGTCCGAAACGTCTCCGGCGGGTATGGGCGAGGCGAGGTCGAGAGCGTTGATGAACGCGCGCGGCAGCGGCATGGTCGGCTCGTCGACCGGCGACTGCGCGGTGCTCGATGGCGTGGCGGTCATGGGGCACACCTGTCCTTCTGCTGGTCGGTCATCGGAGGTCTGCGGTGTCGGCGTGAGCCTGGGCAAAGACGAGGACGTCGCCGTGCACGCGCGTGTGCGGCGTCGGCGAGCCAGGCTTCCACGCGCGGCGGTCGGCGTCGTCGCGCACCGGCCCGTCGGCTTGAGGCGGCTGGAGGCGGCCGTTCCGGATCGCGGTGTGCAGGGTGACGATGTGCTGGAGGTAGAGCAGGTCGGCGTTTTGCGCGGCGGCGATCATCGCTCCCGAGCGGTCGATCAGGCGCCCGCTTGACCAGTCGCTGTGGGTGTAGACGGCCAGGACGCCGCCGAAGACGAGCCTGCCGGCGGCCGCGATCGCAACCGTCTCGACCGAGCCGTCGTCTTCGTGATGGGGCGGCAGCACCGTGATGATCAAGTCGGCCCGTGTGCGGTCCGTGGCCTGCTTCGATGCGTCTGCGCCGTGCGGGGTTTGCTTCTTCGGCGCCGCGAGCCTGATCGCCGCTTCTGCTGGCGATGGCGCCGCTGGGACGAGGTCGGCCACCACGGTGTCGCGCCCCAGCGCCCGCACGGCCTCGCACGCGGCGACCAACTCGCGAGCGCCGGGTGCGCTGCACACTTCGGTCGTCGGCCATGGAGCGAGCAGGATGCGAGCACCGGCGGCGGAAAAGCTGGTCGTGATGGACTCGACGATCGGCACGGGCCAAGTCGCCGTTGGGTCGATCGGATCCGGGCCCGTCGCCCACACGGTCGGCGGGATAGGGGGCAGCTCACGGGTACGTTCCGACGGGCCGGCCGTCTTCGCGGATCGTCGCGGGCGCGCGCTCGAGCCGCTGGGATCGGGTGCGCCCGGGTAGGGAATGCCGTTGGCGGGCCGGGTGCGTGGTGGGCGGCTCGAGTCGTCGCGATTGGACGGTCGGTTGGCCGGGGACTGCGGACGTCGGGTCACGAGCGAAACCTCCGAAGGCGTGCCGCTGACGACCAGGTCGGCGGCTTCTGCACTGTCACGGGCTAACTCCAGGAACAGCGTCGGCAAGAGACATCACCGCTCCGAATTAGCTTCTCCCTAAGCCGACGACCGATCGTCCTAAGAGGCCGTGCGACACGTCCGTCCGCTTCGGACCGGGACCCACGGATTTCGCGGCGCGTGTGCAGGTGTGAAACGTCTTTGATGCGACTTCGACACGGCGCTGACCTGGGCATGAAGCGGTTTTGAGGCGGCTGGACCGGCTTCCTGGTGACGTCACTTGTCGCTCGTTCAGGAGTGCCGTCATGGACTTGACCTCGTCACAGAAGAAGCCCGAATTCTGGATCTCAGCGCGCAGTCGTCGGCCCGAACCAGGTGTGTTCGACTGCGCCCGTACCGCGTTCGCCTGGCTCGTCACCGGCCCGCACCCGGTCGCCCTCGACGGCCGGCGGATTCGCGGGCTGCCGCCGCGGCCGGTGCCGCTGGACGAAGTCGGCACCACGTTGATCGCCAAGGGCTGTCCACAGGAGACGCGGGACGCGGTATGGACGGCGCTGGTTACGCGGTCGCGCGCCGAGGGCGGCACGTGGACGGTCGCCTGTGTCGGGCTGGCACTACCGGTGCTGATCCCGGTCGCGGCCAAGCTGACCAACCGGTTCCGCGGCGAAGTCCACGACATCCACGCCGCGGTGCTGACCGGCTTCCTCGAAGCGCTCACCGACGTCGACCTCACCCGGCCGGCTATCCTCGTACGGCTGCGCTGGGCCGCCTACCGCTCCGGTCACCGCGCACTGCGCGATGCGCTCGACGCCGCAGCCCCGGTAGCCGATCTCGGCGCTCGCGCCCTCGGGCCTCAGGACACCGGCGGACATCCGGACTTCGTTCTACTGGCTGCGGTGGAGGCCGGTGTCCTGACCGCCGCAGAGGCGTCGCTGATCGGCGATACCCGGTTCAGCGAGCTGCCGCTGGCCGACGCCGCGCACGCACGCGGCCAGACCTACAAGGCGACCCAGCAGGCTCGCCACCGCGCCGAGCGCAAACTCGCCGACTACCTCACCGCCCTCCGCGAAGGCGGCGCGACGCCGGCGCGGCGAGGTCGAACCGCGCGCCGGATGCAGCTGCAGAACCGGCCCGGCGCGGAGAAGACGCGGCGCCCGGTGTCTCCCAGCACCTCCAATCCCGGAGTTGGGGACCGCGGGACGCGCTTGCCCGCACGTCCTCGCCCATCCCGGTCCGAACTGGAACCGGGCGCCGTTCAGGAGACGTCCTCATGCGACTGATCTCGCTCCGCACCGGTCATCACCCCGCTGCAGCCCGCCAGCCATCGAACCGGCGCAACCACCGAACCCGAATCCCCGCATCGAGCGGTTCGCACACCAGTCCTGTGCCGAAAGCTCCGACCTCTACTCCCCGACCGCGACGTCGGTCAGGCATTCTGCTCGGCTGCGCACTGGCCGCTACGGCGCTGGTGCTCAGCGGGTCCACAGCGCACGCCGAGACCGTGCAATATGTCGCGCTCGCGCAGACGGTCGACCAGGTCTTGTCGAACATCCGCTCGTGGATCATGGGCATCCTCGCCGGCGTCGCGCTCGTGTTCCTCACCATCGGCGGGCTCCGCTACTTGATGGCGTCCAACGACCCGGGCGAAATCGAGAAGGCGAAAGGCGCCTTCAAGGCCGCCGGCATCGGGTTCGGTCTGGCCGCTCTCGCGCCGCTCGTGGTGGAAATCCTCAAGACGATCGTCGGCGGGGTGTAACCGATGTCCGCCCCGCGCCGGATGATCGCGCCCCCTCAACGTACTCGCGCTGACGAACCTCGGCGGTGGCGTCGTCGTATCCGGCGAGCCGGCCTGGGAGCCGCGTCGCTGGTGGTCGTGCTCGGCCTGATCACGTCGGCCTCGGCGGCCTCGAGCCCGCCACTTGGGGCACCCGCGAGTCAGCTCGCTCCCGCGCAACCACCGCTGCCGTTACCGCCCAATCCCAGTTGCGCGCCCGGCGCTACCGAACCGGCCTGCAACCTTCCAGGCGACCCGCCGAGCCGGACGATCCCGGCCTCTCCCCTACCACCGATCACCACGTTGCCCGCGCCGCCGACCTGCTTCCCGGGGTCGCTGGCACCCGACTGCGCGCCGCCGCCCAGCTCGCCGCCGTGTAAGGGACCGAACTGCATCCCGCAGCCTTCCACGTTGGTCCCGAGCACACCCCCGCCGGCGCTGGTTCCCAACGGGACCGGCGACGCCGCGGAATGCGGTCTGACCGACCTCACGGGATGCATGGTCGTCGCAGCGAGCGCGTTGTTCGCTGCGGTCGTCGCGGCCGGTCTGAACCCGCTGCTGGACCTGCTCGGCAAGACGCTGCTGACCACGCCAGAGCCAGATCAGCTGCCGGGCTTGGGTGCGATCTGGGTCGGATCGTGGCACATCCTGCTCACCGCCTACGTCGTGCTCGTGCTGCTGGCCGGGCTGATCATCATGGGCTACCAGACGCTTCAAGCCCGCTACACCGTCAAAGAAATCGCGCCCCGACTCGTCGTCGGTTTCCTCGCCGGCACACTCTCGCTATTCCTCGCGACCAAGGGCATCCAGATCGCCAACGCGGTCTCCACCGCCATCCTCGGAATCGGCGCCGACCCGGCCGAGATGACCCGCAGCTTGATCACGATGGTGCAGAGTTCCCTGCACGGCGGTGGGTTGTTCCTCGGCATCCTCGGGCTCGGCCTCGTGGCGATGCTGCTGGTGCTGCTTGTCGTCTTCATCGTGCGTGTGATCGCCACGATCCTGCTGATCGCTGCCGCACCGATCGCGCTGATGCTGCACGCGCTCCCGCACACCGAAGGCGTCGCCTACCTGTGGTGGAAAGGCACCGGTTGCGTCCTGGCCATCCAGGTCGGCCAGTCACTGACGCTCGTGGTGACCGTGCGGATCTTCTTCGCCCCGGGGGGCTTCACCATCTTCGGGCCGTCGTTGTCGGCTCTGATGAATCTGCTCTTGTGCGTCGCGCTGTTCTACGTGCTGATCAAGATCCCGTTCTGGTTTCTCGCCCCGCTGCGATCCGGTCGCGCCAGCCTGCTCGGACGGATCGCACGCGGCGTCATCGCCTACAAGACGATGGGGCTCCTCGCCGGCACCGCAGCCAACCGGGCCGGCGGACGACCTCGCGTTGCCGGGCCGAACGCACCTGCTGATCCGCCGTCAACTCGCTCCGGCCAGTTCTTTTTCCCAATGCGAGTGCACCGTGTCTCCCGCCCCGCCCGGAGCACGCGTCGCGGCTGGGACGAACCGCTCCGCGACGGCGCCCTCAACGAGCTCGGACCGGGACGTGGTCAGCTGTCGATGTTCAGCTCCGCCGTGCGCGACGGCGAGACGACGGTTCGCGCGAACCCGCGCGCCTTGCCTCCGAAGGATCTGCCGAACGCGCTGCCCGCCGACCAGCTCGGACTGCCGATCACCGTGCGCCATGACCCCGACCGCACACCGCGGCGCACCCTGGCCGACGATCTTGCCGACCCAATGACCTCGGCCAAGCCAAGGCGGCAGCCCGGCTTGCTGATGCCGGACGGGCGGATCAACCGCAACGCCCGTCCGCCCGCGAAGCTGCCCAACGCGCTGCTCGCACCGAGTGCCGGCATGCTCCCGATCCACCTGCCACGCCAGCCACCACGGGCCGCGCGCCGCAGCCTCGCCGACGAACTCGGCGACCCAGCCCGCACCAACCACGCGCCGCAGACCGGGCCGGGCCTGCTCACCTCGTCGGGACAGATCAACCGGGCAGCCCGCGCTCGCCGACGCCCGGCTCCCGACGTCTACAGCGGCAATCGGCCACTTGCCGCCGGCCAGTACCCGCTGCCCCTCGGCGTGCACCGCCAGCCGAAACCGACACCACCACCCGAACCTGCACCGACACGAAACCCAGCCGACAAGCAGCTGCCGTTGCCGGTGAACTTGCCGTCCCGGCGGCGCTGCCCGAAGTCGAAGTGAGGTAGCGAGGCCATGTCTCGTCCCGTGCGCATTCCCGCCGACGTCGACCGCCCCGACCGCGTGCTCGGCCCGCTCACCGCGCGGCAGCTGGCGATCCTCGGCGTCAGCGGCCTGCTGCTCTACGCCCTCTACAGCGCCACCCGCCCCATCCTGCCGCTGCCGGTGTTCCTGCTCCTCGCCGTGCCGATCGCGCTGGCTGTCACGGTGCTCGCGCTCGGCCAACGCGACGGCGTCGCACTTGACCGGCTTCTGCTGGCCGCGATCCGGCAACGCTTCACCCCTCGCCACCAGGTATCCGCGCCCGAAGGCGTCCAGCCCGCCCCGGCTTGGCTCACCGCCGGGCACGAGCCGTCGCGGAACGAGGTCGCGCCGACACCACTGGAACTCCCCGCTCGCGGCGTCACCAGCGGAAGTACGGCGGGCGTCGTCGATCTGGGATCGGACGGGCTCGCGGTGATCGCCGCGTGCTCGACAGTCAACTTCTCCCTGCGGACGCCCGCGGAGCAGGAAGCGCTCGTCGCGTCGTTCGCGCGCTACCTGCACTCGCTCACCGCGCCCGTGCAGTTCCTTGTCCGCACCGAACGCCTCGACCTCGCCCCGCAGATCGACGAACTTCGTGACCACGCCGGCGGACTCCCCCACCCCGCGCTCGAGGCCGCCGCGCTCGACCACGCCGACTACCTGACCCAGCTCAGCCAGCACGCCGACCTGCTGCGCCGCCAAGTCCTGCTAGTCCTGCGCGAGCCCAGACGGCCCGCCGTCGCCGACAGCGTCAGCTCGACGCTGAGACACCTACGGCGGAAATCCGCTGCGGAACCGCTTGATCCCACAGCACGTCAGGCAGCCGAACAGCGGCTCGCGCGACGGCTGAGCGAGGCCACCGAGCTGCTCGCGCCGGCCGGGATCGTCGTTACCGCCTTGGACGCCGCGACTGCGACCGGCGTGCTGGCCGCCGCCTGTAATCCCGACACCTTCCTACCGCCGTCGGCCGCGCTCGCCGGGGCCGACGACGTCGTCACTGCCGCACCGATCACCGACCTGTACGACGACGAATTGGAAGGTAGGTGAGCCGCGATGTCGCGCATCCATGACCTCGGATCAACGGCCGAGACGTTCACCCCGGACTCGCTGTCGGTCGGCGCCCGCCATCTCGAGGTCGGCAACGAATGGGTCGCCTCGTTCGGCGTCACCGGCTACCCGCAGGAGGTCTACCCGGGCTGGCTAGCGCCGCTGCTGACCTACCCCGCCCGGCTCGACGTGTCCGTCCACGTCCAGCCAGTCGACCCGATGACCGCGGCGAGCGGGTTGAAGAAGCAACGCGCCCGCCTGGAATCGTCGCGGCGCCACCACGCCCGGCACGACCAGCTCGACGACCCGGATCTCGACGCGGCGGCCGAGGACGCCGCCGACCTCTCCCGCCGGATCGCCCGTGGTGAAGGCCGGCTATTCAAGTTCGGCCTTTACCTGACCATCCACGCGCCGGACGAAGAAACCCTTGAGGAAGAGGTGTCGGCGCTGCGGTCGTTGTGCGCGTCGCTGCTGCTGGACGCCAAGCCGGCGACATACCGCTCTCTGCAGGGCTGGGTGACCACCTTGCCGCTCGGGCTGGACTCCCTCGGTCTGAAGAGGACGTTCGACACCGCCGCCGCATCCGCGGCATTCCCGTTCACATCACCGGACTTGCCTGCGACGGACCCGACCTCGTCGGTACCGAGCGGTGTGCTCTACGGGTACAACGTCGGCTCCCAAGGGCTGGTGCACTGGGACCGGTTCGCCTGCGACAACCACAACTCCGTCGTCCTCGGCCGGTCCGGCTCGGGAAAGTCCTATTTGGTCAAGCTCGAGACCCTGCGCAGCCTGTACCGGGGCATCCAGGCGTTCGTCATCGATCCCGAAGACGAATACGCTCGCCTCGCCGCGCAGGTGGGCGGCGCCTACGTTCACCTCGGCGCCGGCGGTGTCCGGCTCAACCCCTTCGACCTGCCCCTCCACACCACGGCGGCCGGACGGCGGACCGCGCCGCACGACGCCCTGAACCGGCGCGCGCTCTTCCTTCAAACTGTGCTCGCAGTGTGCCTCGGCTCCGAGCTTAGTGCCGCCGAACGTGCCGTCCTGGACACGGCGATCATGGCGGCGTACGCGGGCGCCGGCATCACGACCGATCCGCGCACCTGGACCCGGCCGGCACCGTTGATGCGCGACCTGCGCGACACCCTCTCGGCCGCAGGGGACGGCGCGGACCTCGCCGCCCGGCTGCACCCCTTCGTCGACGGCGCGTTCGCCGACCTCTTCTCCGGGCCCACGACCACCACGCCCGACGGCCACCTCGTCGTCTTCTCCCTGCGGGACCTGCCTGACGAGCTGAAGGCGATCGGCACGCTGCTGACCCTCGACGCGATCTGGCGGCGAGTGTCCAACCCAGCAGACCGTCGCCGCCGGCTGGTCGTCGTCGACGAGGCATGGCTGCTCATGCAGTCCCCCGACGGGGCGAGGTTCCTCTACCGGATGTCGAAGACCTTCCGCAAGCACTGGGCCGGGCTCACCGTCGCCACTCAAGACATCGAAGACGTTCTCGGTAGCGACCTCGGTCGCGCCATCGTCGCCAATGCCGCCACCAGCGTGCTGCTGCGCCAGTCCCCGCAGGCGATCGACCAGATCGCGGCGACCTTCAACCTGTCCGAAGGCCAGCGCCAGTTTCTGCTCACCGCGGATCGCGGCCAAGGCTTGCTCGGCTCCGGCACCGAATGGGTCGCCTTCCAAGCCCTCGCCTCGCTCACCGAGAACGTCCTCGTCACCACCGACCCCGCCGAGCTCGCCCAGATCGCGCAGGACCTCGGCGACACCGCCCTGGACGACGTCGTCGACCTCGGCCCTGCCAACTCGGAGGTCAGCTCATGATTTGGCACCACGGGTGGATCGGCGGCTACCTGACCGATCCGTGGAGCGCCGTGAGCCAGCTGCTGACTGCGGTCCTCGAAGAGGCGTCGAGCTGGGCACCGATCGCGCTTTCGGTGCTCGTCACCATGATCTCGGGCCACGCAGTCGGCCGGTGCTGGTGGCGAAGCCGCTGTCACGCCGCGCTGCTGACCGACGCGCGGTGCATCAGCGTCCTCGCCCCGCCGACCGTCGACCCTGCCGGCGGCGTCCTGCTGTGGTCCAACCTCGTCGGCCTGCTCCGGCCGAGCTGGCGGCGCTGGTTCGCCGGCCAGCCGCACCTGGCGTGGGAGTACCGGTTCTCCGAGCACGGCGTCTCTCTGCGGCTGTGGGTTCCGGGCGTGATCCCGCCCGGCCTCGTCGAGCGGGCGATCGAGGCTGCCTGGCCGGGCGCGCACACCCGCGCGATCCTCACCGATCCGCCGCTGCCCGAGCCTGGCCGAGACCGGCGGGCGGTCACGGTCGGCGGCCAGTTGCGGCTCGCCCGATCCGAGGCACTTCCGATCCGGACGGGGTTCGACGCCGACCCGATCCGGGGCTTGCTCGGCGCGCCGGTCGGCCTCGGCCGCGACGAGTACGCCAGCGTCCAGGTCCTCGCCCGGCCGGTCACCGGCAGGCGAGTCGGCCGAGCTCGTCGCGCGGCACGGCGGTTGCACGCCGGCGCCTCCGGACGGCTGGGCGGCCGCGTCCTCGACCTGCTCACGCCGGGCGCGGCGACTCGACCTCGACGTACTCGTGATGCCCGGCGAATCAGCCAGGACCCGCAGCTGTCGCTGGAGTACTCCGCGCAGAACCGGGCAATCGTCGGCAAGCAGCGCGGCTCGCAGTACGAGGTCGTCGTCCGCTACGCCGTCACAACCCACCTGGCCAACGCCGCTGACGCCGAGGCACGGCAAGCGCGCGACACGGCCCGCGGCCGCGCGCACGCCCTCGCCGCCAGCTTCGCCAGCTACACCGAGCACAACTACTTCACCCGGACCCGCCTCCGCCACCCGGAGCGCGCGCTCGCCGAGCGTCGTCTCGGCCGCGGCGACCTGCTGTCCGTTCCAGAGCTGGCGGCGATCGCACACCTGCCGGTCGACGCGGAGATCCCCGGCATCGAGCGCGCCGGCGCGAAAGCCGTCGCCCCGCCACCGGGCGTCGCCGTGCCGGGTCCCGAGGTCAAGCCACTCGGCGTGGCCGACAGCGGGCACACCCGCGGCGTCGGGCTGCGCGTGCCGGACGCCCGTCACCACCTGCACGTGCTCGGCGCCACCGGCTCGGGCAAGTCGACGCTGCTGGGCAACTTGATCCTCGACGACGCAGACGCTGGCCGCGGCATCGTGCTCATCGATCCCAAGGGCGACCTCGTTACCGACGTCCTCTCCCGACTACCGCGCGAAGCCGCCGACCGGGTCGTGCTCTTCGACGCCGACTCGCGGCAACGCCCGCCCTGTCTCAACCCCCTCGAAGGCGGCGAGACCGACCGCGAGGTCGACAACCTCGTCTCCGTCTTCCGCCGCGTCTACTCCGCGTTCTGGGGCCCGCGCACTGATGACCTCATGCGCGCGGCGTGCCTGACCCTTCGCGCCCAGGAAAGCGTGCCGACTCTCGCCGACCTGCCCAAGCTGCTGACCAGCGAAGCCTTCCGGACGCGGATCACCGCTGGGCTGATCGACCCGGTCCTGGCCGGGTTCTGGGAGTGGTACGACGAGCTCACCGACTCCAGCCGCAGCCAGGTCATCTCCCCGCTGATGAACAAGCTCCGCGCGTTCCTGCTGCGGCCCTTCGTCCGGGACGCGATCGCCGGCGGCCGGTCCACCGTCGACATGACCCAGATCCTCAACGAAGGCGGCATCTGCCTGGTCCGCATCCCCAAGGGCTCGCTCGGGGACGAAACGACCCGGCTCGTCGGCTCTCTGGTCGTCGCGCGCACTTGGCAGGCCACCACCGGTCGCGCCCGCGTCCCGCAACGCGAACGCTCCGACGCCTCGCTGGTCATCGACGAGTGCCACAACTTCCTCAACCTGCCCTACCCGCTCGAGGACATGCTCGCCGAAGCCCGCGGCTTCCGCGTCGCCATGACGCTCGCCCACCAGCACCTCGGCCAGCTCCCCCGCGAGCTGAAGGAAGGCATCTCCACCAACGCAAGGTCGAAGATCTTCTTCAACGCCTCCCCTGAAGACGCCCGCGAACTCGCCCGCCACACCGCACCGCGGCTGTCCGAACACGACCTCGCGCACCTCGGCGTCTACCACGTCGCCGCCCGGCTCGTGGTCAACGGCGCCGAAACCGAGCCGTTCACCATGACCACCACTCCCCTGCGCCCCGCCGTCCCCGGGCGCGCCAAGGAAATTCGCGCGGTCCTCCGCCGTCGCCAGTCCGAGCTTGCGGGGCGGACGGCTCCGCCGGACCGGACGACCCGCGACAGCTCGAGGCCGGACGCCCACGGCCGCAAGACCGATCCCCGCCGCGCGCGGCTCTGAGACCCGCGGAGGTTCCCGTTGATCACCACCACGACCCGGCAGCACCAGCTGCGCCAGCACCTTCCCAGCGGCACCACCGCCCGCGCCGCCAACACAATTGAGCACCAAGCTGCACTCGCCGCCCGCCTCACACCGCGGGACAAGTGGCTGCTGGCCCTGCTCTACGAACACCGCGTTCTCACCTCTACCCAGGTGCAGGACGCCGCGTTTCCGTCCGGCCGTTCCGCCCGGCAGCGGCTGCGCGAGCTGTACCTCTGGCGCGCCGTCAGCCGCTTCCAACCCTTCCGCCAGCTCGGCTCCGCGCCGATGCACTACGTCCTCGGACCCGCCGGCGCCGCCGTGCTGGCCGCCGAACACGGATTGGAGGTCAAGGACCTCGGCTACCGGCACGACCGCGCGATGGCCATCGCCCACAACCAGCGCCTCGCCCACACCGTCGGCGTCGGCGACTTCTTCACCTCCCTCATCGCGCGCAGCCGCAGGTTCGACCCCGAGCCGAATGGTGAGGGGGTCACCGCGTGGTGGTCGGAGTCCCGCTGCGCCCGCCACTTCGGCGACCTCGTCATCCCCGACGCCTACGGCCGCTGGTCCACCGCAACCGGCGAGCTCGAGTTCTTCCTCGAATACGACACCGGCAGCGAGTCGCTCACCAAGGTCTCCCGCAAACTGCTCGCCTACGCCCGCCTCGCCGACTCCACCGGCATCGCCACCCCGGTGCTCTTCTGGCTGCCGACCAGCCGCCGAGAGGCCGGCGCGCGCTCCGCGCTCACCCGTATCCACGCCGACCTCGACCAGACCGCCGACGTCCCCGTCGCCACCGCGGCAGCCGACATCCTCGATCCGAGCGCGACCTGCCCGAGTCCGGCCGACCAGGTCTGGCTTCCGCTGAACGCGAGGTCATCGAACCGGACTTCGCCGCGATATGCGCTCGGCGAGCTGGCGCGCGCCTGGCCGGCCCTGGCGTCGGCGGCGACCTCTGATCTTGACGACGCTACTGCCGGCCAGGCCGTGGCCTACCGGCTGCCGCCGCCTCCGCCCCTCCCGCCGCACGCCACACCCAGCCGAACTCGCCGTCCCGGGTCCTGATCACGCGAGGAGCGCTTCATGGGATCGAAGATCGCGGTCGGCGTCGCCGTCGTGCTCGCGATGCTGCCGGTGCTGCTCGGAGCCGTGCCGCAGGCCGTCGTCACCTCGCTCACGGGCACCGGCAGCATGACCTGCACGCCCAGCGGGACAGCGGATACTGTGCCTGGCTACGGGCCCGACCAGCTCGCCAACGCGGCGGTCATCACTTCGGTCGGCAAGCAGCTGCAGGTCCCCGAACCCGGCTGGGTCATCGCGGTCGCAGTCGCCATCCAGGAATCCACCCTGCGCAGCCTCGATCACGGCGACCGCGACAGCCTCGGCCTCTTCCAGCAACGCCCGTCCCAAGGCTGGGGCACGCCCGCGCAGATCATGGACCCGACCTACGCGGCGACGCAGTTCTACCGGCACCTCCAGGCCGTGTCCGGGTGGCAGCAGATGAGCCTCAACGACGCCGCCCAGGCCGTCCAACGGTCCGGCACACCGGACGCCTACGGCCAGCACGAGGCGGCTGCCGAAGCCATCGTGGCCGCGGTCGCCGGGGTGGCCTGCGAGCACGCGGGCGCCGGGGACTGCGCGAACATCACCGCGCCGACGCCCGCCGCGCTCACCGCCATCAACTATGCCTGCGGGCAACGCGGGTTGCCGTATGTGTGGGGCGGCAACGGGCCACTAGACGGCGACGCCGGATTCGACTGCAGCGGCCTGACCCGAGCCTCCTACAGCGCCGCCGGCATCCCGCTGCCGCGGACCTCGCGCGAGCAATACGCCGCCGGACCGCACGTGCCCGCCGGTGCACCGCTCCTGCCGGGCGACCTCGTCTTCTACGCCACCGCCGGGCGCGTCCACCACGTCGGCCTGTATATCGGCAGCGGCAACACGATCGACGCCCCCGACTTCGGGCAAGCAGTGAAGCTAGAGCCATATCGCCACCCCGGCGACGACTACATCGGCGCCACCAGGCCCACCACACCCCGTTGAGTTCCCCACATAGGCACTTCCGGGCGATACGTGTGTCTTGTTTGGACGATGGCTTGACATGAAGCGGCTGACCGAGCGTCCATAGACAGGTAGCCCGAACCACCGGATGCGCACCGGCGGGCCAACGCCCCGGCCGGGTCATGACCATCCACCGCTTCATCCGAAACGGAGCTCGTCATGCCCGAAACCCAGAACACCCAGCCGAACGACACCAAGCCCGAAACCGCGGAAACCAAGGTTCGCCGCGCCCTGGAGGCAAACCCCGGCACCACTGCCGCAAAGCTGGCCAGCGCGGCCGGAGTCGGACGTTCCACAGCCACGAAGATCCTTTCCCGCTGGGCCAACGAAGGAGTGGTAACCCGAACCACGGGCAAGGACCAGTCAGTCCCTGTCACGTGGACGATTACTACGACAGTGCAAGAGGCGGAAGCCGCTCCCGGCGACGCCGACGAAGGAATAGCCGATTCCTCGCCCACGACCGACCTCGACTCCCATGACACCACCGGCCAGGCAACCCCGGAAGTCCCGACGGCTGACACACCGAAGCAGGAGCGACTCCCGAAGGGAGCGCTCTACGAACTGGTGAGGGAATTCCTGCACGAGCATCCCGGCGAGGAGTTCGGACCCGTCAAGATCGGCACCGAGCTGAGCCGATCCAGCGGGGCCGTGAACAACGCCCTGGAGAAGCTCGTCACCAACGGCGTGGCGACGAAGACGTGCGAGGCGCCGAAGCGCTTCACCTCCAGCTGACTCGCAGCCAACACCGTCGCGGGCTGGTCCGGTCGTCATCTCGGCGACCGGGCCAGTCAGACGGTCTCCGCCTGCGCATTCAGCTGGTACCGGCGACGCGCCTCGGCGATGTCGCCGACGTGCTGCTCGGCCCATTCCCGCACCGGGGTGAGCACCTCGAACAGCGAGCGCCCCAGCGGCGTGAGCGAGTACTCCACCCTCGGAGGCGTCACCGAAGGGGTCTCGACCCGGTCGACGATCCCGTCGTACTCCAACGCACGCAACGTCTCGGTCAGCGCCTTGGCGGTCACCCCCTCGACGACCTTCTTCAGCTCGGTGAACCGCATCGGGCCCGCATCCAGGGCATTGAGCACGGTCGGCACCCAGCGCGCACCGACCACATTCAGCACGGCCCAGCTCGGACACCGGGCGGCGAGCAAGTCGTGAGCGGCGCCCATTGCCTGACTCCTCCTGGTTTCGTTGAAGATACCGACATCTCGACGATACCTTCGCCCGCATGAGAGAACGGGCTGAAGAAGGATCACTGTGGACCTGGAGCTGAAGGGCAAGACCGCCCTCGTCAGCGGCTCGTCGTCCGGCATGGGCCTGGCGATCGCGGAAGTCCTGGCCGAGGAAGGCGCCAACCTGGTCATGGTCGCCCGGCGCGCGGACGTACTGGCCGGACACGCCGCGCGGATCGGCGCGCACGCGATCGCGGCGGACATGAGCCTGCCCGACCAGCCCGCGCGCGTGGTCGCGGAAACCGTGGAGCGGTTCGGCGGTCTGGACATCGTGCTGTGGAACAGCGGCGGGCCACGCCCGGGCAGCGCGCTCGGCTTGACGGCCGAGCACGTGGTCGAGGCCGCCGAGCTGGTGCTGCTCCCGCTCGTCCGTCTCGTTCAGGCCGGGGCCCCGCACCTGCGGCGGAGTTCGAGCGGGCGGATCCTGGCGATCACGACGAACGGCGTCCGGGAGCCCACTCCGGGCATGGCCGCCTCCAACGCGGTCCGGCCCGGGATCCACGGGTACCTCAAGACCCTGGCGACCGAGCTGGCGCTGGACGGGATCACCGTCAACACCCTCGCACCGGGGCGGATCGCCACGCCGCGCCGGGACGAGGTGTACCCGGACGGGGTGCCGCCACACCTCACCGAGGAAATTCCGATCGGACGCTGGGGAACCGCCCGCGAGTTCGCCGACGTCGCCGCGTTCCTGGCCTCGCCCCGCGCCTCGTACGTGACAGGCACGACCACCTACGTCGATGGCGGCCTGACAAGGAGTGCGTCATGACCGGAGTGAGCCTCGATGTCGCCCTCGCACTGGTGCAAGCGGCCGCGCTGGGCGTACCGATGGCAATCGCCGTGGTCAACGGCGGTGACGCACTCGTGACGTTCGCCCGCGCCGACGCCACGCCGTTCCCGCTCACCGAAGCGGCGATAGGAGAGGGCTTGCCACCGCCGCGGCGTTCACCCCGCCCCGTCGGCCGAGGTCGCCGCGGTGATCGACGGGCACGTCGAGTTCACTACCTCGATCAACGTGGCCACCGGAGGCCGGGCGGATGCTCGGCAAGCGCGGATTGCCGATCGTCGGGGCCAGCTGGGGACCAGGACCTCGCCGTCGTCGAGGCCGCTGTCGCGACGGCGGTCGGCACCCCGTAGGCAGACGGCCGATAGCATGTTTCAGCGCTTGACGGCGGCGCGGAGCGCGACGGTGGCAGCGTAGCTGCAAGGCGGGCAACCAGATACGGGCCCGGTCGCGGGGGTGGCGACCGGCCCGCTTGGTGTTCCCCCGTCGAGCGCGCCGAACGGCCGCACCAGTCGGGTCAATTCCAAGGCTTCCGGCCCACCTCGGCCGGGTGGGGAAAGCAGCAGTCGTCGTCGCAGTCCTGCGCGCCTGCACTGATGACGAACGGACAGCCCTCCCGGTGAGCCTTCGTGAAGGTGACGCTGCCGTCAGGGTGCTCAAGAACGTACAGCGCACCACCGTGGTCGTATGCCCACACGATGTCATCGGGTTCGACGCGTTTCTCGCCATCGAAGCCGTAGCTGGTGGCCAGTAGTGCGCTGATCGCGCCGTTAACGTGGGGCGAGATGGTTCGTGTGGCCGGTTGGACCGCGAGCATTCCGGCGGCCCTGCGCAGAAGTACCTCGGCCAACTCGCCGAGGGTGGCAACGACTTGGACGTCCGAGCCCGGTGTCGGCGTGTCGTGCCACCAGTTACCGGGGCCGTCTGCGGCGACGCTCGTCCAGGCCCCGTCATCGCTGAGCACCTCTGCCACAGCGAAGCTCCGGTTGATGTAGTAGCCGCGTTCGATCCTGGCTCGCAACGTGTGTCCGGGCAACTCGACGACACGGGTGTAGTGGTAGCTACCGGAGCTTGCTCCTGATATTTCATCGCGCTCGTTCATGCTGATACTCCTAGGCCGGGTATGGGTTGAGTGTTTGCGCGGGTCAGTGCCGGGCGACGGCGCGGAGCGCGGTGGTGGCGGCGTGCCCGATGGCGCGGGCGGCGGTCGTGGGGTCGGTCAGCACGTGGACGGTGGCCCCGTCGAGCGGGGTATCGACCGGGCTGGTCGTCAGCCACAGCACGGCGCATCCGGACGCGCCCAACCGGTCGAGCTTCTTCTGCCCGTCGCGGCGGGGCTTGTCGCGGTAGTTGCCGTCGGACACGATCACCACCAGCCGAGCCGCGCCGGGGCGAGACAGGCCGAGGGAGCCGTCGAGGGCGTCCAGCGCGCGGGGAATGTCCTCGTAGTTGTCGCGGGAGCAGAACTCGGTCACCTCGGCCGGCGGCTTGCCCGGGCGAGTCAGCGGGCGCACGTGATGCCCGAAGATCACGCTCGCGGTGTCGGCAGGCACCCGCGTGTGGCGGGCGGCGTTGGCCAGAATCCAGGCTGCCGAGGCCACGTGAGCGCGCGCCCAGCCCATCGAACCGGACACGTCGCACGCGATTCCGACCCGCAGCGGCGGCACGGTCACCGGCGTGCGGATGGTCCGGGTGAACGGCTCGGCGGTCACCACGGCACCGGCGGCACGCTGGGCTTCGGCCGCACGCACACCACGCATCCGCAGCCGTCCCGGCGGCACCTCCGAGGTGGAGCGCACGGCCACGCGTTCCCGGGTTCCGGCAGTGTCCAACGCCCGCGCGAGAACACGGGCCGCCGTGCATTCCTCCGGCGTGGGCGGCCGGGTGCCCGCCGTTCGGGTGTCGCCACCACGAGCGCCGCCGGTGCCGAACACCCGCCGCGCCGCCTCTCGTGCGTCCTTCTCGGCGGCGTCTTCGCGTTCCTTCGCGGTGGCGGCGACGGCGGCCGGGTCCTCGGGGGCCTTCTCCCCCGCGACTTTCGCCGCCACGCCGCCCAGCACGGCGGCAATGGCGTCTGCCAGCGGTGACGGGCTGGCGGGGGCATCGGGTCCGGGTGAGCCGCCGGACGGGGCGGGTTGCGCGGCCGGGTCCGGGCTGTCGGGGTCGGTGCCGAGGATCTCGCACCACTGGCGCCCGAGGTCGAGCATCTCCTCGCCCGCGTGGTCAGCGGTCCGCAGCGCCTGCCGCCACACCGCCCGCAGCTTGCCGAGGACTTCCGCGCCGAGTACGTCCTCGACGACCCGGGCGACGGGGTAGACCTCGGCGTGGGTGAGCACCCCGCCGTCGGCCCGTCCCAGCAGCAGCGCGGCGGTGTGCGCAGCGTCGGCGGGCGTCATCTTCGGGGCCGTCGAGGGGTCGGCGTACAGGTGCAGGTCGGTGGCGACGATGCCCTTCACGCACGCGCGCAGCCAGTGCCGGTCGTCCGGGCGGCGGCGGATGTGCGCCGCCTCCATCCGTGGCTCTTCCAGCAGCATGGCGGCGGCCACCACGGCGGGCGGGGCGCCGTCCGGCGGTTCCCACGCGGTGTGTTTGGCGTGTCCGCACTCGTGGGTGAGGGCACCCCATGCCGGGGCGTAGCGGGCGCGGTCGGACAGGTTGGCGGGATCCACGGTCGCGGGGTCCACGCCGAGGTGGTCGCCGTCGACTTCGATCAGCGCGCGGTGCGGGTAGAAGCAGGCGGGTGCCCTGCCGCCCGCGCCGGGGGCGACGCTGACCACGAGGTCGTCGCGGTCGGCGATCACGGGGACCTCGTCGGCGAACGCGGCGGACAGGGTCAGCCATTCCGGGCGTGCGGGGAACACGGCGGCACCGGTGGCGGTCGGGTCGGCGGTGAAGTGGGCGCTCATGGCGCGGGTCCTTTCATGACGGTTCGCGGCGTGGGACGTCAGGGTTTGGTGGGGATACGGGCTCCGAGAGCGAGCGGGGTGACGGTCTTGCCGAAGACGTCGCGCACCACGGCAGCGACGGTGGCGCGGTCCTCTTCCGGCGCGATCCCGACCAGGTTCCCGGCGGCGGAGTCAAGGTCCCACGCATCGGCGAGCTTCTTGAACGCCAGCAACTCGCGTAGCTGCGGGGCCCACCCGATCTCGCCCCGCTCTTGTCGGGTGGCGAGGTTGCGCGCCACGCGCACGGCCTTCTTGTCGACCCCGAGCTGTTCGGCGAGGGCGTAGTCGCTGGAGACTTGGATGTGCACGGAGAACCGGGAGGACAGGGCGTCGGTGAGGATGGCACCGTGGACGCCGGGGTTGTGTCCGGCGACGACGTAGAACCCCGGGGCGGCGTGGACGACTTCGCCGCCGTTGGCCTTGATCAGGATTTCGCGGCGTCCGTCCATTGCGGGGTAGACCACGGCGAGCACGGTCGGCGGGATCAGGGTGGCGTCGTCGATGAACAGCGGCACGCCCGTGCGCATGGCGCGGACCAGTGGGCCGTGGACGAACACGAAGTCGCCGTCGGGGGTTTTGGTGTAGTCGCCCACCAGGTCGGCGACCACGGTGTCACCGTCGCCCTGAACGGTGAGGCAGTCGTTGAACGCCGCCTCCACCACCGACGTCTTTCCAGTGCCGGGCGGTCCGTACAGCAGGGCGGCGACCCCGGCGTCACGCAGCCGCTGTAGCGCGGTCACGTCGGGCATCCCGGACAGCAGTCGGGGGTGGTAATCCATGCCGTTCGGACGTTTCACCGGGCCGGTGACCTTGCGCGCCGGTCGCGTCGTGATGCTAGCGGTTGCGGACGGGGCCGGTGTGGGCGTGGGCGCGGCGGGTGCTGTGCTGGCGGGTTTCGGCCGTCGTGTGCGGGGCGCAGGTGACGGGGCGGGGGTGATGGCGGGCGCGGCGGCGGATGGCGTGGTCGTGGTGGCCCGGTAGCTCACCGGGGCTATCGTGACGACTTCAGCTTGCCCCCGGTCCGTCAGCGCTTGGCACGCGTTCCCGACCGCGCCGGATGACCGGTTCAGGGTGCGCGCGATGCTGCCCGGGGTGTGGGCGGTCGCGGGGTCGTCGGCGAGAACCTTGGCGACCATGGCACGAAGTTCGCCGTTGCGGAGCCGGGTCACTGTCGCACCCGCCGGGGTGGTCGGTCCCGTAGCGGACGGGGTGGGCGTAGTCATGGCGGGTGTCCCTTTCAGACGTGGCGGGTGGCCGGTATTTGCGCCGCCCGTTTCAGACGGTCCTGGATCTTGATTTCCGGATTTCCGGCGACACAACAAAAGTAGCTCGACAAACCGGCTGCGCGCAATACTTTTCCGCACCCCATTCAGGTGACACATTCCGCGCAAACGAAAGGATCGCAGATGGTTTAACCGAAGCGTTTACGCAGGTCAGCGAAGAGCAGAACGTCGACGGCAGCTCCAACACAAGGAAGCGGACGCGCATTTCTTTTGCGATTAAAAGAGAAGGGATGGTGGTCACGGACACGAGGTGAGATGACCATGGGAGCGGAGTTGCAGGAACATGAACATGGAAGCCTGGCCGACGAGGCGGGCCCGATGTGCTTACCTGCTTGTCGCCAAGCGAGTCTGGGATATCAGCGGATCCCCGCGTGGAGGTGCTGACCTGCACGTATGCGTCCCCAGGGAGGATCCGCCTTAGCCGGCCCTCGGAGCGCCAGGGCGATCGGCGGGTGCACGGGAACCCCCGGCGGCCGCCGGGCAGCCAAAGGTCGCTACCCCGGCTCGATGGACACCCGCGAAAGAGCCACCCGCCGCGCCGGCGGGGCGTCGCGTCCCTTCACGACAAGCATCGCAGGACTCCGACGACTGCGTCACGAATGGCAGCAACTCTGAACGGAAACACCAAGAGGATTTTCTGCGCGATGATGATCAGTACGTCGACACTAACATCCGTCGCAGCTGATCAGCCATTTCGGCGTCGAGGTATTTCAACCACGCCGACATGATGCATCAGCTTCCGGGCCCGCGATACCGGCGTGAAGTCCTTGGAGGCGCTCGGCGAGCTCGATTGTCGCAGGTGTCGGCGTTTCGTCTATCTCGGCGAGGCGTGCTTCCAGCAGGCGCAGCGTTCTGGGTATCGCGTCGTGCCGGCCGAGGTTGTGTTCGAGTCGCATGATGTCGCGGTAGAGCAGCTCGTTGTGCGGGTCGAAGTCCCGCGCCGATTCGAGCAACTCCAGCGTGGACTCGGGATCGCTGTGAACCCGGTCGCGAGCGAGGGCAGCGACAGCGTCAAGGGCATCGCGGCGCACACCTTCCCGCAGTGCGGTGAGCCATTCGGCTTCGACGCCGGTCGCCAGCTCGCCGCCGTAGCCGGCGACGATCGCGGCGTTGGCCACGGCGCGCTGCTGATCGTCGGTGGTGGCGCGGCGTCGAGTGAGCGCGTCGGCGAAGGACCAATAGTCGACCGTGACGACGGCGGGCTCGAGGCGATACCGGCCGTGCTGCGCGACCACAAGGTCGCCGATGTCGGGCGCGGTGGCTTTGTGGATGGTGCTGCGCAGGCGGGACAGGACGGTGCGCAGCACCGCGGCCGGGTCCTGCGCCGGGCGACTGGCCCAGAGGCTGTCGATGATCGCGGCCCGTGGAACTCCTTGCGGGTGCAGGGCGAGGTAGAGCAGCAGGTCCCACAGCCGTCGTGACAGGTTGCCGGTGATTTCGACCGTGTGGTCAGGGCGCGTGAGGTCCGGACGCCATGACAGCGTCGGCTGACCGAATACCGACAGCACCAGCGGCGTGGCCCCGTCGTGCTGGGTGTCGACGGTCAGTGCCGTGATCGGCTCGATTTTCGCGTCCGCTTGGTAGGGGGTCGGCGGGTTTGCGATCTCCAACCCCCGGGTGGGCTGGGAAGCAAATTCGGGATGTTCGTCTCGTGCGCCGTGTGCGGCATCGAAGAGGGCGAACAGCTCGCGGGTCGCGGATTCGGGGAGGGAGAAGGCTCGCCGGCCGCGCAGCGCCTCCCCCGGGCCGGGTGAGGTCGCGGTGATGGTGCCCGCGGTGTCCACGTAGGCCGTGACGCCAGGATGCCACTGGCCGAGCAGGAGCGCGGTCGTGCCGCCTTCGGCGAGGGCGCGCTGCAGTCGAGCGCGATCAGGTTCGCCTGCCGGTGCGCTGGCCACGAGGATCCATCGAGTGCTCTCGGGCGGGTTTTCGCTGTTGAGGTATTCGAGGGCGGTGGCGAGGTCGCCGACAGCGTGGACGCAGGCCGGCAGCTCGGCGCCCGGCTCCGGGACGCCGAGCAAGCCACGCAGGTCCACGGCCGGCGCGACGACCTGCGGATGGCGGGTGGAGGCCATGGCCGTAAGCAGCAGCGCGCGGGCCGCGGCGTGGCTGCCGGGGCCGATGAGACCGAGGCCGTGCGCGGCCGCGAGGTCCAGCGCAAGTTCCGCGGCCGCTTCATCGGCTGGCTCACCCAGCTCGAGCCCCGTACCCAGTTCGGGAACATCGGCGACGTCGAGTGCGGTTTGGGCGTGCTGGTGTGCCAGGTGTAGCTGATAGACGACCGGCGCGACAGGCAGGTCGTCGCCGCGTCGGCCGCTGCCAGGCCGGTAGCCAGCACGGTGACGTCGTCGAGCGACCACCAGCGCCGCGCTGATAGCGCCCGCCAGCCCGAGGCCGACGTACACGCCGGGCTCCCACAACGAGCCAGGGCCTGGAGCAGCAGCGGACGGTGCCGTCGGGCTCGACGGGGAGGCAGTTGCGGGCTCCGCGGGTGGCGGCTGCCGCTGCGGTGGTGTGGGGTCGACAGTCCTGGTCGTCGGTGGTAGGCGGATCCGGTCGCCCGGGTGGATCAGGCTGGGCGAGGTCAGCGTGCGACCGCCGGGCTGGGTGCTCTTGGCGTTGAGGCGCCAGATCTCCGGCCACCGGTCTCCGTCGCCGAGGCGGCGTTGCGCGATCCGGTACAGCGAATCGTGGACACCGTCCCACGGTGGACGCACCAGCTCGACGTCCTCCGCTCGGCTGTCAACAGCCGATGGCGCGGTGACCGACGAGCTCTCGCCGACCTGGACCGCGCTGCTCCCGCCGGACGCGGCCAGAGCGGTGCGGCTGACGAACGACACGACAACGGCGGTGATGAGCACCGCAGCGACCCGGCGGAGCGGGCCGCCGCGCCAGGCCGAGTCCGGCCGACCTGCGGTGAGGACGAGGTCGCGCAGGCACCTGGCCAGCTCGACAAGGAACGCACCCCACAGCAGCCACGCGCCGCACGCGAGCACGTCGAGCAGCAGACTTGTCGACAGCCGGGCCGTCAGCACCTCGCCGAGTTCCGCCGTGGTGGGCAGGTGATCTGGGAGGGGCCAGCCGATGAACCGCACCAGCGCCCAGGGCAGCCCGGCGCACAATCCGGACAGCAGCGCGAACGCCACACCGGCCCGAAGCAGCTGCCCTGCGCCCCGCACGAGCGCACAACGAACTCGCCGCGGTCCGGTTCCGGTCTGCCGTTCTGCAGGCACAACAGTGTCCCTGGCTCAGCTTCGCTGGCTCTGGACAACCGGCGGTTGCGTGCCCGCCGTCGGCGGCGACGCCGGTCGTGGTTCCGGCGGCGCGACTGCCGGTGACGTTCCGGGCTGGGTCTCCGGTTTCGGTCGGCGGCTGCCAGGCGGTCGACCTCGCCGAGCGCGAGGTTTGCCGGCGGTAAGCCACCTGGTGAGGTCAGCGGCCGGGACGTCAGTGAACTCGGTCAGCTCGTCGATGCCGATGACATCCGCCGCCGCGACGAGCACGGTGCCGAGCTTGCGCTCGACCTCCGCCAGCTCCTCGGCCAGCGCAGCTCGACGATGGGCAAGTTCACCGACCTCCCGGGCTGCGGCGGTCCTCCTGGCGCTCTTCTCCGCGTCGGCCTTCTCGACTCGCCGTTCGATCTCATCGGTCGTGATCATCATTCTTTACCTCCGGTGTTCAGGGCTCCAGTGCATGGCCGCCACACGTTGAGCAGCAGGCAACCTCCATCCGGCTGCCGATAACCCTTGGCGACGATACGAACAGGCAAACAACGACAATGGTGAAGGCCCCCGGCATCCATGGGTATGGCTCCGGCTCGGAGCGTATGAGGAGAGAGCAGCACGATGGCAGCAACGGACGTGGCGCTGGTCAACATCAGAGGGTGGCTTGAAGGTCCCCGGGATGACATCGCGCTCATCAGAGACTTCGTCGAAGACGAGGTCGTAAACGAGTGGTACAACTTCGGCTGGCGATTCCCTCATCAGCAGAACACCGGCCACTGGTACGCGTTCTATGGCCTGCAAGTCGAACCCGACAGCCTCAACTGGTTCCTGAACCAGTTGCGTCAGCTGGCACCCCTCGCCGCGTCCGGGATCACACCCCTGATCCGAGGCCTGTTCATCATCAGCGACGAGCAAATGACCATGACCCAGCTGCACGTCAAGGACGGCCAGGTACATCTCGAGCCAGGTGACAGCCAGCACGCCTACCTCGACGCATAGCGTCTCCTGTCTGGGCGCCACCAGCCGAGCTATCGTGAAAACGAAGGCATACATCTCAGTTCACCTCGGTCTGCACTCCAGAATTCGCGAACTCAAGGGAAATCTCGGTCACTCCGCGCTGGGGATGGGCTGCGCCGCTGCCGTGGGCGCCGATCGACGGAATGCCGATCAGCGACAACAGCTGGGTGCGCTGGCTGGTCGTGACGGTGACGGTCACAGTGTCGGCGGTGGCCGTCACCTCGCCGGTAGCGCCGACACCGGCGAGGTAGCGGCGGGCGAGACCGTCGGCTTCTGCGGGGACCAGCCGGAGCGTGCCGCTGGCCCGGTAGGCGGCGAGGTCGACCGCTTGCGCGCCGGCTCGTGCGGCGGACTCGGCCTGGCCGGTGGCTCGCACCTTCGCGGCCAGTGCGAGACCACCGTCGAGCCCGAGGCCGGCCAAGGCCATAAGTGCGAGCATCAGCACGACGACGAACGCGGAGACCTGGCCGTCCTCGGCTCGCCACCAGGCAGCGCAGCGGGCGTCCATCACGCACCTCCAACGGTCGGGTGCGATCGGTAGGTGTCGACGACCTCGCTGGCCTCGGCGCTGAGGACCCGGCTGCCGGGGACGCCGAGGACGAGGGCCTGGCCGAAGTCGACGGTGCAGCGGACGCTGACGACGACGATGCTGCCTGGGCTCGACGAGGTCGTCGTGCTGACCGTGGCGTCGCGGCACACCAGCCCGGCGTGCGTCAGCGCCGATGTGGCGGTTGCTTCCGCAGCGGCGGCGGCGGCCGCGGGAGTGCGCTGCAGGCTTGCGGCACGCGCTGCCTGGTGCGCGGCGTCGTCGAGGCGCAGTCGCGCGTCGACGCCACGGTGGACGACCACGGCGACAAACACCAACAGCATGACCAGGACCGGGGCGATCAGGACCGCTTCGACGGTCACCGACCCGCACTCGGCACGCCACCAGCCGACCCGGGGCTGTGCCGCGGTCATGGAACCGGCTCCGCGGTCGGCAGTTCCCACGGAAATCGTCCGGCGCCTGTCAGGTCGCGAGCTGCGGTGACGTACGCGAAGACGGACTTCGGCAGCTCCTCGGCGACCTCGACCATCGGGCGGATCGACGCGGCGTGCAGTTCGGCGTGGACGGCGCTGGTGTGGTCGACGAGTTCGGCGTGGCGAAGCTTCGCTTCCCATTCCCGGGTGAGCGTGACGCAGCCCTGGATGTGGAACGCCAGCTCGCCGAGCAGGGTGTCGAACTCGGTGATCGCCGCGGCGGTCGCGGTCGCGAGGTCGGTCTCCCCTGGTAATGCTGCGAGCCGTGCGGCGTGCCGGCGAGCAGGCGCTGTCCTGGCCAAGCGTGTCAGCGCGTCCCAGACCGTTTGGTGGGCTCGCTCGGGCAGCTCGGAGTCGATCCAGTCGCGTGCCGGGGTGGCGTGGAGCTCGCCGACGAGGTCGATCAGGAGTCCGGCCGTATGGTGCGCCGCGGTGCCGAGGTCGGCGAAGTCATCACTTCGAAGGAAGAACTCCCCGGGAGACCGCTCCAGCGGACAGCGGCATCCGGGCTGATGCTGGTGATCGGTCGGGAGACAGGCCGCGGTGATGCCCGCGTCGCAGAGGCCGCTCAGGAGCAGCGCGATGGCGCCACCGACCGCCAGCGCACCGCCGAGTGACTCCGCGGCGCCCATACCCAGCACCAGCGCGAGAACCAGAAGCCCCGCTGCGCAGCGAGCCGAGACTGATCGCGCGAGGAAACCACGAAGGACTTGCCAGCGCCAGCGTCTTGTGGTGAGTGCGGGGTTCCACAGCATGATGTCCGGACCGTCGGCGAAGTCGCCGACGGTCACCGCATCCGGTTTCTTGAGCAGTGACATGGCTTCTCTCCCTTCGGTCAGGCGTCCGGAACGAACCTTTCGACCTCGCCTGCGGCTTCGGCGTGCACGTGCAGGTGCATGCCGGGCAGCACCGCAACGGCCTCGCCCTGCACGCTCGCCGAAACCGAGGTCTCGGTCCGCACGACGTCGATCTGCGACGACCGCAGCGGCCCCTGCGCAAGTTCGTCGAGCATCTGCTGGCCGGCGGCCCGGCCAGCTGTGGCGGTGCCGTTCTGGACGCGGGCCGCGGCGAGCGCTTCGGCGGCGGCAGCTTGAGCGACATGGGTCGCGTGCGACCAGAGGGCGAACTGGATGATCGCCAACAGCGCCAGCAGGAGCAGCGGTGTCGCGATCACCAGCTCGGCGGTGACGGCGCCGCGCTCTCCCGACAGGGCGCGCCTAACGCGCCAAGCAATCGCGACGACCGGATTCGCCGGCATGTCAGCCGCCGAGGCCGAGGTCGATGCTGTTGGCCTTCGCCGTCAGCTTCGCGGCGATGATCGCGATCAAGGCGATGGCCAGCACCGCCATGAGGGCGGTCACGATGACGGTGGTCGTGATCTCGCCGCGGTCATTGTCCTTACGCAGCAGACGAATGCGTGCAGTGGCGAGGGTCCAGAGCGTTCGGTAGTAGGCCAGCATGGTGTGTCTCCTGTGGACTTTGTCTGAACTGTTTCAAGTTCGTTGAGCGCGCCCGCCTGCTGGCAGGGCGTTGTTCCTGGTAGACCCCGGTTCACTCGTTGGCGTGAAGATCTCGACGAAGTGTCCAGATTCTTGACGAACTGCCGATGTTCTCGACGTATCTTGGCGTCGGATGAACCGAGGTATCAATGGCCTTGACGGTGGTGCGCTCGCTGGGCAGCGCTCGGCGCCCGCGGACTGCGCAAGAGCTGGAAGACTTCGAGCAGGAACTGGTCGACCAGTTCGCACTGGCCCTTGCAGGCTCGGGCGTCAGCGACGGCGTGGTGGCTTCGGACAGGTCTGCGGTCTTCCAGTTCCTCAAGTTTGTCGGGCGTCCGGCGTGGACCGTGCAGACCGAGGACGCCGACCGCTTCCTTGCCGCGCAACGGAAACGCGGCCTCGCCAGATCCACCATCTACCAAAAGACCGTTCGACTGGCCGTCTTCTTCGAATTCCTGATCACTCGCTATCAGGGCGACATCCACGCTCTGACCGGCTACGTCGTCACACAGCCGATCGACGAGTTCAACCGGCCCACAAGCACCGACCATGGCATCCTGCGAATCCCGCCGGCCGAGGACGAGGTGGACACCCTGTTCTCGGCATGGCGGGACAGCCTGCCGGAGACCCGCAAGTTCCTGCCCGCAGCCCGAGACTACTTCGCAGCGTCGTTGTGGCGCAGGGTCGGCCTGCGGATCAGCGAGTCCGCGATGCTGGACATCCGCGACTGGCGACCAGATCTCGGCGAACACGGCAAGCTTCACGTGCGCTTCGGCAAAGGCAGCAAAGGCAGCAAAGGCCACGGTCCGAAAACCCGGCTGGTGCCCGCCATCAACTCCGTCGACGCGCTGATCGAGTGGTGGCTGACCGACGTGCGACACCAGTTCGGCTACGACTGGGCAGACCCCGACGCGCCGCTGCTGCCCAGCGAGCGCCGCGACCGCAACACCGGACGGTGTATGCGCGCGGGCCCGAATGCCTTGCGCGCCGGGTTCGTCGACGCCGTGCAACTGTGGTTGCCATCCTGGGTAGGACGTCTGACCCCGCACGTACTGCGGCATTTCTGCGCCTCGTCGCTGTATGCCCGGGGCATGGATCTCAAAGCCATTCAGGAACTTCTCGGACACGAATGGCTGTCCACCACGACCCGCTACATCCATGTCCATGACGAGCACGTCGAACGAGCGTGGGCGGCCGCCAATGACCGTGTCGCCGCCCGGTTCAACGGTAAGGAGGAATGATCCGATGCGCTGGAACCTGCGCATGAAAGCAGCCGAGGCGGGCATCTGGAAGTCCACAGAGATGCGCCGTCGACTGGCAGAGGCAGGTATGGAGGTCAGCGCCGGGAAGATGTCGGCCCTGTGGACGGGGACACCCACCACCATCCGGCTCGACGACCTCGATGTCATCTGCTCGGTGCTGGAATGCCAGCCCACGGAGCTGCTCATCTGCGAGCCGGACAAAGTGGCCGCGCGCAAGCCGAAGAAGGCCGCAGAAACGACCGGGTCAGGCGGGACACCGGTCATCAAGCCGCGGCTTGGCCGACACCGCAGCATCCCACCGGCATAAGCCGCGTTCGGCGGTGCGAGCAGTGCGGCGTCAACCCTATCGCCTACAGCGGACGCCGCTCCTGCTACGTGTGCGTACCTCGAGTCTGGAAAAGACCGGTTCGGTGCAAGCGATGCGGATCGGACAAGGACTACTTCACCGCAGGCCTGTGCCGGCACTGCCACCGCCAGGCGCCGCTGGTCACGCACTGCCGGGACTGCCTGGCCTGGGGCATCACCCGGTGGCACGGCGGCGTCTGCCAGGCTTGCCGCGGCTGGAATCACCGTTTCCCCACCCCGTCGCGGTGCCCTTCCTGCGGGCGCATGGTGCCGCTGAATGAGCGCGGCTACTGCCGGCTGTGCTGTCGGCAGGCTCACTTCGTCCGCACGCCCCACTACGCGATCGACGTCGTCGAGGCCAACCGGCAAGGTCAGCAACTGTTCATCGCCGACCTGTTCCGGCAGAAACGCCCTACCCCGCCACCGATCCCGGCCGCGGCATGGCCGAGCCACTACCCGGTCTCGCATAGGCAGCTCACACTGTGCGACCTCGAACGTGACTACACCGCCGTGCGGCCGGCAGAACTCGCCCTGCCGCTGCCCGACCTGGCCGTCGCCATCGACGACGTCCTCGCCGACCACGCCGGCCGGCACGGCTGGGGCAAAGGCTTGCACAGCAACACCCGCAACGCGATCCGCATGCTCCTCGCCACTCAGGACACACCCGGCGCACCCATCACCGCCAGCGCTGCCGCGGCCGTCTCGACCAGTCGCTCGCTGGACAACCTCAAGTCCGTCCTGGAAATTCTGGACGCCGCCGATCTGCTCGACGACGATCGTGTGCCCACCCTCGACGCCTACGCCGAACGACAGGTCGCCGATCTGCCCGAGCCCATGGCCAATGAGTTTCGTGAGTGGTTCCAGGCGATGCGCGACGGCAGCACCACACCGCCACGCTCTCGACCGCTCAACCCCGCCACCATTCGAGCCCGGATCACTCACGCCGCTGCCGCCATACGCACTTGGGCAACCAGCAATGGCTTTTCCTCGCTGCGAGAGGTCGGTCGAGACGACGTCATCGCGGTCATGCCCGCCCAGGCCTACCGCTACCGCCAGACTCTGACCGCGTTGCGGACGATGTTCCGATTCCTCAAGGCCCGCCGCCTCGTGTTCACGAACCCGACGCTCCGGCTGCGCGGCCCCCAGGTCGGCAACCATCCGTTGCCGATCGACTTGACACCGGTGCGCCATGCGATGCTCAGCACCAAACCCATTCGAGCCGCGCTCGCCGCACTCATCGCGTTCCATGCCCTGCGCCCCAAGGATGTGTGCGTCCTGCTGCTGACCGACGTCCGAGACGGGCACCTTCACATCGACGGACGCGCGATGCTCCTCGCAGAACCTGTCCGCACCAAACTCGCCGCCTGGCTTGAAGAACGTGCAAGGCGCTGGCCGCACTCGATCAACCCGTACCTGTTCATCAACCTGCATACCGCGGTCCGCGCCTGCCGAGTCGACCCGACCTGGATCAGCGCCACCATCGGCTTCTCCGCGCAAGCCATCCGCGAAGACCGCATCCTCCACGAGGCAATCACCACCGGAGACGTCCGGCGACTGTCCGACCTCTTTGGACTCACCATCGGCGGCGCCGAGCGATACACCCACACCCGGCAGCTCGACACGACCGACTGACACTTGGGTTCGCGAACCCAAGCACTCAACTATGCTGATCACGAGGACCTCCCTTCGGGTTCGTCGCGGAAATTGCTTCAGAAATCGCGAACTCATAAACTTCTTAGAGGCCGTTGAGGACCTGGGTCACGGCCGGGTAAGCGATGAATCCGAGGAAGCCGAGGAACAGCAACGTCACCGGCAAGGCCATGCGTTCGGTGGCGGCCTGGGCGTCAGCTTCGGCGGCGGCGACCAGGTGGGTCCGCAGCGCCTTGGCTTTCGCCGCCAGGGAGGTGCGGATCTTGGCACCTTCGGTGCCGGCGAGGGAGATCGATGCAGCGAGCTCGGCGAGTTCGGTGATGTCCAGCTGCTCGCCGAGGCGGCGGAGCGTCGACCACGGCGTGGTGCGTGTCAGCTGGGCAGCGTCCAGCGCGCGGCGCAGCTGGGTGAACGCCGGTCCGCGTCCGACCTCGGCGGCCGCCAGGAGCGCGACCTCGACTCCGGCGCCACCAGCGAGGGTGATCCACACGAGGTCGAGGAAGGCCGAGAGCGCGCCGCGGAAACCGGCACGCGCTCGCGCCGCCTTGGCGCGCACCTCCAGGTCGGGAGCGACGAACCCGCCCGCTGCAAGTCCAAGAGCGGCGACCAAGGGGACTTCGACGCTGACCGGCACGTCCGCGAGCGCGAGCAAGCCCTGAAGCAGAAGGGGCGCCACCAGGCCGGTGCAGCTGACGACGACCTTGACGGCGAGGTGCGTGTCGGCAGATCGCCCGAGAACTCGCAGGTCGCGTTCGAGCTTCTCCCCCGGCAGGCCCAGCCTCCGAAGACCGGGTACGAGCGGTCGCACCACGGTCACAGCCCAGCCGGCCTCCGCCACGTCCACGACCGGAGCCGCCACTGTCGAGTTCGCCGTCGAGAGGTGCTCGTGAAGAGAGGGTTGCGGCGGGACTGCCCAGGTCAGGACCATCCACAACCCGATGCCGGTACCTAGCCCAAGGCAGATGAACAGGATCATGCGCGCTCACCGTCCCAACGAGATGAGGCAGCAGCGGTCGGCTCGGGCGGCTCGCTGAGCGTCAGCATCCGCGCGCTGGCGCGGCCGGCGGCGATCCTGACCAGCCAAGCGAAGCCGGTTCCGAACAGGCTGCCGATAACAAGCAGGACGGCTTGGCCGAGTGCACCGTCGTACGCGGTCAGGTACGCGCGGTTGAACACCACGACGCCCACCGCAAAGGCGATCGTGGTGGCCACGACGACCCGCACCGAAGTCCGGGTCCGTGCGCGGCCTGTCTCGACACGCATCCGCATCGCCGCCTGCGACCGTGCGGTCTCCGCCAGAGAGTCGAGCAGCTCGCCCAGCTGCCGCGCCTGGTGCTCGGCGGCCAGGACCAGCGCGGCAAGGACCAGGTCGGCGGCCGGGTCGGCCAGCTCCTCCGCCAGCTGCCGCAACGCCGGAGCAAGCCGGTGCCCGTTCTGCAGCCGCGAGGCGAGCCCGCTGATCTCGTCGCGGATCGCGGCGGGCGCCAGCGGGGCGGTGGCGAGGATCGCCTGCTCGAGGCCGGCCGCGGCCGAAAGTGTGTCGCGCAGCATCTCTGTCCACGACGCAACCGCCTCGATCCGCGCGACACGGCGCACGTGGACTCGGTCCGGGCCGACCAGTCGCGGCAGGAACCAGACCGCCCCGGCAGCGAGCGCTCCCCCGACGAGCCACCCGGTCGCGGCTCCGGTCAGCAGGCCGGCGCCCAGCGCGAGCCCCAGCCGAAGCCCCCAGGTCCGATCGGCCCGCCACGGCGAGGCCGACCGCGGGCGGCGAACCAGCTGAGGACCACGGAGGCCGACGAGGACGAACAGCAGTCCGACGGCGGTACCGAGCCCCGCCAAGCCGGCGACGAGGGTCGTGGTCATGGCGCCCACCACCCGGCGGGCTCAGTCAGGAGCTCGGGATCGAACCCGGCTTCGATGAGGTCGTCGAGGGTGTCGGCGCGGAGCGCGCCGGCGACTGGGCGAGCTCGACGGTCGGTGCCGGGGCGGTAGACCTCGTTGGAGACGACCGTGCCGCCGTCGGCGTCGACGACCTCGCGGATCGAGGAGATCACCCGGGTCGTGCGGTCGGCGGCTTTGTCGAGGTGCACGACGAAGTGCACGCTGGAGGCCACCAGCAGGGCGGTCGCCTCCAGCGACAGCCGCTCTGCGCTCTGCGCGGCGTAGGAGGCGAGGCGGGTGAAGGCGATCCTCGAGCTGCTGGCGTGCAAGGTGGCCATCGAGCCGTCGTTGCCCTGGGACATGGCGTTGCACATCGGGATCACCTCAGGTCCGCGGATTTCGCCGACGATGACGCGGTCCGGGGACATTCGCAGGCCCCAGCGGACGAGCTCGGCCTGGCTGATCGCGCCGGCCCCCTCGATGTTCGCCTCCCGGGCCTGCAGCGCGGTGACGTCGGCGTGCAACTCCGGGTCGAGCCCGAGACCGAGTTCGAAGGCGTCTTCAACGGTGACGATGCGCTCCAGCGGGTCCATCTCCGCAGCCATCGCGCGCAGCAAGGTCGTCTTGCCGAAGCCGGCGCCGCCGGTGATGAGGATGTTCTTTCGGGACCGGACCAAAGCACGCAGGAATCGCTCCAGGCCGACGTCGAGGGTGCCGCGCCGACGCAGCTCGGCAAGGCTGGTGGTCAGGTAACCGTGCCGGCGGATCGAGCACGCCGTCACCCCGCCGGCGGTGAGGCCGAGCACCGCGAAGAGACGCTCGCCGCCGGGCAACTGGAGGTTCAGCGCCGGCGAGCCGCGGTCGAACCGGCGCTCCTCCGATGACGCGCGGGCCGCGAGCGTCCGGACCAGGTCGGTCAGTTCGTCGTTCGACGCGGCGACCGGTGCAACCTGCGCCCGCGTGCCGTCGGCGTACTGGACGAAGACCCGGTCGAAGCGGTTGACGTTGATCGTCTCGACCTTCGGATCCGCCAGCAACGGCTGCAGCCCACCCAGCCCGAAGACTTCGTCGAGCACGGCCTCGGCGATTCGACCCTCGACGTCCGGCGGTAACAGCACACGACCGGCCTGCAGTTCGGCCTCGCTGTGCGCGGCTCCAGCCGATCGCAAGAGTTCCCGGGCGAGCTCACGACGGCGTTCGGCAGTCACCGGAGTGCTCTCGGCTTCGGCCCGGTTCGGCAGGTCGGTGGCGAGCGCATGGTGGAGGACAGCACGAAGGCGTGCCTCCGGACTGGCCGCGGACGAACGGCGATGTTGGTCGAGCACGGTCATGGCGAAACCTCCTCTCCAGGCAGGGCGACTTCACGGGCGGCGTTGTGCAGCTCAGGAGCGATGCGGACCCCGTACGGCGGAACGCGCTGAGGCGGGACACCCGGCACGTGCTGCCCGACGGCCGATTCGGGAGCTTCTATCGACGACCTTCCGGCAGCGAGAATTCGTGCGACCCCGACCGCAACTCGGGTAAGCCCGCCCTTGCGCGCACGCCCTGGGATCGCGTGGCCGGTGAGACTCGTGGCCGCGGCCGGGTCGTAAGGGATCCGTGCCATGACCGGGACGCCGAGCTCCCGCTCGACTTCCTTCGTCGGGTGGCCCCGGCCCGCGAGGACCAGGCACGGCCGTGCAGCGATCCTGCCCAGCTCCTGGAGCCGGGCGGCCAAGTGCGCGAGTTCGTCGCTGTGCGTGCCGGAGATCAGGAGCAGCGCATCGGCTTCCCGGATCATCGGCTCCGCCGGTGATCCGGCATCCATGCGCCCGCAGTCCGCGAACATCACCACCCCGGGCTCGCGCGCAGCTCGGCGAAGTGGTGAGCCGGCCGGTATCAAGGTGCTCAACGCTGCGCGAGCTTGCGGTCCGCCGGCTGGCCCGAGGACAACCGGCAGCCCGTCCGCGAGGACCTGCGTGTGGTTCCACACGGCATTGGCCTCGATGGACTGGCGCGCCGCGGCGGCGAGGCTGAGCAGGCCAGGCGAAGGTGCGAGCCCGAAGCGTTGACCGAAGTCTCCCCCTGCCGGGTCGCACTCGACGACGACCCGGCGAACGGCGACCGGCCAGTTCGCGGCCAACGCGACAGTGAAGGTGGTGACGCCTGGCGAGCCCTTCACGCTGGTCAGGACGATCAACATCAGCGCTCACCACCCGCGAGCATGACCAACGCGACCTGCCCCGCAGGCACGCGGGCTAGGGCCGGCGCCGTGGCGCTGGGCATCTGCAGCGAGATCACCGTCGTCTGGTCGCTCTCGGCCCGCGCCACGCAGGTCACCGTCGCTGCCCAAGTCGGCCCGTCGCCGCTGCCTTGCGCGGCCGGGAGCGCCGACGATGAAGACGCCGTAGCGAGCACGACGAGGACAGGAGCTCCCGGAGCGAGTTCGAGCGGGAACTGGCCTGCCTTGAGACCCACCGCCACAACCGCCTGGCCGGCGGCGGGGATCGCCGACGGCCCGAGGCTGCCCGGGGTGAGCAGCGCGCCGGCAGTGAGGCTGGTGGCCATCGGCTTGCCGAGCACGGTGGCTGCCTGGCCGGCCGGAATGGTGGCGACCCCGTCGGCCGCGGAGATCTCGACCTGGTGCACGTCGGCTGGTTCAAGAACATGTCCGACGTTCACGGTTCAAGAACATGTCCGACGTTCACGGGCCGGGCGATCGCCAGCACCGAGACGCGGCCTTGAGCGCCGGCTGCCCACCAGAGCGCTCCGCCGACGCAGACCACGACGAGCAGCACGCCCGCCAGCAGGTGCGGCAGACGCCGTCGCGCCCGGCGACCGGTCGGCACGGCAGCGAGCCGGCCATTCTTCCCCAACCACGTTACGGAACCCACTTCGGCTCCCGTGCTGCGTTGACTCGTGCTGGTCATGACGTGCCTCCCCAGGCATGGTTCGACCGCACCGCGCATCATCGGAAAGTGTTGACGCGCAGCAAGAATTGGATTCGTTTGGCGCAGAACCGGTGAGTTTCAGCGGTGTCCGGTACCGAGCGCCTGCACTTCGGCGACGCGGAAAGCCGCGGTCGCCGACGTGGTCAGGCCCGGCAATGTGCCGCTGGCTCCGGCACCCGACCAGGTCACCGTCCAGTGCACCGTCGCCTTGACGGCAAAGTGCTGCCCTGGCACCACAGCTGATGAGCGGCGGTAGGTGTGGCCGCAGTCAGGCGAAGACGCCTGCGGATCCCCAGCGGCCGGGTAAGGGGTTCCGGGACCCGAGCAGGTCACGTCCTCACCGTCGCCCATCGACCACGAGACCGTGGTCGGTGTGGCCACCGCGGTGACCGACACGCCCGGTACAGCAGCAGTGGCCTGCCGCGCGCCCCAGCCGCCACGGTCCAGCCACATCCACGTCGGCAAGCTCACGAGCTTGTCGCCGGGCGGATTCGCCTCGATCCGGGGTGTCGGCAACCGCAGCTGTGCCCGCGCCTGGTCGGCCAGCTCTTGCGGCGAAGGCAAAGTGGCGGCCGCTGGAACTTGACCGTCCGGAAGCCAGATCGGAGCCCGGTAGAGGCCGTCGTGGACACCTGGGCCAGAACATCGGTAGATATACCACGCGCCTGCCTGCGCCTGTCGACGACTGAAGCGCGCGAAAGCCACCGATGCACCGCTTCGCACGACGTCGTGGTGCGCGATGGTCTGCACGCCGTTCGCCGGGGGCTGGTAGTTGCTCCGGACATACGAGCACTTCGCCGCGGTGTCGTTGTCGCCGATGATGCTGTCACCCCAAGGCTGCTGTTGCCCCGGCGCCGGACGGGGACGCGTCGGCTGGCCGGGGACTCCGGACGGCTGCGGTGCCTTACCGCCGTCACGGCCGGCGCCGACGTCACAGGAGGGGTTGCCGCTCTGTCCGCAATGGACCTCCCCCCAGCCATCGGCGAGCGCCGACGACGTCAGCACCAAGCAGAACCCGAGCGCTGTGGCAGCGCATACCGCTGCCTTGCTCAGCCTGAACATGATCCGACCTCGTGGACGGCGAAGGTGGAGACCTTCCAGGAGCCGTCGACTGCCTTCTTGACGAGCGCCTCGATCCGGCGGTGGCCGCCGGGGCCGTCGTCGGCGGGCTGGCCGTTGTCGGCGCGGTACTTGAGCCAGTTCGTCGAGTCGCCGCAATCCGCGATGGTGACGGTCGTCGGGTTCTCCTCAGGCTCCGCCCACTGGACGCTCGGATGGTTCACCGGTCGTCCCTTGGTGACCAGGCCGTTGTAGTGATCGGTGTAGAGGCTGCGCGAGATCGTCTGCAACGCCTCGGCAGTCGCGTTCTGCGCGAGCTTGGGCGACTGCCAGTCGGAAGTGGTGGCGGCATCCGTCATGTCGCTCCACATGCCGACGTAGGCAGCCGTCGCACGTTGCTTCGCGAGGTCGGCCGGCCGAAGCGCGACGCTTGTGGTCGCCGGCGTGCTTGACGACGTCGTCGGCTGACTCGGCTCGGTTGCGCTGCACCCACCGAGCAGGACAACGGCCGCAGACGAAGCGACGGTGATACGGACGGTTTCACACAGGTTCATGGATTCCCCTCCCACTACGATGATCAGCTGGTCGCCGGACCTGGAACACCACCGCGGCGGAGGTTCACTCGTTGGAAGGACGAGCGATGCGCCGGGTCGCCGCGCTGGCGAGCATGGCCTCGTGGGGACGGGAAGCAACACGAGCGAAGAGCCGGTGGCACGGTGAATGCCTGGCTCACCGCGGGCAGCGCGGCTGTCGGCCTGGTGCTGGGAGCTGCCGCCAGCTCGATCACCAAGACGCTGCTGCGGCAGCCGGCTCGCGTCGCGCAGTCCAGGTGGCTCGGTGCGGTCATCACCGCGGCGCTGCTGGCCCTCCTCGGCTGGCGCATCGGCTTTCGAGGAGAGCTGGCGGTCTACGTCTACGTCGTGGTGCTCGGCGTCCCGCTGGGGGTCATCGACTGGGTCGAACATCGGCTACCTCGAATCGTTCTGCTTCCCCAGCTGGCTGGCGCCACTCTGGGGCTTGGCTTGTTGTGCTTCCTGCGCTCCGACCCGGCTGCCGGCCTGCGAGCCTTATGGGCGGCGCTCGCGGCGGCGGGCTTCTACCTGCTGCTCGCCGTCCTAGTCGAGGGAGGCGTCGGCTCCGGTGACGTCAGCCTCGCGGCCGTCGTCGGCTTGGTGGCAGGCTGGTCAGGTTGGCTCCAGTTCGCCGGCTCGCTGATGCTTGCGTCGCTCGGAGCCTTGCTTCTGCTGCTCCTGCCCCACCACGGCAGCCGGCGGCGAGCCGTGCCGTTCGGGCCGTGTCTCCTGGCGGCTATGACGGCGGTGCTCGCGATCTCGGGCTGAGTCGATCAACGCCGACGCGGAGGGCGCCGCAGAGGGGGCAAGGGCGCCCACCGCGTCGACTGGCCGAGGACTGGGAGACGTCCTCGAGTCCGTGGTTACGCCGGCCCTCGAAGCCCGGGTAGCAACCGACGCCGCCGTTCCACCATGCCCCGGTTTCTCCCATCGGAGGACGGACCGAAGGCCGGCGCTTTCGCGGCCGATGCAATAGTTCAATCTTCCTGCGACCGTTTATCTGATCATCGAAAAGGGTGATCGCACGACACGAACTGCAAGCGCCTTGTTCGCACGAATGGGTGGCTACGCCGGACCGTAGTAGCCGGGAGAGCATCCCACACCGCCGTTCCACCAGGCGCCGGTGACACGCCACCTGATTACCGGCTGAAGATCGGTAACTCCCGGCCCTACGCAGTAGTGGTAGATGTTCCCCCAAATGTCCTGGACGTCGAGCATGACGGTGGACCCGATGCCGCCATCGCAGTGCCGGTACTCACCCCAGCTCTGGTACCCGCACGACATCCTCGGCTCGTAACGAACAGCAGCGTCCGCGGCCGGCGCCAGTGCAGCGCCGAGCATGGCGATCACGACTGATCCTGTGGCGGTGATTCGGCCCGCCAGGCGGAGAAATTTCGAATTGTTCATCACGGCCTCCAAACCGATCCATGTTCTTGCTATGAATCCGGTCTACAGGCCGCGGTCCCACGCACTGCAAACGGCGCATGACACGGACTTTCAAGTACGCATGACGGCGCCCGTCAACTTCACTCGACAATCGAGGAGGACTGCCGTCAACGACCTCGGCAATTGGTCGACAGCGTCTATCCGTACGACTTCCGCTCGACTACGAGCAGTTCGAACTCGGCCCGTCAGCGGCGACCTCGGCGGCAGATACTCCAACGTCGCTCCCGCGATCGCCAGCGGCCTTATGCCACGGTCCCACGAATCAGCGCACTGCGGTCTCGTTGACTCTGTTGTGGAATCCCCAGCGGCCAACACGACGACGGCTACTTCATCTTCGACGTGGGAAAGGCAAAGTCATCGGCGCGGTGACGCGATCGACCGAACCGAGGGTGCCCGCCGGTGTCATGCAGTGTGTGCCACCGGCAGGTCCCATTCGATGTGGTGTCCGGTCAGCCAGGCCGCCGTGTTGCGCGGGCCGCTCTTGAGACGCTTGGAGATCGCCAGGTCTCGGATGATCCGCTTGATCGGGCCGGGTGTCGCCGTGCCGCCCATCCTCGCGCTGGTGGCCACCAGACGCTCGACTCTCTCCCGGCGCAGTGCTTCGTAGGCTCGGAACGCCGTGGCCGGATCGGGCATGTCGCGTAGGCATTTCGCCAAGACGACCGCGTCCTCCATTGCCATCGACGCGCCGTGGCCGGCGTTCGGTGCGGCGGCGTGGGCTGCGTCGCCGATGACGAGCATCCGGCCGGCGTGCCACCTCGGTGTCGAGGCGATGTCGTAGCCGTTGCTCGCGCGGATCTGCTCCGATGCCTCGACGATCGCGGCCGCCGGCGAGCGGTCATGGCGAAGCAGTGCTGTCGCTTGCTGCTTCCACTCCTCGAGTGACGTCGACGCGAGTTCTGCCTTCGACAGCTCCGGACGCGGCAGGTTCACGAACCACCACGTCTCGTCGTCCGGCGCAGTGGTGTAGGCGAAGAACACGCGCTTGCCGTAGATCATCCGATATACGCCCGGCACCGGGTCGACCGGCGCCTGCCGGGCGTACCCGCACAGCACGACCGTTCCGGTGTACCGCGGCTCTGGCGCCTCCGGGTCGATGAGCACCCGGGTCGCCGAGCGGATGCCGTCGGCGCCGATCAGCAGGTCGCCTTCCTGGCGTGTGCCGTCGTCGAAGACGGCCGCTACCTCGTGGTCGAGGT
Source organism: Amycolatopsis sp. NPDC026612 (assembly GCF_040638285.1). Classification (NCBI taxonomy): domain Bacteria; kingdom Bacillati; phylum Actinomycetota; class Actinomycetes; order Pseudonocardiales; family Pseudonocardiaceae; genus Amycolatopsis; species Amycolatopsis sp. NPDC026612. The sequence goes on from NZ_JBEZYB010000059.1 coordinate 49,360, forward strand.
CGGTGTCCACGTCGTCGAGCCGCGCGCCGTGCTCGATCTTGATCCCACGCCGGCTGGCCTCTTCGTGCAGCACTCGGTACAGCTCGGCCCGCTTGATGGTGTGCGGCCCGTACGCGCCGGCCGAGCCGCCGCCGATGGGTGCTTCGCCGAGCTGCTTGCCCGAGCCGCTCCAGAACAACGCGCGGTCGGCCGGGAAGGAGGCCTGCAGCACCGGCTTGTCGGCGTCGATCGCGTGCAGGGCGTCGAAGCCGTTGTTCATGATCGTCATGAACGCGCCGACGTCGTCCGCCCCCGTCCGGTAGGCCTCGTAGACGACGGAGTCGATACCCGCCTTCTGCAGGGCCATGGCCGTGACCGGCCCGGCGATACCTCCGCCGATGATCAGCGCTTTGGTCATCCCACTCCCCTCGTCTCCAGGCCACGAGCCAGCCGCACCAGCTCGCGAACGTCCGAATCCAGCCCGTCACCCTCCGGGAGCGCGACGGGCACCGCCTTCGTCTGAGCCGGTTCACCGGCCGCGTGAGCGGCGAGCGCCTGCTGCAGACGGCTCGGCAGGTCGGCAGAGGTGTCCGTTCGCGCCAGATATGGACTGATCCGGACCAAGCCGTCGCGGCACTCGACGACCCGCCGGTAGTACCTGCGGTGCGTCCCACGGAGACGCAGCGCGTCACGCCAAGGTGCGGCAGGCACTCGATCCAGTGCGTCATCGGGAAACTCCGAGTGCAGCACCGTCCACAGCGGGGCGAGCTGCCGATACCCACGGCGGTGACGCCACCAGATCCGCATCGCACCCACCCTGGTCATCGCGGCCGGGTAGCTGACGCCGGCCAGGAAGAGCAGGACGCCCGGCATCAGCAGGATGGTGACGGCGAACGCACCCACCACCGTGCCGGCGGAACCGGCGCGATCTGCGACCCCGACGTGATAGATCAGGCCCAGCACGATCGCGGGCACGAAGACGCAGTTCGCCAAGACGATCGCGACCAGGCCGACGGCAGCGATCCGCAGACCTCGAGCCAGCCTGCCGCCCGCTTCCCGGGCGTACCGCCAAGCCCAGACCGCCGCCGCGGCGAAGCCGACCGCCATGAACACGTCGGCCGCGATAAAGAAAACCGCCACGCTGGGCACCGACTGGTCGTTGGTGCGAGCGGAGGCCGGTGTTGCCAGCGCGGCGACTGTCGTCGCTTCGTGAAAACTGACCCCCAGGAGTCTTCCGAAAGTTGACCCCCTCTGAGGTAGGAGGGTGCTGAACGTGGAGGACTGGGCGGAG
>NZ_JBEZYB010000060.1:0-50377 GCF_040638285.1 Amycolatopsis sp. NPDC026612
AAGCGGGATGCCCCGTTCCGCGTTCGTGGTCTTCCCGTCGTTCTTGATCGCGCTCCTGCGCGCGCCTGGATCAGGCTCCTATGGAGCCGCGGACGCCGATCGCGGTGCGCCGGGGTGGGGCCGCCGATCCGGGGAAGAAGTTCCCGGGTTCGCGCAGTGAACGGCCGCCTCCCGGGCCCTAGCGTGATGGCGCTCTCTCCGCGCTTTAGAGAACAGGGGAATCCTGATGGCACCACCGAGGGAAGACGGGCCCGGCCTGTCCCGGACGCTGAACTCCCGGCACCTGTCGATGATCGCCGTCGGCGGGGTGATCGGCGCCGGGCTGTTCGTCGGGTCCGGCCAGGCGATCGCCGACGCCGGGCCCGCCGTGCTGATCACCTACGCCCTCGCCGGCGTGCTGGTGGTGCTCGTCATGCGGATGCTGGGGGAGATGGCGACCGCCGACCCGCGGACGGGGTCCTTTTCGGCCTACGCCGAGGACGGTATCGGCCGCTGGGCGGGCTTCGCCGTCGGCTGGCTCTACTGGTGGTTCTGGGTGACCACGATCGGGGTCGAAGCCACGGCGGGCGCGGCCATCGTGCACCGCTGGATCCCGCTGCTGCCGCAGTGGGCGTGGGTGCTGGTGCTGATGGCGGTGCTCACCGTGACCAACCTGTTTTCGGTGAAGTCCTACGGTGAGTTCGAATTCTGGTTCGCTTCCATCAAAGTGGCGGCGATCGTCGTCTTCGTCCTGCTGGGCCTCGCGGCGGTGCTGGGCGTGCTGCCCGGCGTCGAGGCGCCGGGGCTGCGCAACCTCACCGGCCACGGCGGCTTCGCCCCGCACGGCGCCGGCCCGGTGTTCTCGGCGATCTTCGTGGTCGTCTTCTCCTTTTTCGGCGCGGAAATCGCGACGATCGCGGCGTCGGAGTCGCCGGACCCGGTCGGGGCCGCGCGCCGGGCGGTGCGCTCGATCATGTGGCGGATCCTGGTGTTCTACTTGGGTTCCATCGCGGTCGTGGTGACGTTGCTGCCCTACGACGACGCGAGCGTCGGCAAGAGCCCGTACGTCGCGGTGCTCGACCTGATCGGGCTGCCCGCGGCGGGGACCGTGATGGACGTCATCGTGCTGACCGCCGTCCTCTCGTGCCTGAACTCCGGCCTGTACACCGCGTCGAGGATGGCGTTCTCCCTGTCCGGCCGCGGCGACGCACCCCGCTCGTGGCAACGGATCTCGCCCGGTGGCGTGCCGCGGGCCGCGGTACTGGCGTCGACGGTCGTCGGCTTCGCGACGGTGGTGCTGAACTTCTTCGTGCCGGAACAGGTGTTCAGCTTCCTGCTCAACACTTCGGGGGCGCTGGCGGTGTTCATCTGGCTCGCCATCGCGGTGACGCAGCTGCGGATGCGCCGACGGCTGGCGGCCGCGCACCCCGGTGGGCTGCCGCTGCGGATGTGGGGGTTCCCGTACCTGACCTGGGTGTCGATCGTGGCGATGGCCGGCCTGCTGATCGCGATGCTCTTCGACCCCGCCGGACGGCCGCAGCTGCTGGCCAGCCTGGCGCTGACGGTGGTCGTGGTGGGCGTCGGCATCGCCCGGCAGGTGCGGGCGAAGCGCGGGGCTCCGGTCGGCGCCGGCATCGAGTGACGGCGAAGGGGCTTCCCTCTCCCGTGAGAGAGGAAAGCCCCCTTCGCCGTGGTCCGGACGATCAGACGGACGACATCACCGCGAGCAGCTGCCCGGCCGAGAGGTTGCCGAGCGGAGCGACCCCGATGGCCTTGCCCGCGGCGAACTGCCCGTGTCCGAAGTGGATGCGGTACGCCTGGTCCGCCAGGTTCGCGGCTTTGGCGTACAGCGTCGCTTCATCGGCGGCCCGCGCGGCGCGCAGGAGGTTGAAGCAGCAGCTCGTCGGGGCCTCTCCGGTGACGAACTCGAGCGGGCCGAGCTGCATCGGGACTGCGGAGAGGTGACGGGCGACAGTGGATTCGGCGGAATTCTTCTCGGGCATGGCGCCTACGGTATTTCGGCGTCCCGGCCGGCACATCCACCGGATTGAGGAGCGGCGGGCAAGGTCACTTCGGCGCTGACGCCGTCGGGCCAGGTGAGCGTGACGTGGTGGCCGCCCCGGCCGTCCGCGGCGATCGCCAGCGCCGGATCGGGGTCGGCGGGACCACCGCGGTCCAGGACGACGACGGCGGCGAGCACGGCCCCCGATGCGGGGGGAGCTTCGGTGGTGACGAACGGGATCGCGGTCCACTCGCCCAGGGGAGAGGTGCCGGCTTCGACGGTGACGTCCGCGGTGGTGAAGCCGCGGAGGTTGCGCAGCGTGGAACGGAGATCGGCGGTTTCGGCGGTGGCGGACACCCCGGCCCCGGCCGGGGTGCCGCCTGCCGTGGTGCGGCTGTGCGGCGCCGACCGGGTCACCGGGCGGGCGTCGCTCGCCACCGGCCACCCGGTCAGCCGCAGCGACCGGACCGGACCCTCGAGACCGTCGAGCCGCGCGAGCCGCACCTCGAAGCCGTGCCGCACCACCGAAGCCACCGTCAGCACCGGCCCCGGGACCACCGGCCCGCCGCGGCCGGAGCCGTGGTCCGGGGAGTCGTCGGCGGCCGTGTCGATCCAGCGGACCCGGCCCTGGGACGCCGCGGCCAGTACCCCGCCCGGCAGCTCGGTCGCGTAGCACCTCTCGAACCCGGCCCGGTGGCTCGCCCGGCCGTCGGCGTCGAGCACGGCCACCGTGTTGTCCGGCACGGAACCGAGCGGTGGAACTGTCGCGGTGGAGTAGCCGAGCCGCGCGTAGAGGGGTGCGTCACCGCGGGGGTCGCCGGGGCGCGCGTGGTCCGTGCCGTGGTTGACCACCAGGGCGATGCCGTCGCGGCGCCGTCCCGAAACCAGCCAGCCGGGCGCCGCCACGACGCGGGCGACGTCGCCCGTCTCGATCGGGAGCGGCTCCTCGACGTCCGTCCACACGGGATGGTGCGCGGGCAGCGCGAGCCCCAGCATCCCCTTGGTCGCCCAGTACGGCGAACCGGGACCGGAATACGCCTGGCGCATGGCGGGCCACGCGCGCTGCCAGCCGAGGGTCAGCAGGCCCTCCGGTTCCCAAGCACCGGCGAAGTGCCGCACCATCCCGCCGGCCACCCGGCGCGTCAAGCCGGGGGACAGGTGCGAAGTCCCGGTGAGCTCGCCGACCCAGAACGGTGCGGCGGCGGCGAAGCGGTACACCAGGCTGCGGCCCTGCAGCAGCGGCGCGCCGTCGGTGCCGACCAGCCGGACGGCGTCGTCGAGGTACCGCCGGAGGTCCGAAGCCCACTGGTGGCGCAGCGAGCCGGGGCACAGCGTGCCGGTGACGTCGAACCAGTGCGTCCACAGCAACGGGTACAGGTGCAACGCCCAGCCCGTGTAGTGGTCGTAGGCGCGTTCGTCGCCGTCGCTGAGCCAGCCGCCGGGCCGCCGCAGGGACGCGTGGACGGCGAGGTCCTCCTCGATGTCCGCCGCCGACCACGGGCCGCCGGCCTCGCGCAGGAACGACTCCACGACGATCCGGAACCACACCCAGTTGATCGGCGGGTAGGGCTGGCCGATCACCGTCGCCAGCCAGGCGAGGACCCGGTCGCGGACGGCGTCGTCGAGCCGGTCCCACAGCCACGGCTTGGTCAGCTGGAGCACCAGCGCGATCGACGCGGCCTCCACTTTGGACTGGCCGAGCTCGTCGGGCCGGGGCCACGCCTCGGGCGACGACGGATCGGTGCCGGCGGCCAGCCCGCGCGCGTAGTGCTCGAGGAAGCCGCCCGGATCCGCGCCGCCCTCCCCGGCGACGCGGAAGCCGGCGAGCAGGAACGTCCGGGCGAACCCCTCCAGGCCGTCCGAGACGCGTCCGTTGCGGCTGGGCGGGCCGGGCAGGTCGATCCGGGCGCCCGCCGGGGAGCGGTACCGCGCGGCCACCGCGAGCAGCCGGTCCGCCAGCGCGGTCCAGTGCCCGCGGGTCCAGCCGGTGTACGGCGAAAGCCGCCGGTCCTCGACGGCGGTCATGCCTGCACGGCCAGGGAATGCCGGGTCACCGGGGCCCGGGGCGGGAGGCCGGCCGCGTAGCGCTCGAGTTCGCCGAGCGCCTCGGCGCTCATCCGGCGGGTCTCCGAGCCCAGCGAGCCCGCGATGTGCGGCGTCAGCACCACGTTGGACAGGTCGTAGAGCGGGGACCCCGCCGGCAGCGGCTCCGGCTCGGTGACGTCGAGGACGGCGTGCAGGCCGCCGGCGGCGCAGGCGTGTTCGAGCGCGGCGGTGTCGACGAGCGCGCCCCGCGCGGTGTTGATCAGCACCGCGCCGGGTGGCAGGGCCGCGAGTTCCGCCGCGCCGATCATGTGCCGGGTCTCCGGCAGTGACGGCGCGTGCAGGCTCAGCACGTCCGCCTGGGGCAGCGCCTCGGCCAGGTCGGCGGGCTCGGCACCGGCCGCCCGGATCTCGCTCGCGTCGGCCACCGGGTCGACGACGAGCACCCGGGCCAGGTCCAGCAGCCGCAGCAGCGCGGCGACCCGGCGGCCGACGCGGGAGAAGCCGACCAGCACGACCGTGCGGTCCCGGCCGGACAGTTCCCCGCGCTGTTCGCGGTAGCGCCAGTCCTCCCGGAACGCCCGGGCGTCGGCGGCCAGGAAGGGCACCTTCTTGAACGCCCACAGGATCGCGCCCAGGGTGTACTGGGCGACCGGCTCGGCGTTGGCGTCGGCGGCGGTGGTGACCAGCAGGCCGCGGTCGAACACCGCCGCGCCCACGTGGTCGCGGACGCTGCCGGCGGCGTGCAGGACCGCCCGCAGGTTCGGCGCGGCCCGCAGGACCGCGTCGTCGAGCGGGGGACAGCCCCACGACGTGATCAGCACCTCCGTCTCCGCCAGCCGCGCCCGGACCGGCGCGGAGGCGAGCTCGTCGGTGCACAGCGGCTCGCCCAGCCGCGCGGTGGCGCGCAGCCGGGCCAGTTCCGCTTCGCCGAACTGCACGGCCATCGTGTCCCGCGCCATCACCAGCAGGGTCTCCGGGCGGTGGGTCACTTGACGCTGCCCGCCGCCAGCCCGGACCGCCATTGCCGGTGCAGCAGGACGAACGCCACCACCAGCGGCAGGACGGCCAGCAGGGAGCCGGTGATGACGAGCGGGTTGTACTGCGGGAACTGGGTCACGCGCGTGCTCCACTGGTACAGGCCGAGGCTCATCGGGAACAGTTTCGGGTCGGTGAGCATCACCAGGGGCAGGAAGAAGTTGTTCCAGATCCCCACGAACTGGAACAGGAAGATGGTCACCAGGCCGGGCCGCATCATCGGCAGCGCGATGGTGAAGAACGTCCGCAGTTCGCCGGCGCCGTCGGTCCGGGCGGCCTCGAGCACCTCGCCGGGCACCGCGGCTTCGGCGTAGACGCGGGCGAGGTAGACGCCGAAGGGGTTGGTGAGCAAGGGGATGAACACGGCCCAGAACGTGCCGACCACCTGGAGCTGCGAGGCCAGCAGGTACAGCGGCAGCGCGAGCGCGGTGGTCGGCACGAGGACGCCGGTCAGCGTCACCGCGAACAGCGCGCGGCGGCCCGGGAAGTCGAGCTTCGCGATCGCGTACCCGCAGGCCGCGCAGATCAGCGACCCGAGCACCGCGCCGAGGCCGGCGTAGAGCAGCGAGTTGCGGATCCAGGCGAGGAAGACGCCGTTCTCCTGCGTGAACAGGGCCTTGATGTTGGCACCCAGGTTGAACTGCCCGAACTCGAACGCCCCCGTCGTCGAGAAGTCACCGACGGACTTGGTGGCCGAGGTGACCAGCCAGACCAGCGGCAGGACCGCGTAGAGCGCGGCCAGCACGAGCAGGACGTGCACGACCGTGCGTGACGTCCACGGCGAACCTGCTTTCCGGGGGTTCCGGGTGGGGGAGCCCCCGGCCCGAGGCGAAGCCCCGGGTGTCGCAGCGGCAGGGGACAGGGTCACCGGGACCTCCGGGCGGACAGGCGCATGACCAGCGCCGAGAGCAGGGCGGAAACGAGGGCCAGCAGCACGGACGCGGCGGCGGCGCGGCCGTAGTCGCCGGCGATGAACGCGGCTTCGTACACGTAAAGACTCGGGGACCAGGTGCTCGTCACCGAACCGGTGAACCCGCGCAGCACCAGGGGTTCGGTGAACAGCTGCAGGGAACCGATGACGGTGAACACCAGCGCGACGAACATCGTCGGCCGGATCATCGGGACCTTCACCGACCACGCCGTCCGGATGCCCCCGGCGCCGTCGGCGCGCGCGGCTTCGAGGACGTCGCGGGGGACCGCCTGCAGCGCGGTGTAGAAGATGATCATGTTGTAACCGACCCACTGCCAGGTCGCGATGTTCACGATCGAGGGCAGGATGCCGGTCTTGCCCAGCGGGTCGAACGGCAGGAGCGCCGTCAGCCCGGAGTTCGGGCTGTACAGGTAGGCCCAGATGAGCCCGGTGATCACGGTCGGCACCGCGTAGGGCAGGAACACCGCCAGCGACCACACCCGCTTGAGCCGCACGACGGCGGAGTCGATCAGCAGGGCCAGCAGGAGCGCCAGGCCGAGCATGATCGGGATGTGGACCACGACGAACAGCGCCACGTTGCCGAGACTGGCGTGGAACGCGCTGTCGGTGAGGACGTCGGTGTAGTTGCCGAGCGCGACGAACGCCTGCCGCGGCCCGGAGAACCCCAGGCCGGACAACCGGTCGGTGAACAGGCTCAGGTAGAGCGCGTACCCGATCGGCACGAGCACGGTGGTGGTCAGCAGGATCGCGAACGGGGCCGCCAGCACGAGGCCGGCGCGGCCGCGGCCACGCCGTTCGCGCACCGGGGCGGCGGGCCGGCCGGTGGGTGCCGGCACGTTCGCGGCGCGCTCGGGGGTGAGGACGGTCATCAGGCTTTCCCTTCCAGCACGGTCAGTCCCCGCTCGCGCAGCTCGGCGACGGCGTCGGCCTGGGTCTGCCGGACCGCCGTGGCCAGCGTCGTGCCGCCGGTCTTCACCCCGCCCAGGTGGTCCTGGACGGTCGAGAAGGCCCGCAGGGCGTTCGGGCCCCACGTCCAGTCCGGGACGCGCCGGGCGGCTTCGTCGAGCACGTCGTACACCGGGGCACCGACGAAGTACCCGCCCTTGTAGGCCTTCCGGGCGACGTCCCGGCTCGGCAGGTAACCGGGGAAGGGCGTGGTGAACGTCGTGCCGATCTTCGCGACGGCGGGATCGGTGCTCAGCCAGCGCAGGAACTTCACCGCGGCGTCGGGCACCTTACTTTCGGCGGAGACGGCGAACGCGCTGCCGCCCTGCACGCCGTTGGCCGGGGCGCCGTCCCAGGTCGGCATCGTGGCGACCGCCCACCGGCCCTTGTCCTGCGGGATGGACTTCCCCAGCGTGCCGACGCTCCAGGAAGCGCCGAGCAGGCCCCACAGCCGGCCCTGGTGCATCGCCCCGATCCAGTCCTGGTCACCGGTCGGGGCCGTGGCGACGAGACCGTCCCGGATCATGCCCTGCCAGTAGTCGGCGGTGCGCAGGGTGCCTTCGCCGTCGATGTTCACCCGCCACGAGCCGCCGTCGACCCGCCACCACGGATCGCCGGCCTGCCAGCACATCCCGGCGAAGAACGAACCGTCGTTGAGGGGGAAGGTCGTGACGTGCGCGGCCGGGTCCGCCGTCCGCACGGCTTGCGCGGCGGAGCGGAACTCGGCCCAGGTGCGCGGCACCGCGATCCCGTGCCGCTCGAACAGGTCGTGGCGGTAGTAGAGCACCATCGGGGCCAGGTCCATCGGCACCGCCCAGGTGCGCCCGCCGGGCCGGACGCCCTGCCAGGCCGCGGGGGAGTACCCGCGCTCCAGGTCCGCCAGGTCGTCGGTGAGGTCCCGCAGCCCGCCCGTGGTGAGCAGCTGCGGCAGGCCCTGGTACTCGGCGTGCAGGATGTCCGGGGCGTTGTGGGCGCGCAGCGCGTTGGTCTGCTGGGCGTAGCCGCCCTTGAGGCCCGACGCGATCACGTTGAGCTCCACCGAGATGTCCGGGTGGGCGGCGTTGAAGGCGGCGACGTACTTGTCCATGCCGGTGAGCCACGACCAGATGCGCACGCGGGTGGCGCCGGACGCCGTGGTCGCCGACGCCGCGCAGCCGCCGAGCAGTCCGCCGGCCGCGAGCGCGGCCGTGGCCGAGAGGAACGTCCGGCGGTTCAGGGCCGCCGATTCCCGAAGCGTCATTGCTCCTCCGTCGAAGTGATGGCTGCCACTGTCGGTGTGTGCCATAGTTCGAGTCAACAATTTGCATCACAACGGATCACAAACGATCAGAAACGAAAGGGGCCGCAGTGTTGCGGCAGCGGCTGAGCGCGCTCTTCGACGGCCATCCGGCGGTCCGGGCTGCCTTCCCGGACGTGCGCGACCGCTCGGTCTGGGACGCGGCCGACGGAACCGCCCTGCTCGCCGACGCCACGGCCCTGCTCGCGCGGCCGTCCCCCGTCCTGACGGCCACGGCCTGGGCCCGGACCTTCCGCGACGGCGTCCGGACCGACTACGAAGATGCCGCTCGCGAGCTCCGCGAACGCGTGACGGTGCTGGTGCTGGCCGCGGTGCTGGCGCCGGACGAGCTGCCGTACCTGGACGGCGCGATCGACGGCCTGGTCGCGTTGGCCGAGGCGACCACCTGGTGCTGGGCCCCCCACGACCGGCACGCGGCCGGGCGGGGCGAGGTGGTGGCCGACCCCGACGACCCGTTCCTCGACCTCGGCGCGGCCGAAGCCGCGTCCCTGATCGCGTGGGCCGACCACGTCCTGGGCCCCCACCTCGACGGCCGGGCCCCGGGACTGCGCCGTCGCCTGCGGCGCGAGGTCGAACTCCGCGTCCTGACGCCGTTCGAGCGCACCCGCGACTGGCACTGGCTCGGTCTGGACGGCGACGCCCACAACTGGAACCCGTGGATCCACAGCGCCGTTCTCACCGCCGCGCTGCTGCTCGTGGCCGACGACGAGCGGCGCCTGCGGCTGGTGCGGCTGGTGGTGGACGGCCTCGACCACTACGTCGCCGTGCTGCCCGACGACGGCGGCATCGACGAGGGCGTCGCCTACTGGTGGCACGGCGCCTGCCGCCTGCTGGAGTGCCTCGACCTGCTGGCCGACGCCACCGGCCTCGACGCGCGCGATCTTCCCGTGCTGGCCCCGCTGATCCGCTTCCCGCACCGGATGCACCTGGGCGGCGACGCGTACGTCAACGCCGGGGACGGTCCGGCCCGCCTGTCGCCGGCGCAGCCGTGGCACGTCCTGCACCGGTGGGGCGAGCGGCTCGGGGACGACGACGTCCGGGCGCACGCGGTGAGCCGGGCGCGCGCGGGCGGGCGGCTCGTGTGGCCGCAGGCCGGTCTCGGCCGCGCCTTGGCCGGGCTGGCCGATCCGGGCTGGCGGACGGCGCTGGCGAGGGAATCGGACGGAAGCTGGCTGGCTCGCGAGCAGTGGCTGCCGCGGGTGCAGGTGCTCGTGGCCCGGGAGACGGCGGGCACGCCGTGGGGGCTGACCGTGGCGGTCAAGGCCGGGCACAACGGCGAGCGGCACAACCACCTCGACGTCGGGTCCTACTGGGTGGCGGTCGACGGGGTGCCGGTGGTGGTCGACATCGGCCAGCCGACCTACACCGCGGAGAGCTTCGGGCCGGACCGGTACCGGGCCTGGCCGCTGCGCAGCGAGTGGCACAACGTTCCCGAACCGGGCTTCTCGCAGGAAGCGGGGGAAGCCTTCGGGGCGCGAGACGTCCACGTGGAGCTCACCGCGTCGGCGGCCGCGCTGTCCGCGGACCTCGCCGGCGCCTACCCGGAGCTTCCGCGCTGGAGCCGGTCCGTGCGGCTGGTCCGCGGTCCGCAGGCCCACATCCTGGTCGAAGACGACGACTCCGTCCGGCCGGTCCGGCTGCGGCACGTCCTCGCGGGCGACGTCGAGCTGGGGAACGGCGAAGCGGTCGTGTCGCTCGCCGGGAGGCGCGTCCTGCGGCTGAGCTGGAATGCCCGGCACACCACCGCGGAACTCGAACGGCGGCCGCTGGACGACCCCCTGCTGCGGGCCTCCTGGGGCGAGCACCTCAGCCGGCTCACCCTGCTGGTGGGTGAAGGTCCGGCCCGGGTCCGGCTGGAGCAGGTCCGGTGATGCTCGCGTCCGAACGCCACCAGATCATCCTGTCGCTGGTGCGCGAGCACGGCGCGGTCCGGCTCGCCGAGCTCGTCGACCGGCTCGGCGTCACCGCGGTCACCGTGCGGCGGGACGTCACCGAGCTGGCCGACCGCGGCCTGCTGACCCGGGTGCACGGCGGGGTCACGCTGACCCGGCCCCGCGGCGGCCAGCCGGAGCCGGGGCGGCCCACCTCGGTGTTCGGCCCGGTGGTGCCGGGCGCGCTGGTCGGCATGGTCGCGCCGTCGGTGGAGTACTACTGGCCGCCGGTGATCCAGGGCGCCCAGTCCACGGTGGCGGCGGCGGGCGGCCGGCTGGTCCTGCGCGCGTCCGGCTACGACGCGGGGGAGGACCGCCGCCAGGTCACCACGCTGCTCGAACGCGGGGTGCAGACGCTGCTGGTCGCCCCGGCCACCAGCGGCCGGGGCGCCCTGGACCTGCTGCGCTGGCTGGGCTCGCTGAGCGTCCCGGTGGTGCTCGTCGAACGCCTGCCGCCGCCGGAGCTGCCCACCCTGGCCCTGGACGCGGCCACCACGGCCCACGCCCTCGGCGCGGGCCTGGCCGTCCGCCACCTCGTTTCCCTCGGCCACCGCGCGGTCGGGCTCGTCACGGCCCGGTCCAGCCCGACGAGCCGGGCCCTGCGCGCCGGCTGGCGCGCGACGATCGAATCCCTGGGCCTGGACGCCGGCACGGCGCTGGACGTCGACGTCCCGGTGTACGGCTCCCCGGGGTGGGCGGGGGAGTACGACGCCCTGCTGGACCGCTGCCGCCGGGCCGGGGTCGGCGCGCTGCTCGTGCACTCCGACCGCGAAGCCATCGGGCTGATCCAGCGGGCCCGCGACGGCGGCCTCGCGGTGCCCGGCGAGCTGGCGGTGGTCTCCTACGACGACGAGGTGGCGGCGGCGTCCGACCCGCCACTGACCGCGGTGTGCCCGCAGAAGCACCGGCTCGGCGCGGTGGCCGCCGAACTCGCGCTGGCCCGGCTCGCAGACACGGCCGAGCGGCCCGTGCACCGCCTGCAGCTGTGGCCGACGCTCGTGGTGCGCGAGTCCTGCGGGAGCGCGCCGAAATCGCCGTGACGGCGAAATCGTCGAATTCGACCGCGTTGTTTCCGGGCTACGGGCGGAATGCGGATCCGGTTGTGTCGAAGTGGTAACGACCGGATCGCGATCTTGAGATTTACAATGGGTGGATCACCTCCTGGTCTCCGCCGAACGGGACCTGCGACAGTTCGCGGGTGGGGAATCGGAGGTGGTTCGGTTGGCGCGCCCGACGACGGGAACGGCCAGGCGGCAGGTTTCGGTTCAGGAATTGATTCAGCGGGTGCACGCGGAGAATTCCCCGCCGCCCGCGGCCGACCGCGTCGACCGGCGGGTCCGGGCGGCCGGGGCACGGGAAAAGGGCCGGCCGCGCCCCGACGGGCTCACGCCGGGCCCGATCACCTTCGCCGGGACGCGGACGATCACCGAAACGGCGGCCCCGCCGCCGACCGTCTTCCACCCGCCGTACGGGTCCCCCTACGGCAGCTACTACGCGCCGGAGAAGTAGCCCCGCGAACGCCGGCGCTCAGGGGTTCGTGAGCCGGCGGAGGGCGGCGTGGGTCGTCACCGCCGTGCCGAGGGCGAGGACGAGGACCGTGCCCGTCACCAGGATGCGAGCCCGGGACCGGGTGCCGCGGGCCGGGATCGCCGCGAGAGGACGGGCCACGGCGAGGCCGGTGAGCGTCCGTTCGGCTTCGGCCATCGACGGCCGGGCCACCGGCTCGGGGCGCAGGAAGGTCAGCAGCGCGTCGAGGACCGGCCCACCGGCCCGCGGTGGGACGGCGGTGCCGGGAGGCCGCCCTTCGAGCGCGAAGTACAGGGTGGCGCCCAAGGAATAGACGTCCGAGGAGAATGCCGGGCTCGTGCCCGTGGCCACCTCCGGGGCGGGGAAAGCGCCAGCGCTCCGCCCGAAGCCGGCGATCTTGGCCGTCCCGTCCGCGGTGAGCAGCACCTTGCCCGGGCCGAGCCCGCGGTGGAGGACACCTTCGGCGTGCGCGGCGGCCAGCGCCGAAGCCAGCTGGGCGCCGAGCGCCGCGACGCGGTCCGGCGGGAAGCTCCCGTGCCGCTCGACCAGCTCGGCCAGCGTGCGGGTCGCCAGGTCCTCCGTCACCACGTACGGGACGAGGTCCTGCTCGAAGACGTCGTGCACCACGACGACGTGCGGGTGGTGCAGCCGGATGGCCACCCGCGCGTCACGGATCGCCTTCGCCCGGACGCGATCGGAATGGGCGGCGTCGAACGGGCACTCCGGCGGGAGACGTTCGACGGTGACGAAACGGCCGAGCAATTCGTCCCTGGCCCGCCACACCGTGCCGCCGGGATGGTGGACGGCGGGTTCCAGTAGCCGGTATCGCCCGGCCAGTGCTGCCTTTTTCGCTGCCACCCGTATTCCCCTGTCGACGTCGACGACCCTCGAAAGGAAATACGGCCGCGAAGGGCGACGGGTTCGGTCGGGCGAGCGATTGTCCCGGAATTTTCAGGCCTGGGACATCGACGGCTCTTCCGGTACGGCGGAGACGGCCGCGGTGCTTTCGCCGTCGACGAGCCGGGGGAGCACGGCGTCGGGCTCGGCGGCCGATCCGCCCTCGAGCTGGCGCACTGCCCGCCGGACGGCCAGTACCCCCAGCTCGCGGGCCGGGACCACGACCGCGGTGGGCCGGATCCGCTGCTGCCCCGCCACGGTGTCCGAGCACACCGCGACGACGGAGACGTCGCCGGGGACCTGCAGCCCGCGGTCCCGGAGGGTGGTCATGACCAGCGGCAGGGCCGCTTCGTCGTGGACGACCAGTGCGGTCGGACCGCCGCCGGTGAGGAGTTCGCCCAGGCAGCGGCGGACGTCTTCGGCCGTGGGCGGGCACGAGCGGGAGACCGCTTTCACCCCGCGGCCGGGGGCGACCGCCCGGAAGCTGTCCCCGAAGCCCTTGAGGTACCGGAGCCGGTGCCCGGGCAGCGTGGCCGACGGCTCGAGGTGCGCGACCGTGCGGTGGCCGAGGTCGGCGAGGTGGGTGAGGCAAGCCTGGCCGGCCGGGGCGAAGTCGAGCGTCACCGACGCCAGCCCGCGGTGGTGCGCCGGTGCGCCGACCAGCACCGCGGGGCGGCCGGAGGCCAGCAGGACGGGCACGCGGGGGTCGTCTTCGGCGGCGTCCAGCACGATCACCGCGTCGGCCAGCGCGGCCGCCGTCACCCGGTGGAGGCCCGCGGTGCCTTCCTCGTCGGTGATCAGCAGCAGGTCGAAACCGAGTTCGCGGGCCGCACCCGCGGCCGCGGAGAAGAACTCCATCTCCGTGCCAAGGTGCCGGTCGCCGTGCGGGGGCACCGCCACCGCCAGGACGCCGGCGCGGGACGCGGGAAAGCCGGCGCGGCGCCGGTAGCCGAGGGTGCGGATGGTCTCTTCGACCCGGCGCCGGGTCGCGGGGGAGATCGTCCGCTTCCCCGTGATCACGTAGGACACGGTGCTTGCCGAAACGCCGGCGGCGTTCGCCACGTCGGTGATCGTCACCGCGCCGCGGCCGCCTCCGGATGGCTCGTCCGCCACGTCGCGGAAATTCGTCATTTTTGTGAAGACTTTCTCGAGACCCATTGTCCGGTCCGTTGTCCGGCCGGAAGTTAGCGCTAACAAGAAGGCTGGACGTTGACCTTAATGCCGGTCAACGTTGCTGGTCAAGCCACCTTCGTCGGGTGGTCGAAAACCGCCGGGCCCTGATTCATTCCCCGGGACGGCAGTCGGTCACCGGCATCCCGCGGTTGCCGCCGCGGGCCAGGGCGACGAAGCCGAAGGTGGTCGATTCGCCGGGCTTCAGCACCGCATTCCACTCGACGTTCGTGATCGCCGAGGTGGCACCGGTTCGGACCAATTTGCCGTTCCACAGGTCGTCGATGGTGGTCCCGGCCGCGGTCGTCCAGCTGACCGTCCACCCCGTGACCACCACGCGCCCGCTGTTGCGGACGGTCACCAGCCCCTGGAAGCCGTCGTTCCACGCATTCACGACCTGGTAGCGCGCGGCGCAGCCGGCCGGACCGGTGAGCCGGGACGTGAGCGGGGTGGTGGACGCGGTCGTGGACGGCGCCGAAGCGAGCTGGGCGGCCGCGCTCGCGGGCTGCCGGCCCGACGGGATCGACGTCGCCGCCACGATGGCGGCCGCCGCCAGCACCAGCGCCGTCCCGGCGAAGACCAGCCGGGAGCGGCGCCGGCGGGTGGGCACGGGCTCGCTGCTCGCCGGGGCCACCGCCGGGGTGAAGCCCGGTGCGGTGGAGCGGGTCAGCAGCCGGGCGGCCCCGGCCATCGCGGGGCGGGCGGCCGGATCCCGGTGGAGGAGCCGGACGACGGCGTCGGTGACCGGGCCGCGGGTGGCCGGCGGGGTGATGTGGCCGTTGCCGACGCGTTTGAGCAGGGCGAGCTGGTTCTCGTCGGTGCCGAAGGGTGGCCGGCCTTCGAGTGCGGTGTAGAGGGTCGCGCCGAGCGAGTAGACGTCGGAAGGGAAGCCGGGTTCGGCCCCGTCCGCGACCTCCGGGGCGAGGTAGGCCGGCGTGCCGACGACCAGCCCGCGGCCGGTGGCGGTGCCCTCCCCGCGGGCGTGGGCCACCCCGAAGTCGGTGATCTTCGCCGAGCCGTCCGTGGTGACGAGGACGTTGTTGGGGCTGATGTCGCGGTGCACCACGCCTTCCGCGTGCGCCGCGGCCAGCGCCGAGGCGAGCTGGGTGCCCAGCTCCGCCACGTACTCCGGCACCAGCGGCCCGTTCTCCTCCAGGAGCTCGGTGAGCGTGCGGGACGGCAGGTACTCCATCGTGATGTAGGCCGCGGCCCCCTGCTCGACGACGTCGTACACCACGACCGCGTGCGGGTGGCGGAGCCGGGCGGTGACCCTGGCCTCCCTGATCGTCCGGGCGCGCGTCCGCTCCGCGGCCTCGGGGTCGGCGGGGGAGTCGGGGAAGAGCTGCTTGATCGCGACCAGGCGGTCGAGCCGTTCGTCCTTCGCCCGCCACACGGTCCCCATCGCGCCGTGACCGGCCCGGCCGAGTACCCGGTACCGGCCGGCGATCACTGCCCCTTCGTGCACGGGCACGCTCCCCTCTGTCGTTTCCGTCATGGGGGAACACGGCCGGTTCCGGCGGGCAGTTCGGCCTCTCGGCGTAATTCACTCACCTGGGTGGGGGTACGAAAATGCGTTCGACGTTTTCGTTCCGGATGCCGGAAATCGAACCGGCCACTACGGAAGAAATGCCGATCCGGTTGTGACGGAAGGATAACGGTGCCGGGTGATCAGTTCGGCCGGCAGCCGAGGACCGGCACGGCGGGGCTGGCGGCCGAGATGACCTCGTTCAACCCGAACGTAGCCGAGCCGCCCGGTTCGACCGAGGCGTTCCAGCCCGCGTCGGTGACGGTCACCGCCGAGCCGTCCCGGGTGAGGGTGCCGTTCCAGAGGTCCCGGATGCCGGTCCCGCCGGGGAGCACCCAAGTCACCGTCCAGCCGGTGAGCTGCGCTGCCCGGTCGTTGTGCACGGTCACCTGCGCCTGGGCGCCGCCCGGCCAGGCGTTCGTGACCTCGTAGCGCGCGGTGCAGCCGCCGGGTGCGGCAGCGGCGGAGACGGAGGCGGAGGCGGGGCGTCGCGCCGGCCCTTCGGAGGCGCGCACCGGTACCGGTGCGGGGGCCGTCGTGGTGCTGCGGACGGTGCGGTCCGCGGTGACGGTCGTCGGCGGGTGCTCGGCGGGGGCCGCGGGGGTCTCCCCCGGCCGGTCGGCGAGGGCGAGGCCGGCCACCACGGCCACCGACGTCACGCACGCGGCCGCCCCGGTCGCGGCGGCGCGGCGCAGCCGGGACCGGCGGCGGGGCACGGCCACCGGCACCGGCTTGCCCACCGCGGCCAGGAGCTCCACGGTCTCCTGCATCGACGGGCGCGCGGCCGGATCGCGTTCGAGCATCCGCAGCAGCACGCGGGTCAGGGGGCCGCCGTGGACGGGCGGGGTGAGCTGGTTCTCGGTGATCCGCCGGAGCAGGGTGATCGGATCGTCGCTGGTGCCGAACGGCGGGGTGCCCTCCAGGGCGGTGTAGAGCGTGGCGCCGAGCGAGTAGACGTCGGACGGCAGGCCCGCCTCGCCGCCCCGGGCGACTTCCGGAGCCAGGTAGGGCAGCGTGCCGACGACGACGCCATCGTCGGCGGCGGGGTGTTCGCCGAGCGCGCGCGACACCCCGAAGTCGGTGATCCGGGCGGTGCCGTCCTCGGTGACGAGCACGTTGTTGGGCGTGACGTCCCGGTGCAGGATCCAGTCGCCGTGCGCGGCGGCCAGCGCCGCGCCGACCTGCCGCCCGAGCCGCAGCACGTCGCACCGCGGCAGCGGTCCCCGCTCGATGATGAGCTCGGTCAGCGACCGGGCGGGCACGTACTCCATGACCAGGTACATCGAGCCGGCGTCTTCGAAGACGTCGTACACCGCGACGGCGTGCGGGTGCCGCAGCCGCGAGGCCAGCCGCGCCTCGCGGATCGCCCGTTCGCAGACGTCGGCGCCCGCGCCGGGGTCGCTCGCCGGCTCGTGCAGGAACTGCTTGACGGCGACCACGCGGTCCAGCCGCTCGTCCCTGGCCCGCCACACGAGGCTCATCGCACCGCGGCCGAGGTGCCCCAGTAGCCGGTACCGCCCGTTGACGAGCTGTTCCTCGAAAGCCACCCGTACCCCTGCGTCGGTCGATGAACCGCGAAAACGAAGCACTTTTTAGCAGAAGATCGACGACCGGTGTGGCTCCGGCACCGGCTAGCGCGGGAACCGTTATCCGGATCGACGTGTTCGACCTCCGGTGCGCATTCCGGAAAATCGTCGTGCCGGCGCCCGAATTCGACGAATTCGGTGGTGGCCGGGAACCGCGGCTCGTGGGGGCGTACGGTGTGGGGCATCGCGGTTCAACCGGCAGCCGCCCACTCGTTCCCCTGCGTGCCCATCCCGTAGGTGGGCCGGGAGGCGGGCCCGCCTTCCCGGCCGTACCTCGCTTCGAGGAGGCCTGTGTGCTCGACCAGATCGCCGCTCCACGCTCCCGCGTCGACGTCCCGTCCGCGATGACCCTGCGGGTGACCGCCACAGCGGAGGCGACGGTCGTCGCGGTCCGCGGAGAGATCGACCTGCCCGCCCTCGCCCGGCTCCGGATGCGGCTGGGTGACGAGCTCGACCTGGCCCCGCGAGCGCTGGTCCTGGACCTGACCGGAGTCGTGTTCTGCGGGGCGGGCGGAATCACGGAACTTTTGGTGGCGGCCTCGGAGGCCCACGTCACCGGAGTGCCGTTCGCCATCGCCGCCCCGGGGCGCGCGGTCACGCGGCCGGTCCGGGTGCTGGGGCTGGAGCAGGTGCTGCCGATCCACCGGAGTGTCGAGGCGGCGTTGGAGTGGCTCGCGGTGCTGCCCCGGTTGCGGGGAAGCGGGCGCCGCTGACGGTCGTGGCTTGGCGTTGCCGTGCGCCGCTGCTGCTGCCGCCGCGCTGTCGCGCGGTGGGCGCAGCCGCCGCTGCCGGGCGCGCCCGGCAGGCGCGCCGCCCCTGCGCTGGGCAGTCGGCTCGGTGCGGAGTCGTTCCGCTGCGGGTGGGTGGGTCCGCGCCACCCGGCGATGGGTCGCCGAGGTGCCGCGCGCTCCCCAGCGCGGGCGAGCCCGGTAGCCGGGCCGCCGCCGCTCGGCTGCTGTCGTGGTGTCCCGTCGCGGCGAAGCGACTCTGCGGGCCGCCCCGCTCGGCTGCTGCCGTGGTGTCCCGGCGCGGGCGAAGCGACTCCTCGGCACCGCCGCCGCTCGGCTACCTCCCCGAGACCGGGCTCCCGCCGGTCACCGCTTCTCGAGCCGCCGGCGCTGCGGCACCACGACGTACTTGGGGTCCTTTGTGGACTCCACGCCCGCCTCGAACACCCCGAAACGCTGCAACGCGCTTCCGGCGAACAACGCCGTCCCGGCCGCCACCGAGAGCGCGCGGCTGCGGTGCCCGAGCAGTGTGCCGAGCAGGCCGGCGGCCGTCAGCCGCTCCGACCACCTGCGCAGCCGGTGGGCTTTGCCGGTCGTGTAGGCCTCCGCCGTGAGCCCGAGCCGCTTTTCCAGCACCTTGCCCGCCACCAGCTCGGTCGCCGCGCCGAAGGCGGCCAGTGCGCGGGCCGGGCCGGCCTGCTCGACCGGTACCAGCGCCATCGCGAAGCCGCCCGAACTCGCGGCCGCCGAGCCGGTGAAGACGAACGGCAGCTGGGCGTGGGCCTCGTGCCAGGCCGGGACCGCGGTCTGGGACAGCAGCACGGCCGTGTAGGACGCGACGGCCGGGGCGACGATCGCCGACGACAGCCCTGCAGGCCGCGCGGCCGCGCGCAGGAGACGGCCGGGCAGCGAGCGGCGCAGCCCGGCGGGCAGCACCTCGGCGGCCGCGGCGATGGCCACCCCCGGGCCGAACGCACTCAGGATCCACGTGCCCACGCTCATCGGCGACGTCGGTTTCGCGACGCGCAGCATGTGGTGGAAGCGGGCCGGCCGCCCGAGGTCGGCGACCAGCAGGTAGACGCTGGCGAGCAGCGCCGCCAGCGAGCCGGTGCGGCCCACCCGCCGCAGGCCGGGTCGGCCGGTCAGGTCGGCCCCGGCGGCGAGCAGCGAGGTGCCCGCCGCCAGGCCGCCGGTGAACAGGTACGCCGGCACCTTCCACTCCCACACCGGCGGCTTGAGCACCGGACGGCCGTAGTACGACCGGAACTCGGCCCGCGGCACCATCAGCTCTTCGCGGGAGCCGCCCCGCTTGCGGCGGCCGAACGTCCGCGCCCGGCGGTCGGCGGCCTGTGCGTCGCTGCGCGGTTCGCGGAGCAGGGGGTCTTCGCTCATCGGCGGCGTCCTCCGAACGCGGCGACCGCGGCGGCGAGCAGCGCCGACGCGGCCATCCCGGCGTACTTCCACATCGCGGGCAGGTCGCGGGTCGGCACCACCGGATCCGGCGGCAGCCCGTAGACCTCGGGTTCGTCCAGCAGCAGGAAGAACGCGCCGTTGCCGCCGACGCCGTCGGAGGGGTCGTGGCCGTAGAGCCGCGCCTCGGGCACGCCGCGCTCGTGCAGGTCCTCGACGCGGCGGGCCGCCCGCTCGCGCAGCTCGTCGAGTTCGCCGAACTGGATCGAGTCGGTCGGGCAGGCCTTGGCGCACGCCGGTTCGAGGCCGTCGTGCAGCCGGTCGTAGCAGAGCGTGCACTTCTGCGCCCGCCCGTCGCCGGGACGGCGGTCGATGACGCCGTACGGGCAGCCGGAAACGCAGTAGCCGCAGCCGTTGCAGATGTCCTGCTGCACCACGACCGTGCCGAACTCGGTGCGGAACAGCGCGCCGGTCGGGCAGACGTCGAGGCAGCCGGCGTGGGTGCAGTGCTTGCACACGTCCGACGCCATCAGCCAGCGGAAGTCCGTCCGGCCGTCCGCGCCGGTCTTCGCGCCGGGCAGGTCGAACGACGGCATTCCGAGGTCTTCCGGTGCCCGCGGCAACGGCGAAGTGCCCAGTCCGCCGCCGCCGCGCGGTGCCTCCCGCAGTTCCTCGGCGACGAAGGCGGTGGTCACGTCGATCGCGGACGCCCCCGTCGGCAGCCCCGCGAGCCCGGGCGACTGGTCGCCGAGCGGACGCTCCTGCTCGATGAAGGCCACGTGCCGCCACGAGTTCGCGCCGAGCGCGCCGGTGTTGTCGAACGACATCCCGAGCAGGTCGAGCCCGTCCTCGGGGACGTTGTTCCACTCCTTGCAGGCGACTTCGCAGGCCTTGCAGCCGATGCACACCGACGTGTCGGTGAAGAACCCGACGCGCGGCGGGTGCCCGGTGTGCCCGGCCTCGGCGGCGACGTCCGGCAGCGGCCCGGACAGCCGGTTCTCGATCGTCATGAGCTGTCCTCCGTGGCGTGGCCGGGTTCGACGTGCCGGGTGTCGTGCACGGTCGCCACCTGCGTACCCGTTTCCGGCGTGATGCCCGCGCGGGTGCGGTACTCCTCGAGCAACGCGAGCAGCGCGGCGCCGCGCGGCCGCCGCCCGGGCCGGACGTCGCAGGTGGCGACCTTGCTTTCCTGGATGAAGACGTTCGGGTCCAGCACGACGCCGAACAGGTCGTTGACGACGTCGCGGGGGACCAGGCCGCCCTGGCCCCAGTGGTAGGGCATCCACACCTGGTGCACGACCCGGTCCTGCACGCGCAGCGGGGCCATCCGGTCGGTCACGAAGACGCGCGCCTCGACGGCCGCGCGGGCGGTGACGACGTGCGCCCAGCCCAGGTGCGCGAGCCCGCGGAGCTTCGCGAGTTCGGGGGACACCTCGACGAACAGGTCCGGCTGCAGCTCCGACAGGTACGGCAGCGTCCGGCTCATCCCGCCCGCGGTGTGGTGCTCGGTCAGCCGGGCGGCGGTGAACACGAACGGGAACACCTCGACGCCGGCTTGGGGCGGCGACGGGTGCGCCGGGTTGTCCCGGCGGCCGTAGACCTTCCGCGCCGGGTTCCCCTGCTGGGTGTAGAACGGGTTCCGGAACGGCGATTCGTGCGGCTCGTAGTGCGTCGGGAGCGGGCCGTCGGCCAGCCCGGTCGGCGCGAACAGCCACGCCTTGCCGTCCGACTGCATGATGAACGGGTCGTCGCCGCGCAGGGCGGCCGGGCCGACGGCGCCGGCGGCCGGCACGTGGTCCGGCGGCTTGGTCTTCTCGAAGTCGGGGACGTCGTGGCCGGTCCATTCGCCCTTCTCGGCGTCCCACCAGATCAGGGCCTTGCGCTCGCTCCACGGCCGGCCCTGCGGGTCGGCGGACGCGCGGTTGTAGAGCACCCGCCGGTTCAGCGGCCACACCCAGCCCCACTCGTGGGCGTAGAGGTCCTGGTCGAACCGCGACTTGCGGCGGGCGGCCTGGTTGACGCCGTCGGCGTAGACGCCGCTGTAGATCCAGCAGCCGCAGGAGGTGCTGCCGTCCGCTTTGAGGTCGAGGTAGCCGGAGACCTCCTTGCCGGTGGTGAGGTCCTGGCCGCTGATCCGCCGCAGCACGTCGTCGGCGGACGGCTCGTCGCCGTGCACCGCGTGGTCCCAGGCGAGGTCGAGCACCGGCCGGTCGCGCTCGTCGGCGGAGCCGGCCAGCCGCTCCCGGACCAGGCGCCCGAGGTGGTGGAAGAACCACAGGTCCGAGCGCTGGTCCCCGGCCGGTTCGACGGCCTTCTCGCGCCACTGCAGCATGCGCTGGGTCTGGGTGAACGTCCCTTCCTTCTCGACGTGCGAAGCGGCGGGGAAGAAGAACACCTCGGTGCGGCACTGCTCCGGCACGATTTCGCCGGTCTCGATCTCCGGCGCGTCCTTCCAGAAGGTGGCGCTCTCGATCATCGTGAGGTCCCGGACCACCAGCCAGTCGAGGTTGGCCATGCCGAGCCGCTGCAGCCTGCCGTGCGCGGAGCCGACGGCCGGGTTCTGCCCGAGCAGGAAGTAGCCGGACACCTTGCCGTCGACCATGTCCATGACCGTGCGGTAGGTACCGTGGTCGCCGTTGATCCGCGGCAGGTAGCCGAAGCAGAAGTCGTTGTCGGGGGTGGCTTTGTCGCCCCAGTACTCCTTCAGCAGCGACACGGTGTAGGCGTCGGCGTTGCGCCAGAAGCCCTTCTGCTTGTCGCCGCGGATGCTGTCGAGGTACTCGGCGAGGGTGGTGTGCTCAGGGGTCGGCATCGGCAGGTAGCCGGGCAGCAGGTTGAACAGCGTCGGGATGTCGGTCGAGCCCTGGATGCTGGCGTGCCCGCGCAGCGCGAACACCCCGCCGCCGGGCCGCCCGATGTTGCCGAGCAGCAGCTGGATGATCGACCCGGCCCGGATGTACTGCGCGCCGACGCTGTGCTGCGTCCAGCCGACGCTGTAGACCAGCGCGGCGGTGCGTTCGCGGCCCGAGTTGTGCGTCCACGCGTCACAGACGCGCTGGAAGAGCTCCTTCGGTGTCCCGCAGGTGGCCTCGACCAGCTCCGGGGTGTAGCGGGCGAAGTGGCGCTTGAGGATCTGGAACACGCACCGGGGGTGCTGCAGCGTCGGGTCGGCGGCGATCTCCTCGCTGCCGCCTTCGAGCACCGGGCCGCCCGAGCCGTGCTGGTCGGACGCCGAGGTCTCCTTGCCGTGCGCGGTGTCGCGCGGCCGGGTGTTCTCGTAGTGCCACGTCGACGGGTCGTAGGCCGCCTTGGCCTCGTCGTAACCGCTGAAGAGGCCGTCGAGCTCCTCGGTGTCCCGGTAGTCCTCGCTCACCAGGAAGGAGGCGTTGGTGTAGGCGACCACGTACTCCCGGAAGTCCAGATTGTTGCTCAGGATGTGGTTGATCACCCCGCCCAGGAACGCGATGTCCGTGCCCGCGCGCAGCGGGACGTGGGCGTCGGCCAGCGCACTGGTGCGGGTGAAGCGCGGGTCGATGTGGAACACCTCGGCTCCCCGCGCCTTCGCCTCCATCACCCACTGGAACCCCACCGGGTGCGCCTCGGCCATGTTCGAGCCCATGATGACGACGCAGTCGGAGTTCTGCAGGTCCTGCTGGTAGTCCGTCGCGCCACCGCGACCGAAGGAAGTCCCCAGACCGGGAACCGTGGCGGAGTGTCAAATACGGGCCTGGTTCTCGATCTGGATCGCGCCCAGCGCGGTGAAGAGCTTCTTGATCAGGTAGTTCTCTTCGTTGTCCAGGGTGGCGCCGCCGAGGCTCGCGATGCCCGTGGTGCGGCGCAGCGGGGCACCGTGGTCGTCGGTGTCCTGCCAGCCCTTGCGGCGGGCGTCGAGCACCCGGTCGGCGACCATGTCCATCGCCGTGCCGAGGTCCAGTTCGGTCCACTCGGTGGCGTAGGGCGCGCGATAGCGGACCTTCTGTTCGCGCTGCGGGCCGGTGACCAGCTGCTTGCTCGCGGATCCCTTGGGGCAGAGCCGGCCGCGGGAGATCGGGCTGTGCGGGTCGCCCTCGATCTGCACGACCCGTTCGTCCTTGACGAAGACCTGCTGCCCGCACCCGACGGCGCAGTAGGGGCAGACGGACTTGGCCACCCGGTCGGCGCTCGCGGTGCGCGGGGCCAGGGCCTCGGACCGCGGGGACTCCGCCGCCTTGCCCCGGCCGAGCGGGTCGGTGCCGGTCAGCTGGCGGTAGACAGGCCAGGATTCGAGCCACTTCCGCGGTCCCATGTCACCTCCCGCTCGCGTCGGAGTGCGGCTACCCGGACCCCATCGAGCCTAAACCGGTGGGGAAGTGTTGTCGCGCCGGGAACGAACCCGCAAGCTCGTTCCCGGCGCGACGGCTTTCCCGTCTTCCCGTCAGGTCGAGAAGGGCGAGGACGCCCCTTCCGCGCGGGTCCGGCCCCGCCGTCCCGCCGCGGCCAGCGGCTGGGCGATCTCCTCCAGGGACTTGCCCTCGGCGTCCACCGCCAGGAACCGGGCGACCAGGCCGCCCGCGATCATCACCGCGGCGCCGAGCAGGTAGCCGATGAACAGCCGGACCGGGTGCTCGCCGGTGCCGATGAGGGCGCCGTAGATCACCGGGCCCAGTGCGCCGAAGCACTGTGCGATCGCGAAGAACACCGCGATCGCCTTCGCTCGCACCTCCAGCGGGAAGATCTCGCTCACCGTCAGGTAGCCCGCGCTGGCACCGGCGGAGGCGAAGAAGAAGATCACGCACCACGCGATCGTCTGCGTGATCGCGTTGAGCGCGCCCGCGTAGAACAGCACCGCCGTGATCGCGAGCAGGACCCCGGACACGATGTACGTCCCGGAGATCATCTTGCGCCGGCCGAGGGTGTCGAACAGGTGCCCGATGGTGAACGGGCCGACCAGGTTGCCCACCGCGAACGCGATGAGGTAGATCGGCGTCGCCGCCGAGGACACCCCGTAGAACTTGCCCAGCACCAGTGTGTAGGTGAAGAAGATCGCGTTGTACAGGAACGACTGGCTGATCATCAGCGACGCGCCGAGGACGGCCCTCGACGGGTAGTCGCGGAACA
This sequence comes from Amycolatopsis sp. NPDC026612, assembly GCF_040638285.1. Lineage (NCBI taxonomy): Bacteria > Bacillati > Actinomycetota > Actinomycetes > Pseudonocardiales > Pseudonocardiaceae > Amycolatopsis > Amycolatopsis sp. NPDC026612. The sequence goes on from NZ_JBEZYB010000060.1 coordinate 24,107, forward strand.
GCACCCTGGCCAGGGCCACGTAGCCGATCCGCTCGGCCGGCGTCACCTCGATCGCCTTCTTCTCGTCGACCGGCGGCAGGCTGCGGCCGGTGGCCTCCACCTCCTGCTCGATCTGGGTGATCGACTCCTCGGCGGCCTCGGCCTTGCCGTGCATGATCTGCCACCGCGGGCTCTCCGGCAGGTGCCGCCGCACGAGCAGGATCACCAGCCCGAGCACCGGCCCGATGAGGAAGCCCAGCCGCCAGCCCAGCGAGAGGTCCATCCGGTTGAGCAGGATGTACGTGCCGACCGTCCCCAGCACGGCGCCGGCCCAGTAGGTGCCGTTGACCGCGATGTCCACCCGGCCCCGGTAGCGGGCCGGGATCAGCTCGTCGATCGCGGAGTTGATCGCGGCGTACTCGCCGCCGATGCCCATGCCGGCCACGAACCGGGTGGCGTAGAGGAAGACGACCCAGCCGACGCCGTTGCCGAGGGTCAGCGCGGTCAGGCCGCTGCCGACGAGGTAGACGGCCAGGGTGAGCATGAAGAGGTTCCGGCGTCCCAGCTTGTCGGACAGACTGCCGAAGAACAGCGCCCCGACCACCTCGCCGGCCAGGTAGATCGTCGCCAGCAGCCCGACGGCCGCCGACGACATGTTCAAGGTCTCGGGCTTGGTGAGGGTGTCGGCGACCGCGCTGGCCACCGTGATCTCCAGGCCGTCGAGGATCCAGGCCACCCCCAGGGCGACCACCATCCGGGTGTGGAAGGGGGACCAGGGCAACCGGTCGATGCGCGCAGGGATGAGCGTCCGCACCCCGGTCGACGCCGAATCGGGTGTTGCCGCCATGACAACCTCCTTGAGAGCTGAACCGCCCAGCGTGACTTCCCCCGTCCGTCGCCCGCGAAACACGATCGGGTCGACTCGTGCGGTCACCGCTTGTGATCAGCCGCGGACCGTCACTAGCCTGGCCGAAGGCGGGTCGCGCAGGAGCCGTGGTGCTGCCCGTTCCTGACGGTCCTCCGAAGATGGGGTGTTTCCGCGTGGCGTCCTCCGTGCCCCCGAAGGGGCGGTTGCGGGTCTCGTGCTCCCGCGGCGAGCCGGTGCTGCTGGCCTTGGCCGGTGAGCTCGACGCCGGGACGATCGTCGACGTCGGCGAGGCGGTGGCCGCCGCACTGGCCGTGCGCCCGCCACCGCGGGTGATCGTGCTGGACCTCGCGGAACTGCACTTCCTCGGCGCGGCGGGGCTGCGCGTGCTCAATGCGGTGACGGGCCAGGCCGCCGCCCGGAACGCCCGGCTCAGGGTCGTCACCGGCGGCAACGCGGTGGTGAGCCGGGCGCTGCGGATGACCGGGACGGACCGGGTGCTGGACGTCTACCCCGATCGCGGCGCGGCGCTGCGGGTCGGTGACGGCCGGGAGTTCCTCCGGCTGACCGCCCGGATGTGGAACAGCTGACTGTCCGGAGAGGACAGTGCGGCCCTCGGCTTTCGTGGGCAGGCCGGGGGAACCGGGTGGTGACCCGGCGCCGGGTGTTCGGCGGCCGGGCGCCGCGCCGGCCGGACCGGGGGCTCGAGCGCCACCGCGCGGCGGTCCGGCCCGGGCCGGACCGCGGAGCTGGTCAGTGCCGGCCCTTGACCGCCGCGATGTAGGCGTTCGACGGACCCGTGAACGACAACACGACGCCGACCACCGCGGCGAGCACCGCGAGGTAGCTGCCGATCGTGCTCTCCCCGGTCAGCACCGAGAACAGCTGCAGGCCGGCGAGCACCGTCAGCACGATGCGCGCCCAGTTCCGGCCGGCGCGCAGCTTGAAGGCGAACAGCAGGTACAGCGCGGCGATGAGCACCGCGATCACCACCGCGGTGATCATCGTGACGTTCGCCGTCTGGTCGATCTGCGCGTCGGTGAGCGTGCCGCCGCGTTGCCGGTCGGCGTCGCGCAGGGTGGCGGCGATCTTGTCCCGGTTGCCCAAGATCAGCAGACCGCCGATCAACCCGATCACGGGTGCGACGATGAAGGCCCAGAAAGCGCCTTCGATCGTGCGCGGCCGCGGCGGGGCGGTGGCCTGGTCCATCGAGGTGGGAGCCGGCGACTGCGGGTAGTTCGGTGATTCACTCATAACGATCAAATAGCACTCTTCCGGGTGGTGCGCAGACCGAGCGGATGCGGCCCCCTTGGCCGAACTTTTCCCCGTTCCTGTCCGCGCGCTGTAATTCCCCTTCCGGTCGCCGTTCCACAGTGGATTTACCAGGGATTCCCGGCCAGGAGGCAAAAATGCGCAAGATTCCGATGGGTGCGATCGTGGTGACGACGGTGGCGGCCGCGGCGGTGGCCGGCTGCGGCACCAGTACCGCCACCACGCCCGCCGCGCCGCCGGCCGGTGCCCCGCCGGCCGGCGCCGCGGCGGCTCCGGCGCGGCCCGCCCAGCAGCAGATCGCGGACCTGTTCCCGCAGTGGAACGCGGCGCTGGCGACCGGCGACCCGCAGAAGGTGGCCGACCTCTACGCGCCGGACGCGGTGCTGCTGCCCACGGTGTCCAACGAGGTCCGCCGCACCCGGGCGGAGATCGTCGACTACTTCACCAAGTTCCTGCAGAGCAAGCCGCAGGGGGTGATCGAGGACGAGATCGTCGACGTCCTCGACGCCGACACCGCGGTCAACACCGGCGTCTACGAGTTCGTCCTGACCAAGGACGGCAAGAGCCAGCGGGTACGGGCGCGCTACACCTACGTCTACGAGCTGCACGAGGGCCGGTGGCTGATCGTCAACCACCACTCGTCAGCGATGCCCGAGGGGTAACCCGATCCGGACGCACAGGCCCTCGCCGTCGCCGTCGGCGAGGACCACCGTGCCGCCGTCGTCGGTGACCAGCTGCTTCACGATGGCCAGGCCGAGACCGGACCCCGACGGGCCGGTCCGGCCCTGCCCACGCCAGAACCGGTCGAACGCCCGGCCCCGCTCGGCCTCGGACATCCCGGGGCCTTCGTCGGTGATCTCCACCATCGCGTGGCCCTCCCGGCGGCCGCTCGACACGGTGACCGCGCCGCCGTCGGGCGACACCTCCAGGGCGTTCGACAGCACGTTGTCCAGCACCTGCTCGAGGTGCCCGGGGCTGACCATGGCGAGCAGGTCCGCGTCGGCGTCGTCCTGGCGCAGCTCGACGCCGCGGTCGGCGGCCACCGCGCGCCAGACGCCGAGCCGCCCGGCGACCACCTCGGCGACCCGCACCGGTTCGGGCGCCCCGATCGCCGCTTCGGCCTTCGCCAGGGTCAGCAGGCCGTTCACCAGCCTGCTCATCCGGACCACTTCGGCCGTGGCCTGGTCGACGTCCTCGTGCACGTCCGGGTCGTGCACGCCGTCGGCGATGTTGTCCAGCGACAGCCGCAACGCCGTGAGCGGCGTGCGCAGCTGGTGTGACGCGTCGGCGATGAACGCCCGCTGCGCCCGCACCAGCGTGTCGATGGTTTCGGCGGCGTTGTTGAGCGTCCGCGCGAGCGTGCGGGTTTCGACCGGCCCGGACTCCTCGGCGCGCGCGGTCAGCTCACCGTCGCGCAGCCGACCGGCCAGCTGGTTGAGTTCCCGGAACGGCCGGGTCAGGCGCCGCGCGAGGAACGCGCCCAGTAACGCGGCGACGAGGAGCACCGCCACCGCGAGCACCGCCCGGAAGCCCCAGATCTGCAGCTGTCGGGCGGCCAGTGGCGCCGACGGGTAGCTGACCCGGATCGCCCCGGTGACCCGGCCGGCCGCGTCCCGGGCGGGGACGGCCAGCACGAGACCGTCGGCGCCGAGCGCGACCGAGTGCGTCCACCGGGCGAAGCCCTGCCCCGCCAGTGCGTCGCGGAAGGCGGCGTCGTCCGCGGACGGCGGCACCGGCAGCGGACCCGGAGCGGTGCCGTCCGCGAGCACGGCGTCGAGGCGTCCCGGCGTCTCCTTGTCGTACGCCTCGGCCAGCCGCGCCAGTGCCTGCCGGGAGGGGAGGTCCCCGGCCGAGAGCAGCAGCGCGGCGGTGTCGGCTTCCCGCCGCACCGACGTCTCGACGTCCCCGCGCAGCTGGCGGGTGAGCACGAACGCGACCGGCACGGTGAACGCGGCGATCGCGATCGCCACCAGCAGCACGTAGCTGACGACGAGACGGCGGTTCAACGACGTCGGGCCGCTCACCCGGCCGCCACCAGCCGGAACCCCACCCCGCGCACCGTTTCGACGACGGCCGCGTCGCCGAGCTTCCGGCGCAACGCTCCGATGTGGACGTCCAGGGTCTTCGTCGGGCCGAACCAGTGGGGGTCCCAGACGGCCTCCATGATCTGCTCGCGGGTGAGCGCCGCACCCGGCGCGTCCGCGAGGAAGGCCAGCAGGTCGTACTCCTTCGGAGAGAGCGCGAGTTCGGCGCCGTCGACGTGCACCCGCCGCGCCCGGCGGTCGATGACCAGTCGCCCGCCGGCGAGCGAATCGGGGGGCTGCGCATCGGCGTCGGCAGGCGGCCGCACCCGGCGCGCCACCGCCCGCATCCGCGCGATCACCTCGCGGACGCCGAAGGGCTTCGACACGTAGTCGTCGGCGCCGATCTCCAGCCCGACCACCCGGTCGACCTCGTCGGCCCGCGCGCTGATCACGATGATCGGCACGTCGCCCCGCGCCCGCAGCTCGCGGCAGACGTCGAGACCGTCCACATCGGGCAGTCCGAGATCGAGCAGCACCATGTCCGCGGGCCCGGCCGCCAGCGCCTCCGCGCCCGTCCGCACCCACGTCACCTCGTAGCCGTACCGCACCAGACCGCGCCGCAGCGAGTCGGCGATCGGCCGGTCGTCCTCCACCAGCAGTACCCGCACGTACGGATCATGCCAGGTCAGCGGCCGGTGCGGCACGGGCTGACGGGCTCCGCGACGCGAACGACCCGGCGGACTGTGCCTCAATTCCTCGGAAAGCCCGGCGTGGTCGCCGAAACACCGACGGCATTCGCCGGGTATCCCGCGCAATGATCCAGCAGTGTGGAATGGTGCTTCTCGCGAAGCGGGTAAGATTCTCGAACCACAGAAGAAATCTGTCTGGTTCGCCGGATGGCAGTCAGTTTTGCCGATGACCGGCCAGATGGTCACGAGCAGCCGGCTTGGTGGAAGAGCACATCTTGTGCGCGAGTGCGCTTTTCGACGATTTCGGGGGCGAATCGGACAGGATGGATCCGCGGGTTACGGGGGTGGTAACGTCGTGAATAGCTCATTCGCGACATCGGCCCGTCGAAGATCACTCCAATGGGTGATGGGTGCCGAGGATCGGGCGGTTAGATTTTCCCGTGGCGTCCGGGAATCCGGTGGCCGCTCGTTCCTGGGGGAGGATCTGCCGTGTCCGGTGAGGTCGTGGGCGCTCGAAGAATGTCCGGTTTCCGGGGTCTGACGGTTTTGCTCACCGTTTTCGCGCTGATCGGTGCGTCCGCTTCGGTCGTCGCCGCGGCGACGAAACCCGCCGTGGCCGCTCAGCCGGCCGCCGCGCCGAAACCGGCGGATTTCGGGCCGGATGCGGCGAAGTCCGCCGACCTCGCGGTCGACGGCTACGGCGATGCACAGGGCTACCACGTCGAACTGGGCCGGGAGGCCGCCGGGTTCGCCTGGCAGGAGGCCGCGCTGATCCACCCGGCCGGGTTCGACGACGGTTCGTGGACCGGCTACCAGTGCGTCTCCGGCGACGGGAAGTACGCCGCGGTCGCGATCCTGCCCGCTTCGGCGGTGAACACCCAGGCCGCGCGGGACCACGGCGCGTTCGCCTACTCCGTCGACCTCGCTTCCGGTGTCGTGCGCGCCCTGGCCGGCGGCGTCGGCCTCAAGTACTACTCGCCCGGCTGCGGCACCGGGGACACCGCGGTGTTCACCGTCGCCCTCGACGGGCGGACGCGGCTGCTCACCGCGAACCTGGCCACCGGCAAGATCGACGCGGACGTGACCGCGCCGGGGCAGATCACCTCCGCCGTCCCGGCCGCCCCCGGCGTCGTCGGCGTGGTGGGAAACCGGCTCGTTTCCCTGACCGCCAAGGGAAACCCCGCTGTGGTGGCCACCTTGCCCGGTGATGTCTACGACGTGCGCCCGGCCGCCGACGGCGGGGTCAGCTTCCTGCACGCCAAGCCCGGCACCCGCACCGCGACCGCCGCGCACGAGCACGCCGGGGTGGTCACCACGCTCGGTTCCGGCGACCTGGGCCGGGTGCAGCTGTTCCAGGGCCGCGCCGGGCGCGCCGTGCTTTCCGGCGCCGCTCCGGTGGCGCCCGGCGCACCGGCCGCCGCCGGTGTGCGCAGCGTGGGCGACGGCGCCCTCGCGCACGGCGCCGAATCATCCTCTTTGGATGGTGACGCGCTGCTCGGTCCGGACGCCGACGGGCACAAGCCCACGCCGGCACTGCTGGCGACGAACACCGGTAAGCTCCTTGCCCCGGCGGTCCCGGCCGCCACCCGGGCCGCCGCCACCCAGGTGCCCACCTACTCCGCCGCGCCCCGGCCCGCCCAGGCGCCGCACCAGAACCGGCTGAGCCCCCGGGGCGACGCGGTTCCGGCGGCGAAGGCGGCCCCGGACACTACGCAGGCGCAGTCGCCGAAGTGCGCCGTGCCGCCGCTGAACGCCAACCGGCAGGTGATGCAGCCGAACCCGGCGCAGGTCAACTGGGCGGTGCAGCTGGCCGAGCAGGGCCTGCTGACCGGCAGCGCCTACACGCGCCCGGCCGGGTTCGGCAACCTGGGCCTGGTCGCCTACGCGCCCAACAGCGACTTCCCGCTGATCCCGCTGTCGCACCCGTCGGGTGGGACGAACACGGTGCCGCGGTCGATCTTCGAGGGCATCATGGCCCAGGAGTCCAACTGGTCGCAGGCCTCCTGGCACGCCCCGGCCGGCACGGCGGGCGACCCGCTGATCGCCAGCTACTACGGCGCGGGCGGCGACATCGTCTCGATCAACTACGCCGCTTCCGACTGCGGGTACGGCATCAGCCAGGTCACCGACGGGATGCACATCGGTGACCACTCGCTGTCCGAGCACGGCCAGTGGAAAGTCGCGGTCGACTACCAGGAGAACATCGCCGCCGGCCTGCAGATCCTCGAGACCACCTGGAACCAGCTGTATTCCGCGGGCATCACCGCGAACAACGCCGACCCGCGCTACCTGGAGAACTGGTACTTCGCGGCTTGGGCGTACAACTCGGGTGTCCAGCCGAACGCGGCCAACGGCAACACCACCGGCTGCACCCCGGGGCCGTCGTGCACCGGTCCGCACGGCACGTGGGGGCTGGGCTGGACCAACAACCCGGCCAACCTGGACTACCCGCCCAACCGCGACCCCTACCTGCAGGACACCTACGCCGACGCGGCGCACCCGGCGAGCTGGCCGTACCAGGAGCGCGTGCTCGGCTGGACCGCCAGCCCGCTGATCCGCTACGGCAGCCCGGCGTACGCGAAGCCGACGTACAACGGCGGCCAGCGCTGGGTGCAGCCTGCGCCCTTCACCGCGATGTGCTCGCTCGCCGCGAACCAGTGCGACCCGAACGCCACCAACACGTCCAACCCGGGCGCCAGCCACTGCATGCTCGACGACTTCCAGTGCTGGTGGCACAACCCGGTGACGTGGATCCCCAGCTGCGCCACGACGTGCGCGACCAGTCCCTACGCCGTGTCGGGGGGAAGCGAGCCCGCGAATCCGACGCAGAACCCGCCGACCTGCAGCCAGGACACAGCCAAGGTGCCGAGCGGCTCGATCATCGTCGACGACGAGCCGAACCGCTTGAACCTGCAGGGCTGCGGCGCCGCGAACTGGTCGGACAACGGCACGTTCAGCTACACCTACGGCACGAACTCCGCCGGCGACCCGATCGGCGCGATCGACACCCACCAGCTCGGCACCGGCCTCGGTGGCCGGGTGCTGTTCACCCACACCGAAGACGGCTCGAACCCGGCGCTGATCAACACCGGCGTGTGGACCCCGAACCTGCCCTCGCTGCAGTACTACAAGGTCAAGCTGCACCTGCCCGGCCTCGGCGCCGAGGCGACGAACGTCGTCTACAACGTCAACCCCGGTGGCGGGGCCGCGCCGTGGAAGATCCGGGTCAACCAGGCATGGAACTCCGAGCAGTGGGTCACCATCGGCACGTTCGCCATGCAGAACGGCGGCAACGTCACCCTGAACAACAACGGCAGCTCGCAGGACCAAGGCGGCTTCGGCTACTCGGACTTCGACGTCGCGTTCGACGCGGTCGCGTTCGTGCCCCAGGGTGGCACGCCGGGCCAGCCGATCGGCGGCCCGCCCGGGGTGCAGGACGAGCCGAAGGGGTCCAACCCGTCGTGGGTGCAGTGCGGCTGCGGCCGGCGGACCGCGGGTGACCCGGTCGACACGGCGACCGGCGCGTTCGGCGAGGACTTCACCGACCTGAGCACGCCCGGCCGGCTGCCGCTGGAGTTCAAGCGCAGCTACGCCGAAAGCGTCGCCGATCCCAGCGGGCCCAACAAAGCGCTCGCCGCCGACGGGCCGTTCGGCTTCGGCTGGACCGACTCCTACCACCTCACGGCCGCGACCGACGGCACCACCGGCAACGTCACGGTGAAACAGGAGGACGGCTCCGCGGTCACCTTCGTCGCCGCCGGCGGCGGCTACACGGTGTCGGCGCCGCGGTACGACGCGACCCTGGTCAAGTCCGGCAGCACCTACGTCTACACGCGCCGTGGCAGCCAGGTCTTCACCTTCGACGTCGCGAGCGGCCGGCTGACCGCCGTCACGGACCCGGCCGGGAGCAAGGCTTCCCCGCCGTACCAGCTCACCCTCGGCTACGACGGGTCCGGCCACCTGGCCACCGTCACCGATCCCGCCCAGCGCGCTTACACCCTCACCTGGACCGGGAACCACATCACGGCGCTGACCGACTCGGCCGGCCGCAAGGTCACCTACGGCTACGACACCGCCGGCAACCTCACCGACGTCTACGGTGCGGGCACCACCCGCACACCGTCCACACTGGACGACGACCACGCCCGGTACACCTACGACGGCAACCACCTCATGACCTCGATGCGGTCACCGGCCAACTTCGCGGGGCCGGCGACGACGGTCACGGCGATGACGTACGACAGCGCCGAGCGGGTGAAGACGCAGACCGACCCGAACGGCCACACCACGACGTTCACCTACGGCCCGGACGGCGGCCTCGCCGCCGGCCAGACCCTGGTGACCGACCCGGCCGGGCACCAGACGCTCGACACGTACCAGAACGCGCTACTGGTCTCGGAGACCAAGGGCTACGGCACCGCCGACGCCGGGACGACGTCGTACACCTACGACCCGGTGACCCTCGGGGTCAGCACCCAAACCGACGCCGACGGCGACCTGACCACCTACACCTACGACGACCACGGGAACCGGACGTCGCAGTCCGACGCGCTCGGCTTCACGACCGACTACTCCTACGACGACGCCGGGAACCTCCTCGAGACGATCGATCCCGGCGGCGTCGCGACGGTGAACCAGTACGATCAGGCCGGCCACGTCCCGTCGGGCGCCGCCGGGGTCCACGACGTCACGGCCACCACGAAGACGAAGGCGAACAACGTCGTCGAGTCCGTCACCGGGAACTTCGGTCCGGCGCCGACCCGCACGGCGAACTACTTCTACGACGACGCCGCCCACCCCGGGGACCGGACCCGGGTGACCGACCCGAACGGGAAGACCACCACGACGGTGTTCGACGGCTTCGGCGACAAGGTCTCCGAGACCGACGGCGCGGGGGACAAGACCCAGTACGGCTACGACACCGCGACCGGACTCCTGACCTCGCAGGTCGACGGCAACGGCACGGCCGTGGGGGTCGGCCCCGGCTGCGTGCCCCCGGCCAAGGGCTGCACGACCTACGGCCACGACGCCCACGGCAACGTCACCTCGACCACGGACCCGCTCGGGCACCGGAGTACCACCGGCTACGACGCCGACTCGAACAAGAAGTCGGTCACCGACGCGAACAACCACACGACGGCGTGGACCTACGACCCGGCCGACCAGCCGGTCAAGACCACCAACGCCGACAACAGCACCCAGGTGACCGATTACAACCCCGACGGCACCGTCGCCGACACCCTGGACGGGCTGACCGCCCGAACCACCTACGGCTACGACGGGCAGGGCCGCCGCACCTCGCGCACCGACCCGGACCACCGCACCACGGTGTCGCACCTCGACCCGGCGGGCCGCGAGCTCACCACGACCGACCCCGCCGGCCGGGTCACCACCTTCGGGTACGACGCGACCGGCCGGACGAAGACGGTGTCCTATTCGGACGGTGTGACCCCGGGCGTCACGTTCGGCTACGACCCCTCGGGCCGGAAGATCGGCATGACCGACGGCACCGGGACCTCGACCTGGACGTACAACAGCTTCGGGGAGATCGTCGCCCAGACGCAGGGTTCGGGCGCGGCGGCCGGGTACGGCTACGACGACGACGGCAACCAGACGTCGATCACCTACCCGGGTCGGACCACGGCGGTGATCCGGACCTTCGACGACGCCGAGCGGCTCAAGACCGTGACGGACTGGAACACGAACAAGACCACCTTCGGGTACGACAACGACGGCGGGGTCAAGACCACGGCCTACCCGAACGGAACCACCGTCACCAACGGCTACGACGACGCGGCTCGGCTCGCCGGAACGTCGGCCGCCACCGGTGCCACGACGGTGTACGCGATGACGTTCGGGCGGGACCTGGTGGGACAGCTCGCCTCCAGCCAGACGGGGACGGTCTCGCAGACCTACGGCTACAACCCGAAGAACCAGCTGACCGCCGAAGGCACGACGACCTACGGCGTCGACGCGGCCGACAACCCGACCAAGGTCGGCGCCGCCACCCAGGCGTTCGACCCGGCCGGGCGGCTGTGCTGGACCCTGCCGTCCGGTACGGCCGCGAACCCCACGTGCGGGACGGTCCCCGGCGGCGCGACGGCGTACACATCGGACGAACAAGGCGCCCGGAAGACGGCGGGCTCGACGACCTTCGGCTACGACCAGGCGGAACGGCTGACGGCGATCACCGGCGCGTCGTCCGCGACCTACCGGTACGACGGGGACGGCCTCCGGGTCGCGAAGACCGTCGGCGGCACCACCACGACCTTCGTCTGGGACGCCGGGCAGACTCCGGGCCTCCTTTCCGACGGCACGAACGCCTACCTGTACGGCCCCGGCGGCGCCCCGATCGAACAGATCGGCGCGGCCGGCTCGGTCTGGTTCGTGCACGACCAGGTGGGATCGACCCGGGCCCTGCTCGACGCCTCCGGCGCGGTGACCGGCACGTATTCCTACACCCCGTACGGGGTGGCGACGCACAGCGGAACGGCGGTCACCCCGCTGCAGTTCACCGGGCAGTTCACCGACGCCGAGTCCGGCCTGGTGTACCTGCGCGCCCGCTACTACGACCCGGTGACGGCGCTTTTCCTGACGGTGGACCCGAAGGTCGACCAGACGCACTCGCCGTACGCCTACACCTCGGACAACCCGCTCAACCTGACCGACATCACCGGGCTGAGCTGGTGGAACCCGTTCAGCTGGTCCGCGGACACCTGGAGCGACATCGGCACCTACGCCGGGTACGCGGGGCTCGCCGTCGGCGCGATCGGCCTCGGCCTGGCGACGTTCGGCGTCGGCGACGTCCTGATCGGGGGCGTGGTGACGGTCGGCGTGGTCGCGGACGTCACGGCCACCGCGCTCGGCGCCGTGAGCACCGGCGTCACGTGCTGGCAGCACCCGGTCAGCATCGGGTGCGGCCTGGGAATCCTGTCGACCGGGCTCGGCGCGATCGGCACCTGGGCGGATTGGGGCTTCGCGCCCGGTTCGTGGGGCATGTTCGCCAACCTCAATTCCCTCACTTCGGGCATTGCGGGCACGGTGTGGGACCTGAACGTGCACGCCGAAGAGGGTGGGGGTGGTGGCGGCACCGCCGCGCCCGCGCCGCGCACGTATTCTCCGTACGGCGGCCAGACGATTGTTTGTTGACGCGAACCGATCGGACGGGCGGATGACAGGATACGGCCGGGACCGGGAACGACGGCGGCGCACCCGGACGCTGCTCGGCATCGGTTACCTGGCGGCGTTGACGGCGTTGCTGGGTCTCAAGACCGGCTGGGTCCCGGCGGTGGTCACGTTGCTCGGCCTGCTCGCGCTGGCGTACGCGGCGCCCTCGGTGATCGTGTGGCGCGACACCCGTGCGGAGCGCCGGCGGCGGGTGGCGGGCCAGGCTCCGTCGTGGCCGGCCCAGCTGCCGGCGCAGGTGGCGCTGCGTCTCGGGGCCAAGGCGCCCGGCCGCCATGCCCGCCGCGCCGACGAAGTGGGCGAGCTGTTCGGCCGGCTGTCCCTCCGGAACGGCGAACTGCGGTGGGAGCCGCGAAAAGGCGACCGCGACCGCGGCGTCGGCGCCCTGACATTCGACCGGTCGTGGACCACGGAGGTCATTTCCCTGTGGGGCCCGGGAGACCAGGGCTGCCTGACGCTCACGTCCCCCGACGGCACGGCGGCGGACATCTGGGTCCGCCACCCCACCGACCTTCGCCGGACCTTGACGGCGCTCGTCCGCTAGGGACTTCGCGTGGCCGGATGTGGTGGATGACTTCGACCACCCGGAAGCCGAGGGTGATCACGCCGACCGGCCAGCCGGTGAACACGTACTTCCGGGTCCAATGCGTCGTTTTCGTGATGTCCAGGCCCGGTACTGCGTTCGCCATAGCTGGTCGCCGACGCCCACGGTGACCGAGGCACCGGACTGGAGGGCCGGGACCGCCGCAGCACCCCGACGACCGCGAGCGCCGCCCACCAGGCCGAGTTGTGCCGCACGAACGCCGCGACGATCGCCGCCGGCCCGAAGAAGCAGCACAAGAACAGCAGCACCACCAGAACCAGCCACTGCACCGCCGGCCGGTGACCGGGACCGCGATCAAAGCCGACACGGCCACCAGCGCGGGCAGGACGTCGGTGTGGCGCTCGCCGACGGAGGTGAACTGACGCCACCGGACCGTCGTCCGGGCTGTCGTCGCCTCCGGGCGGACCGTACGTCGGACGCGGACTCGCCACCAGCGCCTGAACGAGGTACCCCCGGGTGGGTGATCTGCGATGATCGGCCGCTCGAACACCCGGCCCGCGGAGGACATCGATGACGGCACCCGCTCGTGACGCGCTCGTGGCGGTGGCCACCCTGTTGGCGCCTGTAGCTCGGGGCCGGACCACCGGACAGCCCGGCCCGCGCCACACGTCGGTGCCGTGATCCAGCCCGGAACTCACGTGATCCGGGCCGTAACTCGCGAGTTCCGGCTTCAATCACGCGAGTTCCGGGCTGGATCACGCGAGTTCCGGCTTCAATCACGCCGGTTACGGCCGGGATCCGCTCGGCTCGGGTGTTGCTTTGACGTCGGCGTCAACGTTTAGTTTCGGGGGGTGAAGTTCGGGATCAGCTACAGCACACCCTTTTTCGGCACGGACCCGGAAACCATCGCGGGTTTCGCCCGGGACGCGGAGGAGTGCGGGTTCGAGTCGTTGTACCTGCCGGAGCACGTCGCGCTGTACCCGGGCGCGAAGATCGGGCCGATGGCGCTGCCGCCGTCGCTGCCGTACGCGGATCCGTTGGAGTGCCTCAGCTTCGTCGCCGCCGTCACGAGCCGCATCCTGCTGGGAACCGGCGTCCTGCTGCTGCCCTACCACCACCCGGTGGTGCTGGCCAAGCGGCTGGCGACGGTCGACGTGCTGTCCGGCGGCCGCATGCGGCTGCTCACGGTCGGGGTCGGCGCGCTGCCCGGCGAGGCACAGGCGGCCGGCGTCGACTTCGCCACCCGCGGCCGCCGGACGGACGAAGCCATCGACGTCCTGCGGCTGCTGTGGGCAGGCGGCGAAGAGGGAGTCTCCTTCGCGGGCGAGTTCTTTTCCTTCGAAGGGGTCTGCAGCTTCCCGAAGCCGCTGGGAGTCCGCGAGCTGCCGATCCACGTCGGCGGATCGAGCGCGGCCGCGGCCCGGCGGGCGGGCCGGTGCGGCGACGGCTACTTCCCCGGCGGAGCGCTCACGGCGGACGAGCGCCGCCGCCAGTTCGAGCTCGCCCGGGCCACCGCGAGCGACCCGGGAAACCTGCAGTACACGCGCTGGGGGACGCTCGACATGTCCACGGCGGACGTCGAGGAGCTGGCCCGGCAAGGGGTGACACGCATCGTCGTGACGCCGGCTTCGGCGGAACCCGGCCGCCGGCGGGACGAGATGGCGGGCTTCGCCGGGCGGTTCGGCCTCAGCTGACGTCGTCGACCAGGGACTCGATGCCCGGCGGCAGGCTCGCCCGCCGGGCCGGGACGACGAGAACTTCGCCCACGTCGCGGCGTGGGAGTACGGCGCCGAGCCGGTGCTGCACCGTGAGGAACTGGTCTTCGAGCACGTCCACCCCACCCAGCGGAGCTACACGTGAAACTCACCGTCCGCGTCTGGCGGCAGGCTGGTCGCCTACCCGATCGACGACCTCAGCCCGGACATGTCGTTCCTCGAACTGCTGGACGTGCTGAACCAGCGGCTGATCGAAGCCGGCGACGAGCCGGTGGCGTTCGACCACGACTGCCGCGAAGGCATCTGCGGCTCGTGCGGCGTGGTGATCAACGGCCGGGCGCACGGTCCCGAGCGCACGACGTCGTGCCAGCTGCACCTGCGCTCCTTCGCGGACGGCGACGTCGTCGACGTGGAACCGTGGCGCGCCAAGGGCTTCCCGATCAAGGACCTGGTCGTCGACCGCTCGGCGCTCGACCGGATCGTCCAGGCCGGCGGGTACGTCAGCGCCCCGACGGGCAGCGCGCCGGACGCGCACGCGACCCCGGTCCCCAAGCCGGACGCGGACCTGGCCTTCGACAACGCCACGTGCATCGGCTGCGGCGCCTGCGTGGCGGCGTGCCCGAACGGCTCGGCCACGCTGTTCACGGCGGCGAAGGTGACCCACCTGAGCCTGCTCCCGCAGGGCGGCCCGGAACGCGCGAGCCGGGTGCTCGACATGGTGGACGCGATGGACGCGGAGGGCTTCGGCGGCTGTACGAACACGGGGGAGTGCGTGGCGTCGTGCCCGAAGGGGATCCCGTTCGCGAGCATCGCGACGCTGAACCGGGAGTACCTGGCGGCGACCCGTTCCGGCCGCCGGTAGGCTTCCCGGGCGCGGCGGAATCACGTACGTGGAACTGGATTTCGCCCGGCCGGACCCCGAAGAGCCGGGCGGTCTGCGGTACGAGGCAGGAGTTGTTCGGCTGGTCCGGCCGCCGCTGACGGTCAGAACCCCGGCAGCAGTGCACCGAACCGGCGGCGTCCGCGCGGGGTGATCCGCAGTTCGCGGTCTTCCGAGCCGCGGCGGACCAGACCGTCGGTCAGGAACGCCGCCAGGACCTCGTGGCCGAGGACGCCGCCGAGGTGGGGGACGCGGTGCGTCCGGTCCAGGCAGGCGGTGGCCGGCCGCCGCCTGCCGGGGTCCACCTCCGCCGGCGAGACACCCAAGTCCCGGAACGCGGACAGGTCGTCGCCGAGGGCCACCTCGGGGGCGGAACCGTCCGGAGGCCGCAGTGCCCCACGCGAGACGAGCAGGGCGAACACCGCCACGCCGAGGCGTCCCGCCGCGTGGTCGTAACACGTGTGCGCGATGTCCGCGGCCGACTCGGCGCGGTCCGGCGGGGTGATGCCGTCCTTGCCCGCGTAGCGCGCGAGCGCGGTGAGCACGCCCAGGAGGTCCTCGCGGCCGACGCGGTACACGGCGTGCCGTCCGGTGTGTTCGACCGTCACCAGTCCGGCGGCCCGCAGCCGGGCCAGGTGGTTGCCCAGCCGGGGTGCGGTCACCCCGAGCGCGTCGGCCAGCTGCACCATCGTGTGCGGGCCTTCCGCGGCGAGCACCTGCAGGGCCGTGAGCCGCACCGGGTCGGCCAGCTCGCGGGTCAGCTCGACGATCGCGCCCTGCACGGCGTTGCCCGCATCGACCAGTCCGCCCATCGTCACCCTTCCGACGCGCGCGAGCTTAGCACGCTTCAGGATAATGTGAATGATGATTGCGATCGCTCCGAACCGGGAATACCCTTCACGTCTTCGTGAAGGGTGGATGCATGACCGGACTGCGAAGCCTCCTGTGGGGCCGTGGGGTTTCCGCGCTCGGTGACGGCCTCTGGTTCACGATCTGGGCGCTGTACCTCACCCGGATCGCCGGGCTCCCGCCGGTCACGGTGGGCGCGGGACTGGCCGTGGCCGGCGCCGTGGGCATGGCCGCCGCGGTGCCGCTGGGCGCCTTCGCGGACCGGGTGGGCGCGCGGCCGGTGCTGGTCGTGCTCACGCTGGTGCGGGCCGCAGCGATGGCCGGCTACCTCGCGGTCGGCGGCACCTGGTCGTTCCTGGCCGTGACCGTGCCCTTCACCGCCTTGGCCACCGGCGGGACCGCGGTGCGGACGGCGCTCGTCACGGCGCTGGTCACCGAGCCCGCCGAGCGGGTGCGCGTCCTGGCGCAGCAGCGGGTGGCCCAGCACGTCGGGTACGCCGCCGGTGCCGGGCTCGGCGCCTTGGTGCTGACCGCCGACGCCCGGTGGGCCTACACCTCGGCCATCGCCGGCAACGCCGTCAGCTTCCTGGTCCTCGCCGGCGCGACCCTGCTGGTGCCCGCGCGGCCCCCGGCCGGCCGGACTCCGGAAAAGGCGGCCCGGGTGGTGCTGAAGGACCGGCCGTACCTGTGCCTCACCGCGGCCACGGCCGTGCTTTCGCTGTGCTGGGCCATGTTGTCGGCCGGATTGCCGCTGTGGCTGTCCGGCCGGACCCACCTGCCGCTCGGGCTGGGCGGTGTCGTGGTCGTGCTCAGCTCGGTGGGGATCGCCGTGTTCCAGGTGCCGTTCGCGCGGTTCGCGCGCACGGTGGGCCAGGCCGCGAGAACGGCGGTGGTGTCCGGGGTGGTGCTCGCGGCCAGTTGCGTGCTGCTCGCGACGACGTCCGGCGGCGCGGGAGCGGCCGCCGTCGCGGTGGTGGGGCTGGCCGCGGTGCTGCACGTCGTCGGGGAGCTGGCGTACGTGGCCGCCAACTGGGGCCTGTCGGTGCGCCTGATGCGCGAAGATGCCAAGGGTGCTTACCAGGGCGCGACCGAAGCGGCCACGGCCACCGTGCAGATGGTGGGGCCCGGCGTGTTCACCCTTGCCGTCGGCGGTCTCGGCGGCCCCGGGTGGCTGGTGATCGCGGCGGTGTTCCTCGCGGCCGTCGCGCCAGTGCCGGCGTTGACCCGCTGGGCGGTCCGGACGCGGCAGCCGGCCGAGCCCGCGGCGGCGCGCTGAGCGACGCACGTCACGCTCGCGGTCCGGAACACCAGTGGGGGCAAGACGTTGTACAGAGTGTCGGTACGGCGGTGCCCCCGGGCCTCACCCCTTGCCTTCACGGAATACCGGTAGCGCTGGAGCCGTGTTGTGCCTTCCGCCGCGAGGCGGCCCCCGTACCGACCCTGAACTCCCGTCTCCGCTCGCAGGTCGACCCCCCTCGGACCTCCGCTGAGCGGAGGCGGGCCTCACCCCCGCCCTCCCGGGACCACCAGTCGCTCCGCCGCATCGACGACGAGCACGGCGGTGATCGGCGGCCCCGCAGTTCGTCAGGCCCACCGGGGTTTCGGTCCGGTGCCGCGGCCGGCGTTTGCCTCGCCGTGCCCCGGGTACACCGGTCCCGGCGGTGCCCGCCCGGTGTTCGAGATCGGTCCGTGGTCTCCACAACCCGGGCACCCGGGCGGGTCACCGCTGCACGGCCGCCATCAGCGGGTGCCAGCGCGTCGCGTCGAAGATCAGGGTGATGGCCTCGATCTTCCCGTCGCACAGCCGGAAGTGCTCCGCGGTGTGCTGGACGCCGACCGGGGTCGCGGTGTGCACGTCGTAGACGAGCGTGGCCTCCGTGTCGCCGTAGAGCTCACTGATCATCTCCACGCCGGTGACGATCCCGACGAATCCCGCCAGCCCGTCGAGGTGGCCGCGGGCGTCGGTGGAGGCGATCAGCGGGCTCCGGAACCGGAACGTGCCGGCCAGCTGGGCGGCCGCGGCGGTCACGTCGCCGGCGAACCGGGCCCGGTGGTAGGCCTGCACGGTGTCGCGGGTCTGTCCGGTCATCGGTCCTCCAGGTAGCGGGCGAGGTGGTGCTGGTTCTCCGCCAGCCGCAGGCAGAGGTGCCGCAGCTGGGTCGTCTCGGCGGCGGTGAACCCCCGGAAGAGGGCGGCCATGGCCAGCTGTGACGGCCGCCGGAACTCGTCCAGCCACGTCCGGCCGTCGGCGGTGATGCGGACCAGCACCGAGCGCCGGTCGCGCGGGTCGGGGACCCGCTCGGCGAGCCCGGCTCGTTCCAGCGTGTCGACCAGGCCGGTCACGTTCCGGGAGCTCACCCCGGCGGAGGCGGCGAGTTCCTTGATGTTCGCGTCACCGGTGCCGAGCCGGATCAGGATGTCGAGGGCGCCGGGGCTGAGGCCGCGGCTGTCGGTTCCGCGTGAGCGCAGCTGCTCGAGGCTTCGCGCGGCCGTGCGGACGGCCGCGGCGGCCTCGAGCGCGGCGGTGTCCTCGCCGAGGGTGAACTCGGCCAGCGCGCTCCGGACCTCGGGGGAGTAGAGCCGGTCGTCCTCGTCCCGGGCCAGATTGGGTACGTCATTCATAGTGAAGCACGACATTAGTACGTACTTCCGTATCTCTGTCAACATCTTTGTCCGGGGCCTGTCCGCTCGCAGGCGTTAACCAGGCTTTCGCCCGGCGTTAGCCTCGGTCCCGGGACAGGTTCGCCATCGGCCGCCCATACTGACCCGGCTCGCCACCACGACCCCCCGGAGTCCCCATGACGGACGTCAACCGACGACGGTTTCTGCAGCTGGCCGGCGGTACCGCCGCCCTTTCCGCGCTGTCCACCAGCATCGCCCGTGCCGCGGAAATCCCCGCGTACCACCGGACCGGGACGCTGCGGGACGTCGAGCACATCGTGGTGCTGATGCAGGAAAACCGGTCGTTCGACCACTACTTCGGCACGCTGCGCGGTGTCCGTGGCTTCGGCGACCCGCGGCCGGCGACGCCGGTGGGCGGCAAGTCCGTCTGGGCGCAGTCGGACGGCAAGCGGGACATCCTGCCGTTCCGGCCCGAAGCGGACAACCTGGGCCTGCAGTTCATCCAGGACCTCCCGCACGGCTGGAACGACACGCACGCGGCGTGGAACGGGGGCCGCTACGACAAGTGGGTGCCCGCGAAGGGCTCGACCACCATGGCGTACCTGACGCGCGAGGACATCCCGTTCCACTACGCCCTCGCCGACTCGTTCACGATCTGCGACGCCTACCACTGCTCCTTCATGGGCTCGACCGACCCGAACCGCTACTACATGTGGACCGGCTACACGGGCAACGACGGCAAGGGCGGCGGACCGGTCCTCGGCAACGACGAAAAGGGCTACTCCTGGACGACCTACCCCGAGCGCCTGGAGCAGGCCGGCGTGTCGTGGAAGATCTACCAGGACGTCGGCGACGGCCTCGACGCCGCCGGCGGCTGGGGCTGGATCGACGACGCCTACCGCGGCAACTACGGCGACAACTCGCTGCTGTACTTCGACGCCTACCGCAACGCCAAGCCCGGCGACGCCCTGTACGAGAAGGCCCGCACCGGCACGAACGCCAAGGCCGGCGAGGGCTACTTCGACCGGCTGCGCGCGGACGTCAAGGCCGGGACGCTGCCGCAGGTTTCGTGGATCACCGCACCGGAGGCGTTCTGCGAGCACCCGAACTGGCCGGTGAACTACGGCGCCTGGTACATCGCGCAGGTCCTCGACGCGCTCACCGCGAACCCGGACGTGTGGAGCAAGACCGCGCTGTTCATCACCTACGACGAGAACGACGGCTTCTTCGACCACGTCGTCCCGCCGTACGCGACGGCCGGGCAGTCCACTGTGGACACCACGGGGGAAATCTTCCCCGGGTCGGCGTCGAACCCGGCCGGGCCATACGGGCTCGGCCAGCGCGTGCCGATGCTGGTGGTGTCGCCGTGGAGCAAGGGCGGCTACGTGTGCTCGGAGACCTTCGACCACACCTCGATCATCCGGTTCGTCGAGCGCCGCTTCGGCGTGCACGAGCCGAACATCTCGGCCTGGCGCCGCTCGGTGTGCGGCGACCTGACGTCGGCGTTCGACTTCGCCCGGACCGACGCGCGGGTGCCCGCCCTGCCGGACACCGCGGGCTACGAGCCGCCGGACCGCGAGCGGCACCCGGACTACGTGCCCGCGGTCCCGGCCCACGCCGTGCTGCCGAAGCAGGAACCCGGGCTGCGGCCGGCGCGGGCGCTGCCGTACGACCTGGCCGCCGACGCCCAGGTGGGAGCGGCGCTGAACCTGACGTTCGCCAACCAGGGCCGCGCGGGCGCGACGTTCTCCGTCACCTCGCCGGGCGGGGAGCCGCGCACGTACACCGCCGGTGCCGGGTGCTCGCTCGCCGCCACACTGCCGGTGTCCGGCGGCTACGACTACACCGCCCACGGGCCCAACGGGTTCGTCCGGCAGTTCCGGGGCGCCGTGGCCGGGCCCGAGGTGAGCGCGCGTCCGGAGGGGCGCAGCGGAAATCTCGCGCTGGTCCTGACCAACAGCGGGAAGACCGCGGTACGGCTCACGCTGACGGACGCGTACGCCCG
The DNA here is from genome assembly GCF_040638285.1 of Amycolatopsis sp. NPDC026612. Classification (NCBI taxonomy): domain Bacteria; kingdom Bacillati; phylum Actinomycetota; class Actinomycetes; order Pseudonocardiales; family Pseudonocardiaceae; genus Amycolatopsis; species Amycolatopsis sp. NPDC026612. The sequence continues at coordinate 44,736 of NZ_JBEZYB010000060.1, forward strand.
GCGTTCGACGACCCGCCTGCTGCGCCCGGGCGCGCGGGTGGTCGAGGTGGTGGACACGCGGCGCAGCGGCCACTGGTACGACGTCTCGATCGTGTCGGACGGGGATCCGCGCTTCCTGCGCCGCCTGGCGGGGCACGTCGAGACGGGGCGCCCCAGCACCAGCGACCCGAACACGCTGACGCACTGAGTCCACCGGCCCCGGCGGGCACGCAGTTGGCGTTCGGCGTTGCCGGTGTGGTCCGGCTGGGGTGGTGGCCGCCGGTGGGTGCGGTGGTGGGCGGGTTCGCAGCCGCTGGCGCGGCCGGGACTCCCGGTGTGGTTCGGCCGGCCGCGGTTGCGGGCGGCCGGCGGGTTCCGCTGCCGGGTCAGCCGGGCCGCTGTGCGACGGCGAACTCCAAAGCCGTCCGGCCCTCGGCCACTGCGGTCGTGGCGCGCAGGACCAGGCCGCAGGGGGCCGCCAGGGCGGTCAGCTCCTCGGCCGTCCGCTCCCGGCCGCCGAAGCACATCAGCATGAACAGGTCCATCGCCGTGCCCGCGCCCTGGTTGCGCAGGGGCTCGATGACCACCACCGCGCCGTCCTCACCGGCCGCCTCGCGGCAGCCGGTGAGGATGCGGCGGGCGTGGTCGTCGTCCCAGTCGTGGAGGATGTCGGACAGCAGGTACGCGTCGGCGCCCGGCGGCTGGGGGTCGAAGAAGCTGCCGGGCACCGCGCCGGCGCGGTCGGCGAGCCCGGCGGCGGCGAACCGGTCGGCCGCGGCGGTGGCCGACGGGGCCAGGTCCAGCACTTCGCCGCGCACGGCGGGATGGGCGCGCAGGATTTCCGCGAGCACCACGCCGTTGCCGCCGCCGACGTCGACGATGCGGGGGAAGCGGCTCCAGCCGAAGCGTTCGGCGATCTGCGGCGCCTGCGCCCGGAACCGCCAGTTCATCTGGGCGTCGAAGGAGCGCCGCAGCCGCGGTTCGGCGTCGATGTCCGCCCAGAAGCCGCGCCCGTACCGGTGTTCGTAGGCCGGGGCGCCGGTGGTGACGGTCTCGAGCAGGTCGGCGAAGGCGAGTTCGGCACGCCCGCCGGCGGAGTGGATGTCGAGCAGGGGCTTGATCCCCTCCGGGGCGTCCTCGCGCAACTGCGCGCCGAGGTCCGTGGGCCGGTAGCGGCCGGATTCCGCGTCGAGGGCGAACACCCCGGCCGTGACGAGGTGATCGAGCAGGCGGCCCAACGCCGGTGCGGAAGCACCGGTCTCGGACGCCAGTTCGGCGGCGGTGGCTCCCGTGCTGCCCGCGTGCTCGGCGAGGCCGAGCGTCGCTGCCACCCGGATGGCCATGGGGGTGGCCAGATCGGCCATCGCGAGAATCGGCTGCTTCACCGGTCGAGGGTAGCGACGGCGTGGCATCATGACGCTGGCCCGATCGGCAAACCGAACGGAGGGCGCGGCTGATGGACGCTTTACCGAACGACGATGGTGGTCCGTCGATCCGCGACATGCTGGGGGTCAACCTCCGGGCGGCGCGCGCGGCGCGCGGCCTGTCGCTCTCCGAGCTGTCGCGACGGTCGGGGATCGGCAAGGCGACGCTGTCCCAGCTGGAAGGCGGCACCGGCAACCCGACCATCGAGACCGTGTTCAGCCTGTCCCGGGTGCTCGAGGTGGCGATCTCCGACCTGCTCGACCACCGGCCGCGCGGGGGGCTGACCGTCGTGCGGGCGGCCGAGGTCGAGGTGCTCCGCGGCGAAGGCGTCGACCTGCGGCCGCTGCGCCGGATCGAGGCGGAGAACAGCGTCTTCGAGGTGTACGACCAGGTCGTCCGCGGGGACGCGCCGCAGCGCTCGCAGGGCCACGTCGGCGTCGAGCACACCGTCGTGCAGGCCGGTGAGCTGCGGGTCGAGGTCGCCGGCCGGACGGTGGACCTCGGGCCCGGCGACTACGTCGCGTTCGACGCCCGGGAACCGCACAGCTACACCGCGCTGACCGCGCCCGTGCAGTCGGTGCTGCTGCTGCAGTACCGCGCGGACGAGCGGCTCGACGGCAGGCCGCACCCCGTCCTGCAGGATTGACACCCCGCTCGATCCAGACCTATCGTTCGCTATACCGAACGCTGGAGGGTCGATGAACCGAACGCGGGTGGTGGTGATCGGCGCCGGCATCGTCGGTGCGGCGTGCGCCAGGGAACTCGCCGTGGCGGGTTTCGACGTCGTGGTCCTCGACCGCGGCCGGCCCGCGGGCGGCACCACTTCGCACGGTGAAGGCAACGTCTTGGTTTCCGACAAGGGACCGGGTGCCGAACTCGCGCTCGCGCAGCTGTCGGCCCGGTTGTGGCCGCGGCTGCTGGCCGAGCTCGCCGATAGCGACCCGCGCGCGGCGGCCGCGACGGAGTTCGACCCGAAGGGCGGCATCGTCGTCGCCACGACGGAAGCCGGTGCCGGCGCGCTGCTGGCGTTCGCCGAGGCACAGACCGCGGCCGGGGTCCGCACCGAGCGGCTCTCCGCCGCGGACGTCGCGGCGGCCGAACCCGCGCTGACCCGGGAGGTGACCGCCGCCGTCCACTATCCGGAGGACGCCCAGGTGCAGCCGGCCGGCGCCGCGCTGGCCCTGCTGGGTTCGGCGCTCGCCCACGGCGCCCGGCTGCGCACCGAGGCCGAGGTGACGGGCGGGGAGGTCCGGGGCAGCCGGATCACCGGGGTCCGCGTGTCCGGCGAAGTGGTCGAGGCGGACATCGTGGTGAACGCGGCGGGACCGTGGTCGGGGCTCGTGTCGGCGCGGCTGGGTGCGCCGATCGCCGTCCGGCCCCGGCGCGGCGAGGTCCTGGTGACCACGCCGATGCCGGGCGTGGTGCGGCACAAGGTCTACGACGCGGACTACGTCGGAGCCGTCGGCACGGGCAGCGGCGACCTGCAGACGTCGGCGGTGGTGGAGTCGACGTGGGGCGGCACGGTGCTGATCGGCTCGTCCCGCCGCCGCGTGGGCTTCGACGACACGATCCGGCCGGACGTGCTGGGCGCCATCGCGGCGAAGGCGGTCCGGCTGTTCCCGGCCCTGGCCGACGCCGCGGTGATGCGCGCGTACGGCGGGTTCCGGCCGTATGTGGACGACCACCTGCCGGTGCTCGGTGAGGATCCCAGGCTCGGCAACCTGTGGCACGCCACCGGGCACGAGGGCGCGGGGATCGGGTTGAGCGTCGGGACGGCCCTGCTGCTGCGCGAGCTGCTGACCGGAGCACCACCGTCGATGGCGGTGGAGGAGTTCACCGTGGACCGTCCGGCGGTGCTGGCGTGAGCGAGCGGCCGATCGAACTCACCGTCGACGGCGAGACCGTGCCCGGGGTCGCCGGACAGACCGTCGCCGGCGTGCTCCTCGCCGCCGGCCGGCTGTCCTGGCGCACCACGCGCTCCGGCGCGCCGCGCGGTGTCTTCTGCGGGATCGGCGCCTGCTTCGACTGCCTGCTCACCGTCAACGGCGTCGCCGACGTCCGCGCCTGCCGCCGTCGCGCCGCCGACGGCGACGAGATCCGGACCCAGTCGCGGGAGGAGGGCGCGTGACGCACGTCGTCATCGTCGGGGCGGGGCCCGCGGGGCTCGCGGCGGCCGGGCACGCGCTCGCCGCCGGCGCCGAGGTCACCGTCCTGGACCAGGCGGACGCGCCCGGCGGGCAGTACCACCGGGGAGCCTCGCACCGTTTCGAAGCACTCCTGAGCCGGGGCACGTGGTGGCTGGAAAGCACCGTCTGGGCCCTGGAGGGCAAGCGGGTCCACGTGCTGCGCGGCCCGGCCGACGGCACGAACCGGCAGCGTCACACCCTCGAACCCGACGCGCTGGTCCTGGCCACCGGCGCGCACGATCGCGTCCTGCCGTTCCCCGGCTGGCAGCTGCCCGGCGTCTTCACCGCGGGCGCCGCGCAGGCCCTGGCGAAGGGGGAGCGGGTCGCCGTCGGGCGGCGCGTGCTCGTCGCCGGGGCCGGGCCGTTCCTCCTGCCGGTCGCCGAGTCCCTGCTGGCCGTCGGCGCCGAAGTGCTCGCCGTGCTGGAGGCGAACCCGGCGCGCACTGTCCTCAAAGGATGGTCGTGGCGGGCGGCGGCGCACGTCGGCAAGACGAACGAACTGGTCCGGTACGCCGGCACGCTGGCCCGGCACCGCGTGCCCTACCGCCTGGGCCGCGCCGTTGTCGAAGCCCGCGGCGACGACCGGGTCCGCGAAGCCGTCACCGTCCGTCTCCGCGCGGACTGGTCGGTCGTCCCGGGCACCGAACGCACCTACGAGGTCGACGCCCTCTGCGTCGGACACGGCTTCGTGCCGCAACCCGAACTGGCCGTCGCGGCCGGCTGCGTCCTCGACGGCGGGTTCGTCCAGGTCGGCGAGGACCAGCGCACCAGCGCCGGCGGCGTGTTCGCCGCGGGTGAGATCACCGGCATCGGCGGTGCGGCCCTCGCCGCGGCGGAAGGCGCGGTCGCCGGGTGGGCCGCCGCCGGAAGGACGCCGGGCCGCGCACTGATCAAGAAGCGGGACCACGCTCGCGCCTTCGCCCGTCGCCTGGCCGCCGCGCACCCGATCGGCGCGGCCTGGCCCGGCTGGCTGCGTCCGGACACGATTGTCTGCCGCTGCGAGGAAACCCCTTACGGCGACCTGAAAAGAGCCGCGGCCGACGCCGTCGCGCCGGGCCCGCACGCGCTCAAGCTCGGCACCCGGGCCGGGCTCGGCCCGTGCCAGGGCCGGATGTGCGACCCCGCCGTCGCCGAGCTGTGTGGGAGCACTGAGCGGCACCACCGTCCGATCGCCCAGCCGATCCGCCTGGGCGAACTCGCCGATCCGAAGGAGACTCCAGCATGAGCACCCGTGACCTCGGGGGCGTGGTCGTCGCCGCCGCGCTGCCCTACCGGGCCGACGACGCCGCGCCGGCCGGGCTGGCCGTCGACTACGACGCCTACGCCGAACACTGCCGGTGGCTCGTCGGCAACGGCTGCCGCGGGGTCGGCCCGAACGGTTCCCTCGGCGAGTACTCCTCGCTCACCGACGACGAACGCCGCCGGGTGGCCCGCACCGCGATCGAAGCCGTCGGAACCGACGGGATCGTCGTCGTCGGCGTGCACGGCCCCGGCGCGCACCAGGCGCGGTACTGGGCCGAGGCGGCGGCCGAGGACGGCGCGCACGGCGTGCTGTGCCTGCCCCCGACGCTCTACCGCGCCAACCGCGGCGAGGTGCTGGCCCACTTCGAGGCGGTGGCGTCGGTCGGGCTGCCGGTGATGGTCTACAACAACCCCTTCGACACCAAGGTCGACCTCACGCCCGAACTGCTGGCCGAAATCGCGCAGATCGACAACGTCGTGGCCGTCAAGGAGTTCTCCGGCGACGTCCGCCGCGTGCTGGAGATCCGCGAGCGGGCGCCGGGGCTGGCCGTGATCGGCGGCGCCGACGACGTCGTCCTGGAGAGCCTGCTGATGGGCGCCACCGGCTGGTTCGCCGGGTTCCCCAACGTGTTCCCGGCCGAGTCGGCACGCCTGTTCGAGCTCGCCACGGCGGGCAAGCTCGAGGAGGCAAGGGCGCTGTACGAACCGCTGGTGGCCGCGTTCCGCTGGGACTCGCGCACCGAATTCGTCCAGGCCATCAAGCTCGGGATGGACATGGTGGGCCGCCGCGGCGGGCCGTGCCGCCCGCCG
>NZ_JBEZYB010000061.1:0-49723 GCF_040638285.1 Amycolatopsis sp. NPDC026612
GTGGTAATGAGGGTTAGAACCCTCATTACCACTCACGACGGGGAGGTGCGGACGTTGCGGGTTTGCTCCGCGCGGGCGGCCAGTTCGGCGTCCGGGGGGTAGTCGACGGCGGTGAGCGTGAGGCCGTGGGCGGGGGCGACCGCACTGTCGCGGACTCCGCTCGCCAGGACTTCCCCGGGCCACGCGCGCCCGCGGCGTCCGTCGCCCACCAGGAGCAGGGCGCCCACCAGGCTGCGGACCATCGAGTGGCAGAACGCGTCCGCCGAAACCTCGACCTCCAGCAGGTGCTCGTCCACCCGGCGCCAGACCAGGCGCTGCAGCTCGCGGATCGTCGTGCCCGTGTCGCGCTGCTTGCAGTACGCCGCGAAGTCCTGCAGGCCGAGCAGCTCCGCCGCCGCCGCATTCATCGCGTCCGTCGACAGCGGACGGTTCCAGGCCAGGGTGTCCTTGCGGCGCAACGGGTCCACGCCCCACGGCGCGTCCGAGACGCAGTAGCGGTAGTGGCGGCGGATCGCCGAGAACCGCGCGTCGAACCCGTCAGGGGCCACCCGGGCGGCCAGCACCCGGACGTCACCCGGCAGCAGGCGGTTCCAGCGGCCCGCCATCCGGGTCAGGTCGGGGATGCCTTCGGCGGAGACCGGGACGCGGCCGGAAGCCCCCGGCGGGAGCGGGACGACGTCGACGTGCACCACCTGGCCGGTCGCGTGCACCCCGGCGTCCGTCCGGCCCGCCACGACGACGGACTTCGGGACGGCGGCGCCCGGTGGCTGCCGCTGCAGGGCCTCCTCCAGGACGCCCTGGACCGTCCGGCGGCCCGGCTGCCGGGCCCAGCCCGAGAAGTCCGTGCCGTCGTAGGAGACTTCCAGGCGCAGACGAACGAGCCCGCCCTCCCCCGGGGGAGTGGCGGGCTCGTCCGGTGTCGAAGCGGCCGTCAGGACGTCAGTCCTTCTTGGCGTCCGCGTCCGCGTCCGCGTCGTTCTGAGCCGGGGCTTCGGTCTCGGCGGTGGTGTCTTCGGCCTTGGCTTCCTCGGCAGCCGGAGCTTCCTCGGTCGAGGTGGTCTCCTCGGCGACCGGGGCGGCGGCCTTCTCGTCCTTGGCGAACTTCGTCTTGCGAGCCCGCTCGGCCTCGGACGTCACGGTCTTCTCGGGCACCAGTTCGATGACCGCCATCTTGGCGTTGTCGCCCTTGCGCGCCATCGTCTTGGTGATCCGGGTGTAGCCACCGGGACGCTCCGCGAAGTGCGGACCGATCTCGGCGAACAGCTTGTGGACGACGTCCTTGTCACGGACGATGCGCTGAACCTGACGGCGGTTGTGCAGGTCGCCCCGCTTCGCCTTCGTGATCAGCTTCTCGGCCAGCGGACGGACCCGCTTCGCCTTCGCCTCGGTCGTGGTGATCTTGCCGTGCTCGAACAGCTGCGTGGCCAAGTTGGCCAGGATCAGCCGCTCGTGCGCGGACGACCCGCCGAGCCGGGCTCCCTTGGTAGGGGTGGGCATTGGTTCTCCTACTAGTTCAGCTCGCAGCGTCCAGGCACAGAGCCCTAGAGCTGCTCGGTCTCTGCGTAGTCCTGGCCATCGTCGTGGCCGTCCGAAATCCCGTCGGCGATGCCACCGACACCTTCCGACCAGCCTTCACCGTCGTAGCTGGCGGCCGCCGCGGTCGGGTCGAACCCGGGCGGGCTGTCCTTCAGCGCGAGGCCGAGGCCGACGAGCTTCAGCTTCACCTCGTCGATCGACTTGGCGCCGAAGTTCCGGATGTCGAGCAGGTCCGCCTCGCTGCGCGAGACCAGCTCGCCCACCGTGTGGATACCCTCGCGCTTGAGGCAGTTGTACGACCGGACGGTGAGGTCCAGGTCCTCGATCGGCATCGCGTAGGCGGCGATGGTGTCCGCTTCCTGCGGCGACGGGCCGATCTCGATGCCCTCGGCGTCGACGTTCAGCTCGCGAGCGAGACCGAACAGCTCCACCAGCGTCTTGCCCGCCGACGCGACCGCGTCGCGCGGCGTGATCGACGGCTTGGTCTCGACGTCCAGGATCAGCTTGTCGAAGTCGGTGCGCTGCTCGACACGGGTGGCCTCGACCTTGTACGTCACCTTCAGCACCGGCGAGTAGATCGAGTCGACCGGAATCCGGCCGATCTCCGCGCCCGCCTGCTTGTTCTGCAGGGCCGGAACGTAACCGCGGCCGCGCTCGACGACGAGCTCGATCTCGAGCTTGCCCTTGCCGTTCAGCGACGCGATGTGCAGGTCCTGGTTGTGCACGGTGACACCGGCCGGCGGCACGATGTCGGCGGCCGTGACCTCACCGGGGCCCTGCTTGCGCAGGTACATGGTGACCGGCTCGTCCTCTTCCGAGGACACCACGAGCTCCTTGAGGTTCAGGATGACGTCGGTGACGTCTTCCTTCACCCCGGGAACGGTGGTGAATTCGTGCAGCACGCCGTCGATGCGGATGCTCGTCACGGCCGCGCCCGGGATGGACGACAGCAGCGTACGACGCAGCGAGTTGCCGAGCGTGTAGCCGAAGCCGGGCTCCAGCGGTTCGATGGTGAACCGGGAGCGGGTCTCGTTGACCGTCTCTTCGCCGAGAGCCGGCCGCTGGGAAATCAGCATTCTTCCTAATTCCTTTCCAGACGACGCCCGCCATATGACGTCGAAGGGATGGCGCGGCGGCGGCGCACCTGTTGCGCCGCCGCCCGTAACCCAGCCGGGGCCGGACTACTTCGAGTAGAGCTCGACGATCAGCTGTTCCTGAACCGGAACGTCGATCTGCGCACGCTCCGGCAGCTGGTGGACCAGCACGCGGAGGTTGGACTGGACGACCTGCAGCCACGCCGGGATCGGGCGGTCGCCGTAGGACTCCTTGGCCACGACCAGGGGCAGCATCGAGAACGACTTCGGCCGCACGTCGATGATGTCCCACTTCGAGACCTGGAAGGACGGGACGTTGACCTTCTTGCCGTTGACCAGGAAGTGGCCGTGGCTCACCAGCTGACGCGCCTGACGGCGGGTGCGGGCGATGCCGGCGCGGTAGATCACGTTGTCCAGGCGGGACTCGAGGATCTGCAGCAGGTTCTCACCGGTCTTGCCAGGACGCCGGACGGCTTCCTTGTAGTACCGGACGAACTGACGCTCGAGAACGCCGTAGGTGTAGCGAGCCTTCTGCTTCTCCTGCGACTGCAGGAGGTACTCGGACTCCTTGATGCGCCCGCGGCCGTGCTGGCCCGGCGGGTAGGGGCGACGCTCGAAAGCCTGGTCGCCGCCGATGAGGTCAACCTTGAGGCGACGCGAAATACGCGTCGCGGGGCCGGTGTAACGAGCCATTTCTTCTTACTCCTCCCCGTTCCTCAGACCCGGCGCCGCTTGGGCGGGCGGCAGCCGTTGTGAGGCTGCGGGGTCACGTCCTGGATGGTGCCGACCTCGAGGCCGGCTGCCTGCAGCGAGCGGATCGCCGTCTCGCGGCCCGAACCCGGGCCCTTCACGAAGACGTCGACCTTCTTCATGCCGTGCTCGGCAGCCTTGCGGGCAGCGTTCTCAGCAGCCATCTGCGCGGCGAACGGGGTGGACTTGCGGGAGCCCTTGAAGCCCACGTGCCCACTCGACGCCCACGCGATCACGGCACCGGTCGGGTCCGTGATCGAGACGATGGTGTTGTTGAAGGTGCTCTTGATGTGCGCGTGACCGTGCGCAACATTCTTCTTTTCCTTGCGGCGGACCTTCTTGGCCCCGGCCGCAGTACGAGACTTCGGTGGCATGTTGTGAGGGATCTCCTGTTAGCGCGCGTTCTCTTGGTGAGCGGCGACCGCTTCGGCCTGGCCGCGCCGGATGATCGAACCGGCGTCGGTGTACAGGTTGCGGAGCGCCATCGGGCGGGCGTAGAGCGCCTTGGGCGAGACACAAGCCGAGCCGCGGCGGTGAGTGCCGCCCATCTGCACGACCTTCTTGCCCTGGACGCTCACTTCTTGCCAGCCTTCTTCTTGCCGGCGACCGTCTTCTTCGGACCCTTGCGGGTACGGGCGTTGGTCTTCGTGCGCTGACCACGGACGGGCAGTCCGCGACGCCAGCGAAGGCCCTCGTAGCACCCGATCTCGATCTTCCGACGGATGTCGGCGTTCACCTCACGGCGAAGGTCACCCTCGACCTTGAAGTTCTCTTCGATGTACACACGCAGCTTCGCGAGGTCGTCATCGCTGAGGTCCTTGACGCGGGTGTCCGCGTTGAGCTCGGCAGCCTTGATCAGCTGCTTCGAGCGGGTACGGCCGATGCCGTAGATGTAGGTAAGCGCGATCTCCAACCGCTTTTCGCGGGGGAGGTCTACGCCAGCGAGTCGTGCCATTGGCGTTGATGCTCCTTCTTCGGTTTCATCTTCAGGTCTGCTCCCCGTCCGGTTCCGGGACCGACTCGCCTGTCGTGCCCTCGGCTTGCGCTTCGGGTGTCCCGGCCCCGGCCTGAAGCCCGGGGGTGAACCGGCTCACTCGCGTGACCCGGCAGGTGCGGGGAGGTTGTGTAGCCGTCAATCCACTCTGGTCGAGTGCGGGCGATCAGCCCTGCCGCTGCTTGTGCCGCAGGTTTTCGCAGATCACCATGATCCGGCCGTGACGGCGGATCACCTTGCACTTGTCGCAGATCTTCTTGACGCTCGGCTGGACCTTCACGTCTTCTGCTCTCCTGCTTCTGAGCTGCTCGTGATCACTTGTAGCGGTAGACGATGCGACCACGAGAGAGGTCGTAGGGCGAAAGCTCCACGACAACCCTGTCCTCGGGCAGGATGCGGATGTAGTGCTGCCGCATCTTGCCGCTGATGTGTGCCAGGACCTTGTGACCGTTCTCCAACTCGACGCGGAACATCGCGTTGGGGAGCGGCTCGACTACGCGGCCTTCGACCTCGATGGCCCCGTCTTTCTTCGCCATGTCCTCCGCATTTCCTGTCGCATACAGCCTTTGTCGACACTGTCTGTCGCTACGCTTTGTGACCAACCTGAGCACTAGTGCTGGTTGGGTGGTGCGTCGGCACACTGGTGCCCGAGTCCCAAGACCGTGAGTTCACGAACGCGCAGGATCCGGGCGCGATAAGTGCGCCGACTTGACAGTGTACGCAACCCGTGTCGCGACCCCCAACCGGGGGTGACCATGCTAAGCGGACCAGCGACAGCGGTCGTGAGTGGTAAAGACGGTTCTAACCGTCTTTACCACTCACGACGGTGTTTGCGCAGGTCAGGCGTCTTCGGGAGCGGTGAGGACCCACGGGCCCTCTTCGGTGATCGCCACCGTGTGCTCCCAGTGGGCCGCGCGGGAGCCGTCGGCCGTGACGACCGTCCAGCCGTCGTCCAGTTCGCGGGTCTCCCCGCCGCCACCGGTCAGCATCGGCTCGATCGCCAGTGCCATGCCCGGCTTGAGCCGCGGGCCCTTGCCCGGCTTGCCGATGTTCGGCAGGAAGGGATCCATGTGCATCTGGCGGCCGATGCCGTGGCCGCCGTACTCGACGATCATCCCGTACTCGATGCCGTCGTCGCGACCCGCGCGCTCGGCGGCGGACTGGACGGCGTAGGAGATGTCGGTGAGCCGGCCGCCGGGGCGGACCGCCTCGATCCCGGCCCACATCGCCGCCTCGGTCGCGGCGGACAGCGCGAGGTCGGCGTCGGAGACCGTGCCGATGGCCAGCGTCACGGCGGAGTCGCCGTGCCAGCCGTCCAGGATCGCGCCGCAGTCGACGGAGATGATGTCGCCGTCGGCCAGCACCTGGGTCTTCGCCGGGATGCCGTGGACGATCTGTTCGTTCACCGACGCGCAGATCGACGCCGGGAACCCGTGGTAGCCCTGGAACGACGGCACCGCGCCGGCGTCCCGGATCGTCTGCTCTGCCAGCTCGTCGAGCTCGGCGGTGCTGACGCCCGGCTTCGCCGCGGCGCGGACCGCGGCGAGCGTGCGGGCGACGACGAGGCCCGCGGCCCGCATCGCCTGCAGCTCGTCCGGGGTCTTGACCTCGATCATGCGCCCACGGCGGAGCACTTGCAGAACACGCAATCCTCCGAGGTTCACGTGCGGTCGCGCAGCGCTTTCAGCACCCGGCCGGAAATTTCCTCGACACTGCCGACGCCGTCGACGGTCACGAGGATGCCGGCGTAGTACTCGAGCAGCGGTGCGGTGTCCGACACGTAGATCTGCTGACGGCGGCGGATGACCTCTTCGGTGTCGTCCGCGCGGCCGCGCGACATGAGCCGCCCGACGACGACGTCTTCCGGGACCTGCAGCTGGATGACCGCGTCGAGCGAGACGTCGGCGTCACCCAGGATCTCGCCGAGGACCTCGGCCTGCTTGGTGTTGCGGGGGAAGCCGTCGAGCAGGAAGCCGGCCTTCGCGTCCGGCTCGGCGAGCCGCTCGCGGACCATCTCGTTGGTGACCGAGTCGGGCACGAGCTCGCCCGAGTCCAGGTAGCGCTTCGCCTCCTGGCCCAGCGGCGTCTCCTGGCCGACGTGCGCGCGGAACAGGTCACCCGTGGAGATGTGCGGGATGCGCAACTGCCCGGACAGGGCCACCGCCTGCGTGCCCTTGCCGGCGCCGGGCGGTCCGACGAGAACCAGGCGCGTCACTTCAAGAACCCTTCGTAGTTGCGCTGCATCAGCTGGCTTTCGATCTGCTTCACGGTGTCGAGACCGACACCGACCATGATCAGCACAGCCGTGCCACCGAACGGGAAGTTCTGGTTGTTCCCGCTACCGGTCACCGACAGGAAGAAGTTCGGGAGGATCGCGATGATGCCCAGGTACAGCGAACCCGGCAGGGTGATCCGGCCGAGCACGTAGCTCAGGTACTCCGCGGTGGGACGGCCCGGGCGGATGCCCGGGATGAAGCCACCGAACTTCTTCATCTCGTCCGCGCGCTCGTCCACGTTGAACGTGATCGTGATGTAGAAGTACGTGAAGAAGATGATCAGCGCGAAGTACAGCGCGATGTGCACCCAGCTGGACTGGTTCACGACGTAGTTCTTGATGAACACCTGCCAGCCGGAGTTGCTGTTCTGGTCGCCGACGAGGCGGCTGATCAGGTCCGGCAGGTACAGCAGGGACGAAGCGAAGATGACCGGGATGACGCCGGCCTGGTTCACCTTGATCGGCAGGTAGGTCGACGTGCCGCCGTACATCCGGCGGCCGATCATGCGCTTGGCGTACTGCACCGGGATCCGGCGCTGCCCCTGCTCGACGAAGATGACGCTCGCGATGATCACCAGGCCGAAGACGCAGATCATCGTCAGCGCGATGCCACCGCCGTTGGACAGGATGTTGCCGCCCTCGACCGGGATGCGCGCGGCGATGTTCAGGAAGATCAGGACGGACATGCCGTTGCCGACACCGCGCTCGGTGATCAGCTCACCCAGCCACATCATGACGGCGGTGCCCGCGGTCATCGTGATGACGATGATGGCCAGCGAGTAGACGCTGTTGTCCGGGATGATCGGCGACTGGCAGTCGGGGAAGAGCTGCTTGCGGTCCGCGAGCGCGACCACGCCGGTGGCCTGGAGGATCGCCAGCGCGATCGTCAGGTACCGGGTGTACTGGGTCAGCTTGCCCTGGCCGGACTGCCCTTCCTTCTTCAGCTCCTCGAACCGCGGGATGACCACGGTGAGCAGCTGGATGATGATGCTCGCCGTGATGTACGGCATGATGCCGGTCGAGAAGAGCGACAGCTGCAGCAGCGCACCACCGCTGAACAGGTTCAGCAGCTGGTAGACGCCCTCCTGCTGCGCCTGGGAGCTACAGGCCTGTACGGCACCGTACGAGATGCCGGGCGCCGGAATGGTCGCACCGATTCGGTAAACCGCGACGATGGCTAGCGTGAACAGGATCTTCTTGCGTAGATCCGGCGTCGCGAGAGCCGAGCGGAAGGCGCTGAGCACGCGGGGGACCTCCTCGGCGTCGTCGGCTGTCCTAACCGACGATCGGCTTGGCCGGCACGGGGCCGGCAGGAACACACAGCACTACTGGCACGCAAGCCAGGAACGCTTCGGGGCACACTCGTCCCGAAGCGTGTCGCCGACTCTAACAGCTTCACCGGGCGTGTCCGCAGTCCGTGTGCGTTTTCCGTACCAAGGTTGCTCCGGCGGGTTGATCCACATCGCCGTCTTGGCGGTATTGCTTGACACACCGGCTCGCCGTGGGGCCGATTTCGGGGGCTCGGCCGCTGATCGCGCGTGCCCGGGGATCCTGTTGGTGGGTAAGGCATGACCTGCGTCGATCACCTTCGGGCCGGGGGCCTGCTTGACGATCGCCGGCGCGGTCTCCGGCGCGGCGAGCGCTTGACCTGGTCCGGCCCTCACGGCGGCAATCAGCAGGGAGAAAGCCGCGAGCTGGGCGAACACCGAGAGTCATCCCGTGGGGACGCCGGGCACGTTGTTCGCCCCCGGCGTAACGCCCGGGATCACCCGCGCTGGTCCTCCCCCGGCTCCGGCGGCAGGACGGTGATGGCGACGCCGGCGGGCGGCGTCGGGGTGTCCGCGTAGGCGACGGCCGGATCGGCCCAGTCGCCGGCGAAGCGTCCTCGGGCAGGCAGGTAGGCCACCGCGGCAGCGGCCGCGGCCGCGACGGTCCCGGCGATCAGCAGCCACATGCCCGGTGCCGTGGCGACCTCCAGCTCACCGCCGCCGGCGAGCGCCGACCACCCGATCCCGCTCATGGCGACGGTGATGACCACCCCGGCGGTGAAGGCGGCCCCCGCCGCGATCAGCCGCCGGCCGAGGCGGTGGCTCGTCCGCGGGAAGAGGGTCAGCGCGGCGGCGACCAGCAGGACGACCGCGATGAGGAGCGGGATGCCGACCGGCGAGCCGGTCTGGTCGGTCACCTCCTGGCCCGGGATCTCGAAGCTGCTGCCCCAGGCCGTCTCGGTGACGATCATCGGGTTGTCCAGGAACTGCTGGCCGGAGCCGATCTGCTGCCGGATCCGGAACAGCGGCAGGAAGGAGCCGAGTGCGGTCATGACGGCGGCGATGACGGCGAGGACGGGCGGAACGAACCGCAGCAGGGGCACCGGAGGCGCCGGGGCGGGGGCTTCCGGCGGCTCGGCCACCGGTGGGGGCGCCGCGGTGGCGGCGCCGGGGATCTGGGCGACGGGGTACGGCAGCGGTGCAGGCTGGAGCGGCGCGGAGGGCGGCCCGGTGAACGCGTCTTGGGGGCGAGGGGCTTCGGCCGGGAAGCGCAACGGCTCACCCTGCGGCGGCACCTCGCCCGGGTGAACAGGAGCGAACCCCGCTCCCCCCGCTACGTCGCCAGGTCGCGAAGCTTCGGCCGGCGACTCCTGCGGCGCTCCCGACCCCGGCTCGGGGCCCGCGGGCCGGGATGCCTCGACGGGGAAGCTCAGCGGCGAGTCCGCGGCTTCCGGTGGAGATCCCAGCGGCTCGGGCGGGTCCTGCGATGGTCTGTCCACCTGGTGATCCTCCGTCCGGATCTCCGCGGCGGCAAGGCATTCGGCCCGCCAGTCGCGCTCCGGTCGCGCTCCGGGCGGCGCGGAACTCCGGTCATCGGACGCCGAAAGGCCCGCCTGGGTGAACCAGGCGGGCCTTTCGGTGGGTTGCTGCGCTCAGTTGGTGGTGGCCGAACCGCCGGCCGCCTCGAGCTTCTCCTTGGCGGAGCCGGAGAACGCGTCCGCCGTGATGTCCAGCTTGACGCCGTTGAGGTCGCCGTTGCCGAGGACCTTCACCAGCTTGCCCTTGCGGACCAGACCGCCCTTGACGAGCTCCTCGGCGCCGATCTGGCCGCCGTCCGGGAAGAGGCGGGCGATGTCGCCCACGTTCACCGGCTGGTACTCGGTGCGGAAGCGGTTCTTGAAGCCACGCAGCTTCGGGAGCCGCATCTGGATGGGCATCTGCCCACCCTCGAACCGGGCGGGCACGTTCTTCCGGGCCTTGGTGCCCTTCGTACCGCGACCGGCCGTCTTGCCCTTCGAACCTTCACCACGACCCACGCGCATCTTGTCGCGCTTGGCGCCCGGAGCCGGACGCAGGTGGTGGATCTTGATGGCCGTCATGCCTGGACCTCCTCGACCTCCACCAGGTGGCGGACGGTGTGGATCAGGCCGCGCACCTGGGGGGTGTCATCACGCACGACGCTCTGGCGGATCTTGCGCAGCCCGAGGGTGCGCAGCGACTCGCGGTGAGCGTGCTTCGTGCCGATCTTGCTCTTGACCTGGGTGACCTTGAGCTGAGCCATGTCAGACCACCTGGCCCGCGCGTTGGCGCATCATCCGGGCCGGCGCGACGTCCTCGAGCGGCAGGCCACGGCGGGCCGCCACCTCTTCCGGACGCTGCAGGCCCTTCAGGGCCGCCACGGTCGCGTGCACGATGTTGATCGCGTTGTCGGAGCCGAGCGACTTCGACAGCACGTCGTGGACGCCCGCGCACTCCAGCACCGCGCGCACCGGGCCACCGGCGATGACGCCGGTACCGGCGGACGCCGGACGGAGCAGCACGACACCGGCGGACGCCTCACCCGTGATCGGGTGGGGAATGGTGCCACCGATGCGCGGGACGCGGAAGAAGTTCTTCTTCGCTTCCTCGACGCCCTTGGCGATGGCCGCGGGAACTTCCTTGGCCTTGCCGTAGCCGACGCCGACCTGACCGTCGCCGTCACCGACGACCACCAGGGCGGTGAAGCTGAAGCGACGACCACCCTTGACGACCTTGGCGACGCGGTTGATCGTCACGACCTTCTCGAGGTGCGGGGTCTTGTCCTGGCCGGCCCCGCCACGGCCGCTGTCGCGCCGGTCCCGGCCGCCACCACGACGTTCATTGCGGTCGTTGCCGCCCTGCCCGCCGGGTCCGCCCTGTCCGCCGCCGAATTGCCGTGTACGTCCCGGCATCAGGCTTCCCTCTCCTGCTTCTGCAACTGTGTCTCCATCAGAACTCCAACCCCGCCTCACGGGCGGCGTCGGCGAGCGCGGCGATGCGGCCGTGGTAGGCGTTGCCCCCACGGTCGAACACCACAGCCGAGATCCCGGCGTTCTTGGCCCGCTCGGCGACGAGTGCCCCGACCTTGGCGGCCTTGGCCTTCTTGTCGCCCTCGAACGTCCGGAGGTCCGCCTCGAGGGTGGACGCGGACGCCAGCGTGTGGCCGGCGAGGTCGTCGATGACCTGCACGGCGATGTGCCGCGAGGACCGCTTGACGACCAAGCGCGGACGCTGGTCGGTGCCCGAGACCTTCTTGCGGAGCCGGAAGTGCCGACGGGCCTTCGCGACGCGGCGGCGGGTCGAGATGTCCTTGCCCACCGGCTTGCGCTTCGTAGTCGTGTCGCTCATGATCACTTACCCGTCTTTCCGACCTTGCGGCGGATCTTCTCACCCTCGTAGCGCAGGCCCTTGCCCTTGTACGGGTCCGGGCGCCGCAGCTTGCGGATGACGGCCGAGATCTGGCCGACCTTCTGCTTGTCGATGCCCGAAACCGAGAACCGGGTCGGGGTCTCCACCTTGAAGGTGATGCCCTCGGGGGCCTCGATCTTCACCGGGTGCGAGTAGCCGAGAGCGAACTCGAGGTCCGACCCCTTCGCCTGCACGCGGTAACCCACGCCGTGGATTTCCATCTTCTTCTCGTAGCCGGCGGTGACGCCGACGACGAGGTTGTTCACCAGCGTACGGGTGAGCCCGTGCAGTGCCTTGCTGGTGCGCTCGTCGTCCGGGCGCTTGACCAGCAGCGTGCCGGTCTCGTCGCGTTCGACGGTGATCGGCTCGGCGATGGTGTGCTCCAGGGTGCCCTTGGGCCCCTTGACCTGAATGTGCTGACCGTCGATGGTCACCTCGACCCCGGAAGGGACGGCGACCGGCAGCTTTCCGATGCGTGACATGCCTGTTCCCCTTCCCTTACCAGACGTAGGCGAGGACTTCGCCGCCCACGCTGTTGCGCTTGGCCTGACGGTCGGTCTGAAGGCCACCGGACGTCGAGATGATCGCGATGCCCAGGCCGCCGAGGACGGACGGCAGTTCGGTCGATTTTGCGTAGATCCGCAGACCGGGCTTGGAGACGCGCCGCAGGCCGGCGATGCTCCGCTCACGGTTGGGGCCGTACTTGAGCTCGACGACGAGGTTCTTGTGCTTCTCGCCCGGCTCGTCGTGGTAACCCGCGATGTAACCCTCGCGCTTGAGGATCTCGGCGATGTTCGCCTTGAGCTTCGAGTGCGGGAGCTTGACCTCGTCGTGGTACGCCGAGTTCGCGTTACGCAGACGCGTCAAGAAGTCTGCGATGGGGTCGGTCATCGTCATGGTGACCTGTCAACCTTTCTCGCCTGGTTCCCCGCCGTCCGAAACACGGACAGCGGGGCCTGTGGCGAAGTGGGAGTTTAGAAAAAAGCTCTTACCAGCTGGACTTGCGGACGCCGGGCAGCTCGCCCGCGTGCGCCATCTCGCGAAGGCAGATCCGGCAGAGCCCGAACTTGCGGAACACGGCGTGCGGGCGGCCGCACCGCTGGCAGCGGGTGTAGCCGCGCACGGCGAACTTCGGCTTCTTCGCGGCCTTGTGGACCAGTGCTTTCTTGGCCATCGGCTCAGTTCTCCTTGAACGGGAAGCCGAGCTTGCGCAGCAGCGCCCGGCCCTCGTCGTCGTTCGTGGCGGTCGTGACGACGGTGACGTCCATGCCGCGCGGGCGGTCGATGGAGTCGGGATCGATCTCGTGGAACATCGACTGCTCGTTGAGACCGAACGTGTAGTTGCCGTGGCCGTCGAACTGCTTCGGCGAAAGCCCGCGGAAGTCGCGGATACGCGGCAGCGCGATGGTCAGCAGCCGGTCGAGGAACTCCCACATCCGGTCGCCGCGCAGCGTGACGCGCGCGCCGATCGGCTGACCTTCACGCAGCTTGAACTGCGCGATGGACTTGCGGGCCTTCCGGACCTCCGGCTTCTGGCCGGTGATCAGGGCGAGGTCCTTGACCGCGCCGTCGATCAGCTTGCTGTCGCGGGCGGCGTCGCCGACGCCCATGTTCACGACGACCTTCGTCACGCCCGGGATCTGGTGGACGTTGGCGAAGGAGAACTCAGCCTGCAGCTGGCCCTTGATTTCCTCGCGGTAGCGCACCTTGAGGCGCGGCGAGGTCTTCTCTGCGGTGGTCATCAGATGTCCTTACCGTTCCGGCGCGAGATCCGGACCTTCTTGCCGTCCTCGCCGATGCGGTAACCCACCCGGGCCGGCTTGCCGTCCGAGTCGACGACCATCACGTTCGAGACGTGGATGGGCGCCTCCTGCGTGACGATGCCGCCGGACTGCGCACCGCGCTGGGTCTGGCTGATCCGCGTGTGCTTCTTGATCCGGTTCACGCCCTCGACCAGCACGCGCTCGCGCTCCGGGTAGGCCTGGATGACCTTGCCCTTGGCGCCCTTGTCCTTGCCGGCGATGACGACGACCGTGTCGCCCTTCTTCACCTTCATCACAAGACCTCCGGCGCGAGCGAAATGATCTTCATGAACTTTCGGTCACGCAGCTCGCGGCCCACCGGGCCGAAGATGCGGGTGCCGCGGGGCTCGTTGTCGTTCTTGATGAGCACGGCGGCGTTCTCGTCGAACCGGATGTAGGAACCGTCCGGACGACGGCGCTCCTTGACCGTGCGGACGATGACAGCCTTGACGACGTCGCCCTTCTTCACCCCGGCAGCCGGGATGGCGTCCTTCACGGTGGCGACGATGATGTCGCCGATGCCGGCGTAGCGCCGCCCGGAGCCACCGAGAACGCGGATGCAGAGAATTTCCTTTGCACCCGTGTTGTCGGCTACCCGAAGCCGCGACTCCTGCTGGATCACGTCAACTCCTGTATGTCGCGCCGGTTCTCGCCCGCTTGTGAAGTTTCACGGTTTGTGAGGTTCACAGTGGCGAGCCTTGCGGAACTAAAGACTCCGAAGAGCCCTGCTTACTTGGCCTTCTCCACGATCTGCACCAGGCGCCACCGCTTCGTCGCGGACAGCGGGCGGGTCTCCATCAGGGTGACCCGGTCGCCCACGCCCGCCTCGTTGTTCTCGTCGTGCACCTTCACCTTGGAGGTGGAGCGGACGACCTTCGAGTAACGGGGGTGCTTCTTGCGGTCCTCGAGCTCGACCACGATCGTCTTGTTCATCTTGTCCGAGACGACGTAGCCCTCGCGGACCTTGCGGTCGTTCCGGGCCGGCGTCTCGGTGGTGGGCTCGCTCATGCGGCACCTTCACTCTCGGCGTCGGGGGCAACGGACAGGCCGAGTTCGCGCTCGCGCATGACCGTGTAGATCCGCGCGATGTCCGTGCGGACGGTGCGCAGACGGCGGTTGTTGTCGAGCTGCCCGGTCGCCATCTGGAAGCGGAGGTTGAAGAGCTCCTCCTTGTATTCCTTCAGACGCAGAACGAGCTCTTCCGCGGTGAGCTCACGCAGCTCCGATGCCAAAGCACCTGCGTTCGCCATCAGAACTCACCACCTTCACGGGTCACGATGCGGCATTTCATGGGCAGCTTGTGGATCGCGCGACGGAGCGCCTCGCGGGCGGTCTCCTCGTTCGGGAAGCTGATCTCGAACATCACGCGGCCCGGCTTCACGTTGGCGACCCACCACTCGGGCGAACCCTTACCGGAACCCATCCGGGTCTCGGCCGGCTTCTTGGTCAGCGGGCGGTCCGGGTAGATGGTCGTCCACACCTTGCCACCACGCTTGATGTGACGGGTCATGGCGATACGAGCGGACTCGATCTGCCGGTTCGTCACGTAGCTGTGCTCAAGCGCCTGGATGCCGTACTCGCCGAAGCTGACCTTCGTGCCACCCTTGGCGGCGCCGTGGCGCTTCGGGGAGTGCTGCTTCCGGTGCTTGACCCTGCGCGGGATGAGCACGTCTCAGCCCTCCGTCTTTTCTGCGGTCTCGGTGGCCGGGGCCGCCTCGGTCGTGGCGGCCGCTGCGGCGCGACCGGCTTCGGTCGAGGTGGCGGTCGTGCCCGAGGCGCCGGAACGACGCGGGCGGGACGGCCGGTCGCTGCGGTCGCGGTCGCGACCGCCACGCGGCGCGCGCTCGGCGGCGTCACGGGCTTCGCGAGCCTTCAGGCCACCGACGAGCTCACCCTTGTAGATCCACACCTTGACGCCGATGCGCCCGAACGTCGTCTTGGCCTCGAAGAAGCCGTAGTCGATGTCGGCACGCAGCGTGTGCAGCGGGACGCGGCCATCGCGGTAGTGCTCGGAGCGGGACATCTCGGCACCGCCGAGACGACCGCCGCACTGCACGCGGATGCCCTTGACCTGCGGCGAGCGCATGGAGGTCTGGATCGCCTTCCGCATCGCGCGGCGGAACGCCACACGGTTGGAGAGCTGCTCCGCGACCGCCTGGGCGACCAGCTGGGCGTCGGCCTCGGGGTTCTTGACCTCGAGGATGTTCAGCTGGACCTGCTTCTTGGTCAGCTTCTCCAGCGCGCCGCGAATCCGGTCGGCCTCCGCGCCGCGGCGGCCGATGACGATGCCCGGCCGGGCGGTGTGGATGTCGACGCGGACGCGGTCACGGGTGCGCTCGATCTCGACCTTCGAGATGCCGGCGCGCTCCATGCCCGTCGCCAGCAGCTTGCGGATCTTGACGTCCTCGGCCACGTACTCGGCGTACTGCTTGTCGGCGTACCAGCGCGACTTCCAGTCCGTGGTGATACCCAGGCGGAAACCGTGCGGGTTGATTTTCTGGCCCACTACCGGCCACCTGCCTTCTTCTTGCTCTGAGCCTTCTGCGCGACGGCCGGACGCGACTCCACCTCGACGGTGATGTGGCTGGTCCGCTTGCGGATCCGGTACGCACGGCCCTGGGCCCGCGGGCGGATCCGCTTGAGGGTGGGGCCCTCGTCGGCGTACGCGTTCTTGACCCAGAGCGTCTCCGGGTCCAGCTGAAGGTTGTTCTCGGCGTTGGCCACAGCGCTGGCAAGCACCTTCGCGACCGGCTCGCTCGCCGCCTGAGGGGCGAAACGGAGCACGGCCAAGGCGTCGGCGGCGCTACGTCCCTTGATGAGCTCGATGACCCGGCGCACCTTGGTAGGCGAGTCCCGGACGAAGCGAGCCCGCGCGTAAGCCACAGGCAGAGCCTCGGCCACGTCGTTCTGGGCGTTCATCGCTAGTTCCTTGATCTCTCGTGCCCGCTCAGCGGCGGCGCGACTTCCGGTCGTCCTTGATGTGGCCCTTGAAGGTCCGCGTCGGGGCGAACTCGCCCAGCTTGTGACCCACCATCGCCTCGGTGACGAACACCGGGACGTGCTTGCGGCCGTCGTGCACCGCGATCGTGTGCCCCAGGAAATCCGGGATGATCGTGGAACGCCGCGACCAAGTCTTGATCACGGTCTTCTTGCCCGACTCGTTGAGAACGTCCACCTTCTTGAGCAGGTGGTCGTCCACGAAGGGGCCCTTTTTGAGGCTACGTGGCATGTTCTTCTACCTCCCTGCTCAGCGCTTGTTCTTGCCGGTACGGCGGCGGCGGACGATCATCGCGTCGGACGCCTTGCGGCGACGCGTGCGGCCTTCGGGCTTACCGTTCGGGTTGACGGGGTGACGACCACCGGACGTCTTGCCCTCGCCACCACCGTGCGGGTGGTCGACCGGGTTCATCACGACACCACGGACCGTGGGGCGCTTGCCGCGCCAGCGGTTACGACCCGCCTTGCCCCAGTTGATGTTGGCGTGGTCGGAGTTGCCGACCTCGCCGATCGTGGCGCGGTTGCGCACGTCCACGTTGCGGATCTCGCCCGAGGGGAGACGCAGCTGGGCGTACGGACCGTCCTTGGCGACGAGCTGCACCTTCGCGCCCGCGGACCGCGCCATCTTCGCGCCGCCGCCGGGGCGGAGCTCGATCGCGTGGATCACGGTACCGACGGGGATGTTGCGCAGCGGCAGGTTGTTGCCCGGCTTGATGTCGGCCCGGGGGCCGTTCTCGACGGTGTCGCCCTGCTTCAGCTTCTCCGGCGCGATGATGTAGCGCTTCTCGCCGTCGGCGTAGTGCAGCAGCGCGATGCGAGCGGACCGGTTGGGGTCGTACTCGATGTGCGCGACCTTGGCGGGAACGCCGTCCTTGTCGTTGCGACGGAAATCGATGAGGCGGTAAGCGCGCTTGTGGCCGCCACCCTTGTGCCGGGTGGTGATCTTGCCCGACGAGTTACGCCCGCCGGTGCTGCTCAGCGGACGCAGCAGCGACTTCTCGGGAGTCGAGCGGGTGATCTCGGCGAAGTCCGAGACGCTCGAACCGCGACGACCCGGGGTCGTCGGCTTGTACTTGCGGATGCCCATTGTCAGCTCAGTCCTTTACGCGGTGGGTCCGCCGAAGATCTCAATCGCCTTGCTCTCAGGCGAAAGAGTCACGATGGCGCGCTTGGTGTCCTTGCGCTTGCCGAAGCCGGCGCGAGTCCGCTTACGCTTGCCCTTGCGGTTGGCCGTGTTGACACTGACCACCTTGACGCCGAACACCTTCTCGACCGCGATCTTGACCTGGGTCTTGTTGGCGTCCGGACGGACGATGAACGTGTACTTGTGGTCCTCGAGCAGCCCGTAGGACTTCTCGGAGATGACCGGCGCGAGCAGGATGTCGCGGGGGTCCGGAATGGCGACCGAACTCACTTCTCGTCACTCCCTTCCGTGACCTCGCCCGACCGCGCGGAAGCCTTGACGGTCTTACCGCGGACGGGGCCGGCGACGAACACGTCGTACGCGGCCTTGGTGAACACGACGTCGTCGTTGACCAGCACGTCGTAGGTGTTGAGCTGGTCGGCCCAGAGCAGGTGCACCTCGGGGAGATTCCGCAGGGAAACCCAGCTGTACTCGTCGTCCCGGTGCAGCACCACGAGGACGCGCTTCGCCTGCGTCACCGCGGCGAGCACGCTCTTGGCGGCCTTGGTGGACGGCTTCTCACCGGTCACCAGCTCGGTGACGATGTGCAGCTGGCCGGCGCGCGCCCGGTCGGAGAGGGCGCCACGCAGGGCGGCGGCCTTCATCTTCTTCGGGGTGCGCTGGGCGTAGTCACGCGGCGTGGGGCCGTGGACGACGCCACCACCGACGAACTGCGGGGCGCGGGTCGAACCCTGGCGGGCACGGCCGGTGCCCTTCTGCCGGTACGGCTTCTTGCCACCACCGCGAACTTCGCCACGGGTCTTCGTGTCGTGCGTGCCCTGGCGCGCGGCGGCCAGCTGGCCGATCACGACCTGGTGCATCAGCGCGACATTGGCCTGCACGTCGAAGATCTCCTCGGGGAGGTCCACGGTGCCGTCGGCTTTACCGGCCGGGGTCTTCAGCTCGACGCTTGTCATTCGGAGTTACCACCCTTCGCGGCGCTGCGAACGAACAGCACGCCGCCCTTGGGACCGGGCACGGCGCCCTTGATCAGCAGCAGGCCGTCGTCGGCACGCACGGCGTGCACGGTCAGGTTCTGCGTGGTGACCCGGTCACTGCCCATTCGGCCTGCCATGCGCACGCCCTTGAAAACGCGGCCCGGGGTGGCACAGCCACCGATCGAGCCCGGTCGGCGGTGCACGGCCTGAGCACCGTGGCTCGCGCCCTGGCCCTTGAAGCCGTGGCGCTTCATGACGCCCGCGTAGCCCTTGCCCTTGCTGGTACCGGTCACGTCGACCTCGACGCCGGCGGCGAACACCTCGGCGGTGATCTCCTGCCCGACCTCGTAGGTCTCGGCGTCGGTGGTACGCAGCTCGGCGAGGAACCGGCGCGGCGTCACGCCCGCCTTGTCGAAGTGGCCCGTGCGCGGCTTGTTCACCCTGCGCGGGTCGACCGCGCCGAACGCCAGCTGCACGGCCATGTAGCCGTCCTTGTCCTGGGTCCGAACCTGGGTGACCACGTTCGGACCGGCCTTCACGACGGTGACCGGGACAACCCGGTTCTGCTCGTCGAAGACCTGGGTCATCCCGAGCTTGGTGCCCAGGATGCCCTTCATCTGCCTGTCAGACATGAGTCTCTTACTCTCCGCCGCTCGCCCGCCGCTACTACTGGATGTTGACGTCGACGCTCGCCGGCAGGTCGATGCGCATGAGCGCGTCGACCGTCTTCGGCGTCGGGTCGAGGATGTCGATCAGACGCTTGTGCGTGCGCATCTCGAAGTGCTCGCGCGAGTCCTTGTACTTGTGCGGCGAGCGGATGACGCAGTAAACGTTCTTCTCGGTGGGCAGCGGCACCGGCCCGACAACCCGGGCGCCGGTGCGCGTGACCGTCTCCACGATCTTGCGCGCCGAGGTGTCGATCGCCTCGTGGTCGTAGGCCTTGAGCCGGATGCGGATCTTCTGTCCCGCCATGGTGGCTGCTCGTTCCTTGTCGTCTCGTGCCGCTATCTCACAAACCCCGCTGGATGTTGCCACCCTGAGCCTGGGTTTCCGCAGTTCAACGGCCCTGTCCCCGGTCCACGCGGTCGGGCGTGTCGCGCCCGACGCACAGACGGATCCCGCGGGATCGTCGTCTTGCCTGGTCTTCCTCAACGTGAGGAGGCGATGAGCCGGCACCGCTTTTGCAAGCACTGTCACCTGCAAGCACTGACCGTCTCACTGCCTTTGCCCGCTCGCCTCACCCGAAGGAAAGAGCTCCGCGGACCGTGGCCACTCGCACCGAGGCGGCCGGACCCCCGAAGGGATCGGCCGCCCCAGGACGAGCAACCCGAATAGTGTCGCACACGTGATTTGACGCCCCTGAGCCGGGGGTGTATCACCCCCGGCCGGGGCGGGAAATCACTTGATGATCTTGGTGACCTGGCCGGCGCCGACGGTCCGGCCACCCTCGCGGATGGCGAAGCGCAGACCCTCGTCCATCGCGACCGGCTGGATCAGCGCGACCGTGATGTCGGTGTTGTCACCCGGCATGACCATTTCGGTGCCCTCGGGGAGGGTCACGACGCCGGTCACGTCGGTGGTGCGGAAGTAGAACTGCGGGCGGTAGTTGTTGAAGAACGGGGTGTGACGGCCACCCTCGTCCTTCGACAGGATGTAGACCCGGCCCTCGAAGTCGGTGTGCGGGGTGGTGGTGCCCGGCTTCACGACGACCTGGCCGCGCTCGACGTCCTCGCGCTTGATACCGCGGACCAGCAGGCCCACGTTGTCGCCCGCCTGGCCCGAGTCGAGCAGCTTGCGGAACATCTCGACACCGGTGACAGTCGTCTTGGTCGACTTCTCCTTGATGCCGACGATCTCGACCTCTTCGTTGACGTTGATCTGGCCGCGCTCGACGCGACCGGTCACCACGGTGCCACGACCGGTGATGGTGAAGACGTCTTCGATCGGCATCAGGAACGGCTTGTCGAGCTCGCGGACCGGGTCCGGCACGCTGTCGTCGACGGCCGCCATGAGCTCGAGAACGGCCTCGGCCCACTTCTCGTCGCCCTCGAGGGCCTTGAGACCGGACACGCGCACGACCGGCGCGTCGTCGCCCGGGAACTCCTGCGAGGACAGCAGCTCGCGGACCTCCAGCTCGACGAGCTCGAGGATCTCCTCGTCGTCGACCATGTCGGCCTTGTTCAGCGCGACCACGATGTAGGGCACGCCGACCTGGCGGGCGAGCAGCACGTGCTCACGGGTCTGCGGCATCGGGCCGTCGGTGGCGGCCACGACCAGGATCGCGCCGTCCATCTGCGCGGCACCGGTGATCATGTTCTTGATGTAGTCCGCGTGACCGGGGGCGTCGACGTGGGCGTAGTGACGCTTCTCGGTCTGGTACTCGACGTGCGAGATGTTGATCGTGATGCCGCGCTGCTTCTCTTCCGGCGCGTTGTCGATCTGGTCGAACGCCCGCGACTCGTTCAGCTCGGGGTACTTGTCGTGCAGCACCTTGGTGATCGCCGCGGTCAGAGTCGTCTTGCCGTGGTCAACGTGACCGATGGTGCCGATGTTGACGTGCGGCTTGGTCCGCTCGAATTTCGCCTTCGCCACTGGAATGTCCTCCTGGACTGATTTCGCTTTGTGCTCGTGGGGCGGCGTGGCTGCCGCCCCACGATTGTTCCTTCGTCGGTGCTGCGGACGTTCAGGAGAGTCCCTTATTGCCCGCGAGCGCTGGGGGAGCTACTCCCCCGTCGCCTTCGCGATGATTTCCTTCGCGACGTTCGCGGGAACCTCGGCGTAGGAGTCGAACAACATGGAGTAGTTCGCCCGGCCCTGGGTGCGGGACCGGAGGTCACCGACGTAGCCGAACATCTCCGACAGCGGGACCAGCGCCTTCACGACGCGGATGCCCGCACGCTCCTCCATGGCCTGGATCTGACCACGACGGGAGTTGAGGTCACCGATGACGTCACCCATGTAGTCCTCGGGCGTGGTCACCTCGACCGCCATCATCGGCTCCAGGATCACGGGGTGGGCCTTCTTCGCGGCTTCCTTCATCGCCATGGAACCGGCGATCTTGAACGCCATCTCCGAAGAGTCGACCTCGTGGTAAGCACCGTCCAACAGGGTGAACTTCAACCCGACGAGCGGGTAGCCGGCCAGGACGCCGTACTGCATCGCATCCTGCGCGCCCGCGTCGACCGACGGGATGTACTCCCGCGGCACGCGGCCACCGGACACCTTGTTGTCGAACTCGTAGAGCGCGCCGTCGGTGCGCTCGAGCGGCTCCAGCTTCACGATGACCTTCGCGAACTGGCCGGAACCACCGGTCTGCTTCTTGTGGACGTAGTCGAGCTTCTCGACCGTCTTCTTGATCGTCTCACGGTAGGCGACCTGCGGCTTGCCGATGTTCGCCTCGACCTTGTAG
The DNA here is from genome assembly GCF_040638285.1 of Amycolatopsis sp. NPDC026612. Lineage (NCBI taxonomy): Bacteria > Bacillati > Actinomycetota > Actinomycetes > Pseudonocardiales > Pseudonocardiaceae > Amycolatopsis > Amycolatopsis sp. NPDC026612. Next base: position 21,673 of record NZ_JBEZYB010000061.1, read on the forward strand.
TCGGACTTCATCCGGTTCACCAGCACCTCGAGGTGCAGCTCGCCCATGCCCGCGATGATCGTCTGACCGGTGTCCTCGTCCAGCTTGACCTGGAACGTCGGGTCCTCTTCGGCCAGCTTCTGGATCGCCAGGGACAGCTTCTCCTGGTCGGCCTTCGTCTTCGGTTCGATCGCGACCCGGATGACCGGCTCGGGGAACGTCATCGACTCGAGCACGATCGGGTTCTGCGGGTCCGCCAGGGTGTCACCCGTGGTGGTGTCCTTCAGCCCGATGACCGCGTAGATGTGGCCGACCTGGGCGTCGTTGACCGGGTTCTCCTTGTTGGAGTGCATCTGGAAGATCTTCCCGATGCGCTCCTTGCGCTCCTTGGTCGCGTTGATGACCTGCGCGCCGGCGGCGACCTTGCCCGAGTACACCCGGATGTAGGTCAGCTTGCCGAAGAACGGGTGCGCGGCGATCTTGAACGCGAGCGCGGCGAACGGCTCGTCGACCGACGCCTTGCGGGAGGCCACGGTCTCGCCGTCGGGCAGCAGGCCCTCGACGGCCGGGACGTCCAGCGGGGTCGGCAGGTAGTCGATGACCGCGTCGAGCATGGGCTGCACGCCCTTGTTCTTGAACGCGGAACCGGCCAGCACCGGGAAGACCTGGCTGGTGATGGTGAGCTTCCGGATGCCGGACTTGATCTCGGCCTCCGTCAGCTCCTCACCCTCGAGGAACTTCTCCATCAGCGCGTCGTCCGCCTCGGAGACGGTCTCGATGAGCTTCTCGCGGTACTCCGCGGCCAGCTCGGCCAGCTCGGCCGGGATGTCCTCGACCGAGTAGTCCTCGCCCTTCTGGACCTCGCCGCGCCAGGTCAGCGCCTTCATGCGGACCAGGTCGATGACGCCTTCGAAGTCGTTCTCGGCGCCGATCGGCAGCTGGATGACCAGCGGGCGCACGCCGAGGCGGTCCACGATGGTCTTCACGGTGTAGTAGAAGTCCGCGCCCAGCTTGTCCATCTTGTTGACGAAGCAGATACGCGGGACGTCGTACTTGTCCGCCTGCCGCCAGACCTGCTCGGACTGCGGCTCGACGCCTTCCTTGCCGTCGAAGACGGCGACCGCACCGTCGAGCACCCGGAGGTTGCGCTCCACCTCGACGGTGAAGTCGACGTGGCCGGGGGTGTCGATGATGTTGATCTGGTGGTCGTCCCAGAAGGTGGTGGTGGCAGCCGAGGTGATGGTGATACCCCGCTTCTGCTCCTCCTCCATCCAGTCCATGGTGGCGGCGCCGTCGTGGACTTCACCGATCTTGTAGTTGACCCCGGTGTAGAACAGGATCCGCTCGGTGGTGGTCGTCTTCCCGGCGTCGATGTGGGCCATGATGCCGATGTTGCGGACCTTGTTCAGGTCGGTCAGCACTTCACGTGCCACGAGAGTGTTCCCCTGTTCTCAAGCTTGGGGCCCGGCATGGCTTGATCGACAGCCGGGCGGTCATCACCAGCGGTAGTGCGCGAAGGCCCGGTTGGACTCGGCCATCTTGTGCGTGTCCTCGCGGCGCTTCACCGAGGCACCGAGACCGTTCGAAGCGTCGAGGAGCTCGTTCTGCAGGCGCTCGATCATCGTCTTCTCGCGGCGGGCCTGCGAGAAGGAGACCAGCCAGCGCAGCGCCAGGGTGGTGGAGCGACCCGGCTTGACCTCGATCGGCACCTGGTAGGTGGCGCCACCGACGCGGCGGCTCTTCACCTCGATGGTGGGCTTCACGTTGTCGAGGGCGCGCTTCAGCGTGACGACCGGGTCGGTGCCCGACTTCTCACGAGCACCTTCGAGCGCGCCGTACACGATGCGCTCGGCCAGGGACCGCTTCCCGTCCTTCAGCACCTTGTTCACCAGCTGGGTGACCAGCGGGGAGGCGTAGACGGGGTCGGAGATCAGCGGCCGCTTGGGGGCCGGACCCTTGCGGGGCATTAGCTCTTCTCCTTCTTCGCGCCGTACCGGCTGCGCGCCTGCTTGCGGTTCTTGACACCCTGCGTGTCGAGCGAACCGCGGATGATCTTGTAACGGACACCCGGAAGGTCCTTCACACGACCACCACGCACGAGCACCATCGAGTGCTCCTGCAGGTTGTGGCCCTCACCGGGGATGTAGGCGGTGACCTCGATGCCGCTGGTCAGCTTCACACGCGCGACCTTGCGCAGCGCCGAGTTCGGCTTCTTCGGGGTCGTGGTGTACACGCGAGTGCACACGCCACGCCGCTGCGGGCTCCCCTTGAGGGCCGCGGTCTTCTGCTTGGCAGCCTTGTCCTGGCGGCCCTTGCGGACCAGCTGCTGGATCGTGGGCAATGGACCAGCTTCCTGTCGTGATCTGCTTCTTCGTGTCTTCACCGGCCCCCGCGGTCGGGCGTGTCGGCCCGCGTCACGGTCTCGCGACCGGTAACTTCCCGGAGGGATTTCCGTCGGAACCCCGACCTGCCGAAGCCGGTGACCAGGTGCCTGAGCACCCCGTCCATGCGCACGGCACGCGGAGCGGCCCGACGCATGCCGGGCACGGTCTCCAAAGATACCCGCCCGGGTCGGGGCGGAGCGCGGCGGGGGGTCTGTAGGTCGGCGAACCTCCAGCGTACCTCTCAACGCGGCGCGGACGCGGGACATTCCACGCCTCGGTCCCGACGCACGGCGGCGACGCCGAATTCCGCCGCTGCCGGAGGGTTCGCGGCCGCGGAAGCGGAGATGCTTCCTTCAACACTCCGCGGCCGCGGGGTGTTCCCCGCCTCTCGACGGGGCCCTGGACCGTCCCGGACGAGTCGCCCGGACGCGGGAAGCTCTTCAGTCCTCGTCCGGCTTCGCGTGGTCCGGCTTTCCCGGGTTGGGGTCACGGGACAGGTCGATCAGCGGGTGCACGCCGGCTCCCTCCGGGGCCGCGTGACTGCCCGTCGGCTTCGGTTCGTCGGGCCGTCCGGCCCCTTCGGTGCTGGTCATCACACACTCCTCGCGCGTTGTCCCCTGGTTTCCCTCTGCGGCCGAAACCTACCCATTACCCGATCGGGTGACGCAGTGGGATCGGATCGGACGTTCCGTGCGTCACACTGCGGCCGAGGGGTCACGATGAGTGGTCCCCATATCGGGCGATCGAACGGAAGCAGGCATGCCGGCCGAGTGGGAGCTGTCCGGTCGCCGGGCTACAGGAAGCCGTCAGCGGTGACAGGCGGTGACCATCGGGGGGACGATGGGTGACGACCTCGGCTTGGTCGGCCAGGTCCTCGATACACAGGCCGTCGCGTTCGGAACACCGTCGAGGAGCTGCGGGTGCTCCGCCAGGCCGCCCGCCACCGCCGGCGACAAAGGACTGATCGGCAAGCTCGGCAGTCACGTCAAGAACGCGAAAAAGGCAAGCGGCTACGGCGAAACCGGCCGGAATCAGTCCATTGAGGACGCTCGCGAGGATCTGGACTTCCAGCGGGGCAAACGCTCTTCACGATCGGCGACCTCGTGGTGCCCGCGGTGGCCGCCGCGATCTGGTGGCGGGCGCAGCGGAAGTTCGCTGCCTGCCGGGAAGAGCGGTCAGCGACGGCGGCTCGTGAGATGGGTCAAGCCTGCCGAAAGCGCGAAGACCAGCCCGAGGCCGAGGACGTAGGGCCCGGCCAGGAGGGCGAACCCCGCGCCGATGTTGGCGTCGGGCTCATCCGAGGTGGCCCGGAAGCCGATCGCGCCGGCCGACAGCAGGACCACCCCCGCCGTGATCAGCACGACGGCGACCACCGTGAGGCGCTTGGTGACGGGCGTCATGGCTCCATGGTGCCCGGGCCGACGCGAATCCGCCGACCGGCGGAGCAGTTCAGAGTTTGCCGCCGCAGTCCGAGCAGAACAGTGCGCCCGGCTTGTTGGTCTCGCTGCCGCAGCCGCCGCAGCCGACCTTGAGCGCCAGCGACGTGCCGCAGGACGAGCAGAACTTGCCGCCGTCGGCCTTCAGGCCGCAGCCGGGGCACGTGACCTTTGCGCGGGTGTCGAGGTCGAGGCCCGTCGTCCAGTCCTTCTCGCGGGCCTTGTCCCAGATCTGGTCCCGCTGCGCCGACGCCTGCGCGCGCGAGATCTCTTCGGCGACGCTGGGCGAGCAGCGCAGGCACTGGCCGATCTCCTCGTTCCAGCACTGGGTTTCGCACATCCAGTCACCGCAGCCGCGGCACTGGCGGAAACTCGGGGTGATCTCCTCGACCGCCGCCGCCAGCGCCTTGTCCTTGGCCGGCGAGTTCGTCGCGCGGTCGTAGCGCCACTGGTCGGCCGAGTTGCTCAGGTCGCGCAGCGTCCCGCCGAAGAACGAGCCCACCGCGCGAAGCACGCTTCGGCCGGTCTCGACGTTGTCGCGCTGGAAGGCGGAACGGAAACCGTTGCCGCAGCGTTCACAGCGGAATTCGAACTGGTACCCCTGCGTGTTGGAGAGGTCCGAGAAGTTGTCCGTGAAGGGGACCGAGTCAGCCACGGCCCATCTTGGCAGGGTGGCCGGGGCCGCCGGGACGAGAGATTTGCCGACAACGGCTCGACTACCGTCCGTCACGAAGCGCTAGGAGCACCCGCCGGACGTCGAGGGCCGGCCTTGACCGGACGGCGGCTGTGCGTCCGGGGGCGGAGCTGATAGACGAGAAGGATGCCGATCTTTCCCCGAAGGGTGCGTGCCCTCGCCGTCACCCTCGCCGCCCTGGCCGGCCTCGCCGTCCCCACCCCGGCGCAGGCGACCACCTCCGGCGGCTTCGTCGCGCTCTCCGACGTCGCGCCGTCGATCCTGCAGGACATCCGTTACGACACCCGGCACAACTTCGTCGGCCGCCGCATCGACGGGTACCGCCGGCCCCTCTGCATCCTGACCCGGCAGGCGGCCGAAGGCCTGCGGCAGGCACAGGCGCGGCTGGTCCGGCAGGGCTACACGCTCAAGGTGTACGACTGCTACCGGCCGCAGCGCGCGGTCGACCACTTCGTGCGGTGGGCGAAGGACCTGGCCGACGAAAAGATGAAGGCCGAGTTCTACCCGAACGTCGCCAAGGACCGGCTCTTCGCCGAGGGCTACATCGCCGAGAAGTCCGGGCACAGCCGCGGCAGCACCATGGACCTCACGCTCGTGCGGATCCCGCCGCCGTTCCAGCGGCCGTACGTTCCGGGTGAGCCGCTCCAGCCGTGCTTCGCACCACGGGACCAGCGTTTCCCCGACAACACCGTCGACATGGGCACCGGCTACGACTGCTTCGACCCGCTGGCCCACACCGACAACCCGGCGATCACCGGCGCCGCCCGGGAGCACCGCGACCTGCTGCGGGCCACGATGGTCGCGGCGGGCTTCCGCAACCTGCCCGAGGAGTGGTGGCACTACACGCTGAACGACGAGCCGTACCCGGACACCTACTTCGATTTCCCGGTGTCCCGCGGCAGCCTCCGCTGACCCTGATCACCCGAAACGGGAAAGGCCCCCGCCGGAAACCCGGCAGGGGCCTTTCTCGTGACTCAGCTTCAGCGGAAGTCGCGGCCGAAGTCGTAGTCGTCCAGCGGGACCGCGGCACCGGTGCCCGTACCGAACACGTCCGGGGTGTAGTAGCCGTCGTCGTAGGACGGGATCGCGTACGCCGCGACCCGGGCCTCTTCCGTCGGCTGCACCTGGATGTTGCGGTACCGGTTGATGCCCGTACCGGCCGGGATCAGCTTACCGATGATCACGTTCTCCTTGAGGCCCACGAGCTTGTCCGAGCGGCCGTTGATGGCCGCGTCGGTCAGGACTCGCGTGGTCTCCTGGAACGACGCCGCCGACAGCCACGAGTCCGTGGTGAGCGACGCCTTCGTGATGCCCATCAGCACCGGACGGCCCGAAGCCGGCTCGCCGCCTTCGGCGACCGAGGCCCGGTTCGTCGCCTCGAACTTCGTCCGCTCGGGCAGCTCGCCCGGCAGGAAGTCCGTGCCACCCGAATCGATGACCGTCACCCGGCGCAGCATCTGCCGGACGATGACCTCGATGTGCTTGTCGTGGATCGACACACCCTGCGCCCGGTACACCTTCTGGACCTCGTCCACCAGGTGGATCTGCGCCTCGCGCGGCCCCATGACCCGCAGGACCTCGTGCGGGTCCGGCGTGCCCTCGAGCAGCTGCTGACCGACGTGGACGTGGTCACCGTCGCCCAGCGGGCCGTTCGGGGTGTTCGCGAGCCGCTGACGCTTGGACAGCTTGTCGAAGACGATCTCTTCGCCGCCGTCGTCCGGGATCAGCGTGATCTTCCAGAACCGCTCGCTCTCCTCGATGCGCACCCGGCCATCGACGTCGGCGATCGGCGCCTTGCCCTTCGGGACACGGGCCTCGAACAGCTCCTGGACACGCGGCAGACCGGTCGTGATGTCGTCACCGGCCACACCACCCTGGTGGAACGTACGCATCGTCAGCTGCGTACCCGGCTCACCGATCGACTGGGCCGCGACGATACCCACGGCCTCGCCGACGTCGACGAGCAGACCGGTCGCCATCGAGCGGCCGTAGCAGGTCGCGCAGATACCGACGACCGACTCGCAGGTCAGCACCGAGCGGACCTTGACCTTCGCGATGCCGCTGGAGATCAGCTTGTCGATGGCCGGGTCGCCGATGTCGTCGCCGGCGTTCAGCACGACGTTGCCCTTGGCGTCCACCGCGTCCGTCGCGAGGTTCCGCGCGTACACGGAGGTCTCGACGTGCTGGTCGCGCAGGATCTTGCCGTCGCCGATGTCCTCGCCGATCGGCATCATGATGCCGCGGGTGGTGCCGCAGTCGGTCTCGCGGACGATGACGTCCTGCGAGACGTCCACCAGACGCCGGGTCAGGTAGCCCGAGTCGGCGGTACGGAGCGCCGTGTCCGCCAGGCCCTTGCGGGCACCGTGCGTCGCGATGAAGTACTCCGCCACCGACAGGCCCTCACGGAAGTTGGCCTTGATCGGACGCGGGATGTACTCACCCTTCGGGTTCGACACCAGGCCACGCATACCGGCCAGCGACCGGACCTGCGTCATGTTGCCCGCCGCACCCGACTTCACGATCACCGCGATCGGGTTGTCGTCCGGGAGCGCCGTCTCCATGATCTTGTGGACCTCTTCGGTGGCCTGCGTCCACACCTTGACGAGCTCGTTGTTCCGCTCGGCGTGCGACAGCTGACCACGCTGGTACCGCTTCTCCACCTGGGAGGCCTTGCCCTCGTACTCGTCGAGGATGGCCTTCTTGCCCACCGGGGTGAGCACGTCCGAGATGGCGATGGTGACACCCGACCGGGTCGCCCAGTAGAAACCGGCGTCCTTGAGCCGGTCCAGGGTCTGCGCGACCTGGGTCATCGAGTACCGCTCGGCGAGGTCGTTCACGATCGCGGCCTGCCGCTTCTTCGGCATCGGCTCGTTGATGAACGGGTAGTCCGCCGGCAGCAGCTCGTTGAACAGCACGCGGCCCAGGGTCGTCTCGGCCAGCCAGGCCTTGCCCGGCTCCCAGCCCTTCTCCGCGAGCTTCGCCTCGTCGGCCTTCGCCGGCTGACGGTCGGTGATGCGGATCTTGACCGGCGCGTGCAGGCTCAGCACCTTGCGGTCGTACGCCATGATGGCCTCGGCCGTCGACGAGTACGCGTTGCCCGCGCCGTCGGCCGTCTCGGTGAGGCGGGTCAGGTGGAACAGACCCGTCACCATGTCCAGCCGCGGCATGGCGAGCGGACGGCCCGACGCCGGCGACAGGATGTTGTTCGCCGACAGCATCAGGATCCGGGCCTCGGCCTGCGCCTCGGCCGACAGCGGCAGGTGCACCGCCATCTGGTCACCGTCGAAGTCCGCGTTGAACGCCTCGCAGACCAGCGGGTGCAGCTGGATGGCCTTGCCCTCGACCAGCTGCGGCTCGAAGGCCTGGATGCCGAGGCGGTGCAGGGTCGGCGCGCGGTTCAGCATCACCGGGTGACCGGTGATGACCTCTTCCAGCACGTCCCACACCTGCGGCCGCGAGCGCTCCACCATCCGCTTGGCGGACTTGATGTTCTGCGCGTGGTTCAGGTCGACCAGCCGCTTCATGACGAACGGCTTGAACAGCTCGAGCGCCATGTCCTTCGGCAGACCGCACTGGTGCAGCTTCAGCTGCGGGCCGACGATGATGACCGAACGGCCCGAGTAGTCGACGCGCTTGCCGAGCAGGTTCTGGCGGAACCGGCCCTGCTTGCCCTTGAGCAGGTCGGACAGCGACTTCAGCGGCCGGTTGCCTGGGCCGGTGACCGGACGGCCGCGGCGGCCGTTGTCGAACAGCGCGTCGACGGCCTCCTGCAGCATCCGCTTCTCGTTGTTGACGATGATCTCGGGCGCGCCGAGGTCGATCAGCCGCTTGAGGCGGTTGTTCCGGTTGATGACCCGGCGGTACAGGTCGTTCAGGTCCGACGTCGCGAACCGGCCACCGTCGAGCTGCACCATCGGGCGCAGGTCCGGCGGGATCACCGGGACGGCGTCGAGCACCATGCCGCGCGGGTCGTTGCCGGTGGCCTGGAACGCCGCGACGACCTTGAGCCGCTTCAGCGCGCGGAGCTTCTTCTGCCCCTTGCCGTTGCGGATGGTGTCGCGCAGGTTGTCGGCCTCCGCGGCGACGTCGAACTCGGTGGCCAGCTTCTGGATGGCCTCCGCGCCCATGCCGCCGGTGAAGTACTCGCCGTAGCGGTCGACGAGCTCGCGGTAGAGCAGCTCGTCGGCGATCAGCTGGCGGGTGTCGAGCTTCGTGAAGGTCGTCCAGACCTCCTCGAGGCGGTCCAGCTCGCGGCCGGCGCGGTCGCGGAGCTGACGCATCTCGCGCTCGCCGCCCTCCTTGACCTTGCGGCGGACGTCGGACTTGGCGCCCTCCGCCTCCAGCGCGGCCAGGTCGGCTTCGAGCTTCTGCGCGCGGGCCTCGATGTCGGCGTCACGCTTGGTCTCGAGGTTCTTGCGCTCGACGCCGATCTCGTTCTCGAGGGTCGGCAGGTCGTTGTGACGCAGCTCCGTGTTCACGCCCGTGATGACGTAAGCAGCGAAGTAGATGATCTTCTCGAGGTCCTTCGGCGCCAGGTCCAGCAGGTAGCCCAGGCGGGACGGAACACCCTTGAAGTACCAGATGTGGGTGACCGGAGCGGCCAGCTCGATGTGGCCCATCCGCTCACGGCGCACCTTGGCGCGGGTCACCTCGACGCCGCAGCGCTCACAGATGATGCCCTTGAAGCGGACGCGCTTGTACTTGCCGCAGTAGCACTCCCAGTCCCGGGTCGGACCGAAGATCTTCTCGCAGAAAAGACCGTCCTTCTCGGGCTTGAGCGTCCGGTAGTTGATGGTCTCCGGCTTCTTGACCTCGCCGTACGACCACTGACGGATGTCGTCGGCCGTGGCGAGACCAATGCGGAGCTCATCGAAGAAGTTGACGTCCAGCACGTCTAGGTCCCCTTGGGGTTGTTTCGGCTAGAGGGGTTGGCGGGCGAGGCGGGCCCCACGGGAGGCGGTGTCCTTGCGGGACACCCGCACCCGGGGCCCCGCCTCAGCTCGCGATCAGTGCACGACGTCGTCCACCGAGGGCGACTCGTTGCGGGACAGGTTGATGCCGAGGTTGGCCGCGGCGCGCTCGAGGTCTTCGTCGTCGGAGTCGCGCATCTCGATCGAGGAGCCGTCGCTGGAGAGCACCTCGACGTTGAGGCACAGCGACTGGAGCTCCTTGAGGAGCACCTTGAACGACTCCGGGATGCCCGGCTCGGGGATGTTCTCCCCCTTGACGATGGCCTCGTACACCTTGACGCGGCCGACCACGTCGTCCGACTTGATCGTCAGCAGCTCCTGCAGCGTGTAGGCGGCGCCGTACGCCTGCATCGCCCAGCACTCCATCTCACCGAAGCGCTGGCCACCGAACTGCGCCTTACCACCCAGCGGCTGCTGCGTGATCATCGAGTACGGGCCGGTGGAGCGGGCGTGGATCTTGTCGTCGACCAGGTGGTGCAGCTTCAGGATGTACATGTAGCCGACGGCGACCGGGTACGGGTACGGCTCGCCGGAGCGGCCGTCCAGCAGCGTGGCCTTGCCGTTCTCCTTGACCATGCGCTCACCGTCGCGGTTCGGCTTGGTCGCGCTGAGCAGCCCGGTGAGCTCCTCTTCCTTCGCGCCGTCGAACACCGGGGTGGCGGTGTTCGTGCCGGGCTCGACGTCGCGGAGCTCCTCGTTGAGGTTCTTCGCCCAGTCGGGGTTGCCCTCGATCGTCCAGCCCTGCGACGCCAGCCAGCCCAGGTGCAGCTCGAGGATCTGGCCGATGTTCATCCGTCGCGGCACACCGTGCGTGTTCAGGATGATGTCGACCGGGGTGCCGTCCTCCATGAACGGCATGTCCTCGACCGGCAGGATCTTGCCGATGACGCCCTTGTTCCCGTGGCGGCCGGCGAGCTTGTCGCCCGGCTGGATCTTGCGCTTCTGGGCCACGTAGACGCGGACCAGCTCGTTGACACCGGGCGGCAGCTCGTCGTCGTCCTCGCGCGAGAACACGCGGATGCCGATGACCTTGCCGGTCTCGCCGTGCGGCACCTTCAGCGAGGTGTCGCGGACTTCGCGGGCCTTCTCGCCGAAGATCGCGCGGAGCAGGCGCTCCTCCGGGGTCAGCTCGGTCTCGCCCTTCGGCGTGACCTTGCCGACCAGGATGTCGCCGTCGCGGACCTCGGCACCGATGCGGATGATGCCGCGCTCGTCGAGGTCCGCCAGGACCTCCTCGGAGACGTTCGGGATGTCCCGGGTGATCTCCTCGGCGCCCAGCTTGGTGTCGCGGGCGTCGATCTCGTGCTCCTCGATGTGGATCGACGTCAGCACGTCGTCCTGCACCAGGCGCTCCGAGAGGATGATCGCGTCCTCGTAGTTGTGGCCCTCCCACGGCATGACCGCGACCAGCAGGTTCTTGCCGAGCGCCACCTCACCGTTTTCGGTGGACGGCCCGTCGGCGATGACCTGGCCCGCTTCGATCCGGTCGCCCTCGTTGACGATCGGGCGGTGGTTGAAGCAGGTGCCGTGGTTCGAGCGGCGGAACTTGTAGAGGCTGTAGCTCTTCCGCGTCCCGTCGTCGTGCATGACCGTGATCAGGTCGGCGGAGAGCTCCTCCACCACGCCCGACTGCTCGGCGACCAGCATGTCGCCGGAGTCGATCGCGGCCCGCAGCTCCACACCGGTGCCGACGTACGGCGCCTGGCTGCGGAGCAGCGGCACGGCCTGACGCTGCATGTTCGCGCCCATCAGCGCGCGGTTCGCGTCGTCGTGCTCGAGGAACGGGATCATCGCGGTCGCGATCGAAACCATCTGCCGCGGCGACACGTCCATGTAGTCGATGTCGAGCGGGTCGATCAGCTCGACCTCGCCGCCCTTGCGCCGCGCCATGACCCGGTCTTCGACGTAAGTGCCGTCGTCGTTGATCGGGGCGTTGGCCTGCGCCTTGACGAACCGGTCTTCTTCGTCCGCGGTCAGGTAGTCGACCTGGTCGGTGACCCGGCCCTCGACGACCTTGCGGTACGGCGTCTCGATGAAGCCGAACGGGTTGACCCGCGCGTACGAGCACAGCGAGCCGATCAGGCCGATGTTCGGGCCTTCCGGCGTCTCGATCGGGCACATCCGGCCGTAGTGCGACGGGTGGACGTCACGGACCTCCATGCCGGCGCGCTCACGCGACAGACCACCCGGGCCCAGCGCGTTGAGGCGGCGCTTGTGGGTCAGGCCGTCGATCGGGTTCGTCTGCTGCATGAACTGCGACAGCTGCGAGGTGCCGAAGAACTCCTTGATCGCCGCGCCGATCGGGCGGATGTTGATCAGGGTCTGCGGGGTGATCGCCTCGACGTCCTGCGTGGTCATGCGCTCGCGGACGACGCGCTCGGTGCGGGAGAGACCGACCCGGATCTGGTTCTGGATCAGCTCGCCGACCGTCCGGATGCGACGGTTGCCGAAGTGGTCGATGTCGTCGGTCTCGACCGGGATCTCGGTGTTGTTCGCCGCGGTCATCTTGTCCTCGCCGGCGTGCAGCCGGACCAGGTACTCGATGATCGTGACGATGTCCTCTTCGGTCAGCGTCCCGTTCTCGATCGGGGTCGAGAGGCCCAGCTTCTTGTTGACCTTGTACCGGCCGACCTTGGCCAGGTCGTAGCGCTTCGCCTTGAAGAACAGGTTCTCCAGCAGGGTCTGCGCGCTCTCCTTCGTGGGCGGCTCGCCCGGGCGCAGCTTGCGGTAGATGTCGAGCAGCGCCTCGTCGGTGCCGGCGGTGTGGTCCTTCTCGAGGGTGGCGAGCAGCGTCTCCGAGAAGGAGAAGCGCTCACGGATCGCCTCGGTGGTCCAGCCGAGCGCCTTCAGCAGCACGGTGACCGGCTGGCGGCGCTTGCGGTCGATGCGGACGCCGACGGTGTCGCGCTTGTCGACGTCGAACTCCAGCCAGGCACCGCGGCTCGGGATGACCCGGACGCTGAAGACGTCCTTGTCGCTCGTCTTGTCGATGTCCTTGGAGTAGTAGACGCCCGGCGAGCGGACCAGCTGGGACACCACGACACGCTCGGTGCCGTTGATGACGAAGGTGCCCTTGTCGGTCATCACCGGGAAGTCGCCGAGGAAGACCGTCTGGCTCTTGATCTCGCCCGTGTTGTTGTTGACGAACTCCGCCGTGACGAACAGCGGGGCCGCGTACGTCATGTCCTTGTCCTTGCACTCCTCGATCGAGGCCTTGACCTCGTCGAAGCGCGGGGCGGAGAAGGACAGGGACATCGAACCGGAGAAGTCTTCGATCGGGGAGATCTCGTTGAGGACCTCTTCGAGGCCACCGACCGGGTTCTCTTCACCTTCCTCGACACGGCGCTGGAACCACGCTTCGTCCCCGGTGAACCACTGGAACGACTGGATCTGGACGTCGAGCAGGTTGGGGGTGTTCAGGGGTTCGCGAATCTTTGCGAAGGAAACCCGCTTGGGCGCGCCGGGGATTCCCGTGGCCTCCGAGCGAGATTCAGCCGAGGTGGTCGCAGCAGTGGCCTGGTTCGCGGGAGAGACTGCCAAGATGCGTCCTTCCGGGGACAATGAGCGGTGACGGCCGCCATAGCAACAGCTATGAGCGACTGTCAAGGGTGCCGTGTGCCCACTATCCTAACTACCGGCTCCGGGCAGCCTGAAAGAGGGCAGCGCAAAGAGACAGTCTAGCCCGAACGTCGCGGCCTGTCCAGGGGGCACTCCCGATGGGGCCCAGCCTGCTTCGCAACGTCTTCAGGTATGCCTCCGGGCGACCCGGTCATCCCTCCCGCAAGGGCTTCCGGTTTCGCCGTTGGGAGTAAGCGTGACCCCACCGGCGCTTCCAGTCAAGATGCCACACGGGGGTCCCGCCGGTTGGCGCAGCGTGGAAGAGGTTCAGCGGAGCGTAAGCGGCCGAATATCATTCCAGCTACCCGTCGGTAACGCCACCTTGGTGGGTTCTACCTGGGGTTTTGGGGCCTTCCGGTAGTACGTCGGAGGCCTTCGGCGCGGCGGCGGACCGGTGGCTTGTGGCCGGGATCTTCTCTCGCCGGGGCGTCGGATCCCGTCGGTGGAGGGCTGTGGGCGGGGGTGGGTGGAGGGTGTTGTGGGGGTCTGCGGCTGCTCCGCTTCGCGCGTGCGCGCCCGCATGGAGCGGAGGCGCGGGCGTGCGGGGCATGCGGTCGAGCAGGCGTGCGGGGCGGCGCGCGTGCGATGAGCCGGCGACTGCCGCTCCGCCGCACGCAACGAGGCCCGGTGCCCGAGCGTGCGGTGGTCCACCGGTCCGGTCAGCGCGGTTCGTTCCTGCCCGGGCGGCGACTGCCGCGAGATGGCGGGCCGTCTCCGTGCGCCCGTGGCGGCGCGCCACCAGCCGGGACGGCCCGGCGGTCCGTGCATGCCGGTGCGCGCCCGGACCACGGCATCGCCGGGACGCCGCGAGGACGGGTGCAGGCTCGCGCACCGCTCTCCGAGAGGTCACCCGCGGCCGGTCAGCGCCTCAGCGACGCACTCGACAGCCCGCACGGCCGCGTCGCTCAGGACCGCCACGGTGCGAGCGCGGCCAAGTCGCCGCCCAGCGGACCGGAGGCGTTGCCGGTCCGCTGCCACGACATGCGGCGAAGGCGGCCCGATCACGACACTTCGGGCTCCGTTTCATCGCCGGACGCGGCGCCGCCCCAGCCGGCCGCGAATCGGCGATGCGCAACATTCACCGTCCTATGAGAACACCTTCCAGGCGGCCGCGAGCTCGACCCGCGACGTGATGTTCATTTTCTGGAAGACCTTCTTCAGGTGAAACGCCACGGTGTGCCGGGAAATGAACAGCTGCCTGCCGACTTCGTTGTTGGTGTGTCCCTGGCTGACCAGTTCGGCGACCGCGAACTCCGTGTTCGTGAGTCCGTGCGGGACAATCCCTTCGCATTCCACGGTGCGCGTGGTGCCCCGGCGGACGCCGTATTCACGGAGCTTGTTCACGACCCGGGCGGAATCTCTGGTGGCACTTACCGAGCTGTACGCGTCCAGGACGGATTCAAGAAGAAGAATCGTCTTGGCTCGTTCGGAGCAGCGCCGGGACAGCAATTCGGCCAGATCTTCGCGGGCGGAAGCTCCACACCACCGATCGGGGTGGATGTCGGCTGCTTCGTGCAACTTGACTTCGTCCTGCTCCAGCAGTCCGGCCGCGTGCAGGGCCGAGCCGCGGATCACGCTGAACGCCGGCTGCTCGGCAGCCATCGCGGACGCCGCGGCCACCGACATCTTCGCCAGGTCGTGCGCACCCAGCTTGCCGCAGGCGCGGACCAGCCAGGAAGCCGCCGCGGGCTCCGACACCAGCAGCTGGCGGAGCACCACCGGGTTGGTCACGATCCCGGCGATGAGACTCGCCGCGCCCGCCACTCCGCTGCGGGCCTCCATGGCCTGAGCGGCCACCCACGCGCCCGGAGCCTGCCCGAAATAACCCAGCAGGGCTTCATCGGCCAGTTTGTCCACGAACTGACGGCACGCCCGCATATCCGCACGGCGGAGCGCACCGAGCGCCAGCACGACATAACTGGGCGGCCGCAGGGACCGGTCGCCGCACCCTTCGGCGATGCGCAATCCCGTGCTGATCTCGGCCATGGCCTCGTCCACACTGCCCATGGCGAACAGGAGGCTTCCCCGGACATTGTGCGAAACGGCGGTCATGCGTTCGGACGTCGCCCCGTCGCCGCCCAGCTCGACCGCGTCGAGCACCCGGCGGCCCGCTTCGAGGTCCCTGGCTTTGATGAGCAACCCGACGTACCAGAACTGGGCCAGTTCGTAGAGCTCCCGGGACTCCTGGCGATTGCCCGCGGCGGCCGCCCTGGCGCAGTGCAGGCCCGCGTCGAGCCGCCCGTCGAACCACGAGGAAGCGGACCGCCGAAGCAATCCGGCGGTGTCACACGAACTCCGCATCAAATCATCGCGGAATCCGGTGAACGGATTTTGTGGTGGGTGCAACCTTTGTACGTCCAACATCGATCGACTATCCCCCAGGCATAGACGAAGCGTGATAATTACGCGGGCGCGCCGCACTTCCCTGATTTTTCACAACACCAAGCATGGACGGCACACAGTGCCGTCCACTTGATGTAGTGCACACCGCGCCGCGCACCTGCCCGTGGCGGACGCGGTTTGTCGTTCATTGCGTGGTGACACGCCCCTCAGAGAAAAGAGCGCGCACCACAACAACCTCCCCAGGTTGGCTTGTGCAAGATTCACGACTTGCTCGGCTCACGATAGCTTCGGTAAGTCCGGTCGTCATCGCCACTGTGACTTCGGTCACAATCTCCCAGAATGCTGTATTCCCGTCATTCTCCTTGTCCACCAAGGGATTTGCGTGTTAAGCCGCCGCATACACCAGCCAGCTGGCCTAGCGGACTGCCGGTTAGTAGTCAACCAACCATCTGTTCACGCTAACGGCCGCGCCCTTTCGGCCCACAGGCGCCAATGCCATAAAGATCGACATCCGCCCGCCGGTCGAATGCATTCCCGCTGCCCCACGTCGGTGAATCGCGACGATTCGGACAAACCGCCTTTCGCTCAGCCGGCCAGCTCCAGCAGCGCCCGAGCCGCCAAGCGGTACCCGAACGCGCCGAGGCCGACCACGACCCCGCTGGCCAGCGGCGCGATGACCGACTCGTGCCGGAACCGCTCGCGCGCCCAGACGTTGCTGAGGTGCACTTCGATCCACGGCGGCGCGTAGCTCGCCAGCGCGTCCCGGAGGCTCCAGCCCGCGATCATCAGCGCCCCGGGGTTGACGATGGCGCCGACCGTGGTGTCGCCGTGCTCGTGGATCGCCCCGACCAGCTCACCCTCGCCGTCGCGCTGGATCGACACGACTTCCCACCCGCGGGCACCCACCTCGTCGGCGACCGCCTTCTCGATGTCGGCGAGCGTGTCGGTGCCGTAGATCTCCGGCTCGCGCCGGCCGAGGACACCCAGGTTGGGACCGTTCAGAAGGAGCACGACACTCACGGGACACCTCACTCGCCGGCGGCCATTCGGACCGCCTCATGCTGTCGACGCCGACGGCAGGACACCACCCCTAATTTGATAGTGGCCCCGAAGCCCTATCAGAACGAGGGATGCCCGGCCTGCCGTGCCGGACCTACGCTCCGACGTGACCAGGCAGGTCGGCCGTTCGGCCGCGCGAAGTCGGAATGGAGTTCCTCCGCAGTGACGACCAACGTGACCGAAACCCCGCCCAGCAACGAATCGCTGCGCTCACCGCTTCCCCCGGAGTTCGTCCGGCGCGACGACCCGTTCACGGTGCCGCCCGCACTGGTGGCGGCGGCCGAGCGGGGGCCGGTCGCCCGGGCGACGCTCGCCGGCGGCGACCCGTTCTGGCTGGTGTCCGGGTACGAGGAAGCCCGCGCGGTGCTGTCGGACCCGCGGTTCTCCTCCGACCGGTTCCGCTACCACCCCCGGTTCAAGGAGCTGTCCGAGGAGTTCCGGGAGCGGCTGCGCGACGACAAGGCGCGGGCCGGGTCGTTCATCAACATGGACCCCCCGGAGCACAGCCGGTACCGCAAGCTGCTCACCGGGCAGTTCACCGTCCGCCGGATCCGCGAGCTCGGCGCCCGGATCGACGAGATCGTCGCCGGCCGGGTGGACGCCATGCTGGCCAAGGGGACCACCGCCGACCTGATGGCCGAGTTCGCGTTCCCGGCGCCCTCGCTGATGATCTGCGAGCTGCTCGGGGTGCGCTACGAGGACCGGACGGAGTTCCAGCAGCGCGCGGCGGCCCTGCTGCAGATGGACGCACCGGTCGCGGAGGCGGTGAAGAACGCCGACGCCCTGCGCGTGTTCATGCAGGAGCTGGTCACGGACAAACGGAAGAACCCCGCCGACGACCTCCTCTCCGCGCTGATCCACCACGCCGGCGCCGACCCCGCGCTCACCGACGACGAGCTGATCAACATCGGAAACCTGCTGCTCATCGCCGGCTACGACACCACCGCGAGCATGCTGGGCCTGGGCATCTTCGTGCTGCTGCAGCGCCCCGCCCAGCTCGCCACGCTGCGCGACGACCCGGCCCGCATCGGTGACGCCGTCGAGGAGCTGCTGCGCTTCCTGTCCGTCGTCAACCCCGGGCTCTTCCGGTTCGCCAAGGAGGACCTGGAGCTCGGCGGCGAGCACATCCCGGCCGGCTCGACCGTGGTGGTCTCGGTGGTGGCCACCAACCGGGACGCACGGCACTGGGCGGACGCCGAGGTGCTGGACCTGACCCGGGCGCGGAGCCCGCACCTGGCCTTCGGCCACGGCGTGCACCAGTGCCTCGGCCAGCAGCTGGCCCGGATGGAGATGCAGGCGGGCTACGCCGAGCTGCTGCGCCGCCTGCCCAACCTCCGCCTGGCCGTGCCGCCCGAGGAGGTTCCCCTGCGCAACGACATGCTCACCTACGGCGTGCACGCGCTGCCGGTCACCTGGGACGCGCCCTGACGACGCACGCCACCGTGCTCGAAGAACGCTGCCCGACGAACACTGCCCGAACGGCCGAAGCCGGGCACCCGGTCCGGGTGCCCGGCTTCGGCCGTCAGAGAAGGCGCACGGCGGTCAGCCGGGCTTGCGAGCGGTCAGGAGGCCGTAGCCCAGCGACGGTTCTTCGCTGAACGCGCGGAACCGGCCGAGGGTGACGTCGAACTGCGCCGCCTCGATGTGCTGCAGCGCCTGTTCCCGCAGGGCCTCGAACCGCTCCGCCGCCTTGGCCCACGACGGCCGGGTGTACCGGCTGACGTCCTCGGTCGCGGCCGGCTCCAGCCCCGCCTCGCGGAGGTGGTCCAGGTACTCGTCGAGCGAGACGACCGCCACCACGCCCTTGCCGACCTCGCGCACCCGGGCGGCGTCGGCTTCCGGGCCGGCGGGGCCCGGGACGAGCAGGAAGTCGCCGATGGCCAGCCGCCCGCCCGGCCGCAGCACCCGCGCCGCCTGCCGGATCACGTGCCACCGGTCCGGCATGTGGTGCAGCGACTCCAGCGCCCAGACGACGTCGAACGACTCGTCCGGGAACGGCAGGTCCATCGCGTCGGCGTACTCGAAGACCACCTTGTCGTCCAGCTCGGCCTTGAAGGCGCGGTCGTTCGCCCGCTCCACCTGCTTCTCGCTGATCGAAATGCCGGTGACCATGATGTCGTTGGCGGTGGCCATCCGGATCGCCGGCTCACCGTTGCCGCACCCGATGTCGAGCAGCTGGTCGCCCGCGCGGAGGGACAGCATCCCCGCCAGTTTGTCGGTCAGCTTCGTGGTGGCCTCTTCCAGCGTGGTGCCGCCGGACGGGTCGTCCCAGTAACCGTGGTGCAGATTTTCGCCCCAGAGCTGGTCGAGCAGGTCCGCGAAAGCGTCGTAGCCCTGGCCAATCTCGTTCGGAGTCGGCTTCGTCACCAGTACCCCTCAGCATCGTCTCGCGTGACCGCCTGTCGATCAACGCCTGGCCTGCATGGTTCTTCCGGAGACTAGGTCAGGCCGCCCGCACGGGCATCCCTCGTTCTGATAGCACCGGACGGCTCCCGCGTTCGTCCACAAAGGACTTCCAGACGAGGCCTATCAGGTTGGGGGATGCTCGGCCGGCCAACCCTTCCCTACGGTCCGAACCGGGGCACCGGTGCGCCCGCCCGATGCGGGCGGACCGCCCGCTTCGCCAACAGGAAGGGATGGCCATGACCGCCACTGCCGGGCCTTCGGCCGAACCGGTCGACCTGTTCTCACCGGAAGTGGTCGCCGACCCGTTCGGCTGGTACGCACGGCTGCGCGAAGAACCGCTGCCGACCACCGGGACGCTGAACATCGGCACCATGATGGGCGGCCCCGACATGTGGCTGGCCACCCGCTACGAGGACGTGCTGACCGTCCTCACCGACCCGCGGTTCCTCACCAACCCGCCGGCCGACTCGCCGCTGGCGGACATCCGGGACGGCGTCTTCAAGGCGATGAACTTCCCCGAGGACCTCATCCCCTGGATGGCCAACAAGCTCAACACCGCCGACGGCGAGGACCACACGCGGCTGCGCAAGCTGGTGTCGTACGCGCTCACCGCGCGCCGCGTCAACGCGTTGCGGCCCCGCGTCGAGAAGATCACCGAGGACCTGCTCGACCGGATGGCGGAGCAGAGCGCGGACGGCTCGCCGGTCGACCTCGTCGAGGAGTTCTGCTTCCCGCTGCCGGTCACGGTCATCTGCGAGCTGGTCGGCATCGACGAACCCGACCGCGCGGCCTGGCACGCCTGGGGCAACGCGATGGCGACGATGGACGCCCCGAACATCCCGCCCGCCCTGCGCAAGTGCATCGCCCTCTCGCGTGAGCTGATGGCCCGCCGGCGCGTCGAGCCGAAGGACGACCTGGTCACCGCGCTCGTGCAGGCCCAGGCGGCGGACCCCGCGCGGGTGTCCGACGACGAGATCGTCGGGATCCTGTTCAGCCTCGTGACGGCCGGGCACCAGACGACGACCTACCTGATCGGGAACTCGGTGCTCTTCCTGCTCGAGCACCCCGACCAGCTCGCGCGGCTGAAAGGGGAGCCGTCGCTGTGGGTGCAGGCCGTACGCGAGCTGCAGCGGCTGGGACCGCTCCAGTTCACGCAGGCGCGGTTCCCGTCGGAGGACGTCGAACTGGGCGGCGTCACGATCCCGCGAGGCATGCCGGTCGCGCCGCTGCTGCTGGCGGCCAACACCGACCCGCGCAAGTTCCCCGAGCCGGAGAAGCTGGTCGTCGACCGGCTTTCCGTCGCCAACGAGAGCCACCTCAGCTTCGGCAAGGGGATCCACCGCTGCCTGGGCCAGCACCTCGCCTACCAGGAGGCCGAGGTGGCGCTGCACGGGCTGTTCACCCGGTTCCCGGACCTGAGCCTCGCCGTGCCGCGGGACGAAATCCCCTGGATCCTGCGGCCCGCGTTCACCCGGACCAAGACCCTGCCCCTGAAGCTCGCCTGAGCGCAGGGCCCTTCCGAAAGGCAGTCCGCTCGTGCACCGACCAGACGCCGAGAAGTGGTTGCGCCGTTTCGAGCGGGTACCGGACGCCCGCGTCCGGCTCGTCTGCCTACCGCACGCCGGCGGCTCGGCCAGCTTCTTCTTCCCGCTGGCCAAGGCCCTCGCTCCCGCGGTGGAGGTACTGGCGGTCCAGTACCCGGGCCGCCAGGACCGGCGCCTCGAGCCGCCCGTCGACAGCATCGGCGGGCTGACGAGCAGGCTCCTGGACGTGCTGCGCCCGTTCGACGACCGGCCACTGGCGCTGTTCGGGCACAGCATGGGCGCCCTCATCGGCTACGAGGTGGCGTTGCGGATGGCCGAAACCGGGCTGCCCGCACCCGTGCACCTCTTCGCGTCCGGACGGCGGGCGCCGTCGCGCTACCGCGACGACGACTTGCGCGGGGTGTCGGACGAGCGGCTCGTGGCCGAGCTGCGGAAGCTGGGCGGTTCCGACGCGGCCATGCTCGCCGACCCCGAACTGCTGGCGATGATCCTGCCCGCCATCCGCAGCGACTACCGGGCGGTCGAGACGTACCGGCACGAACCCGGACGGCGGCTGGACTGCCCGGTCACGGTGTTCACCGGCGACCGCGATCCGCGGGTGTCGGTCGACGAAGCCCGCGCCTGGGCCGGGCACACCACCGGGCCCGCCGAGCTGCGGGTGCTGCCCGGCGGTCACTTCTTCCTGGTCGACCAGGCCGCCCTGATGATCGCGACGATCACCGGGAAGCTGACCGGCGCCGCGCTGGCCGGATCCGGGGGAGGGAACTCGTGACGCGAGCCGGTGTCCTGCGTGCGCTGGCACCCAGCGAGAAGATCCACGCCGTCAAGGAGTCGTACATCGGGTACACGGTCCGCGCCGCCGGCCGGCTGGATCCGGCCGCGCTGACCACCGCGTTCGAAGCGGTGTACCGCGCCTACCCGCACCTCTCGGCGCGCGTGGAGTTCACCGGGGACGGCGTCGTGCTCGCCGAGTCCGAGGACTCCGCGGTCCGGCCGGAGGTCCGGTTCACCGACGGCGACCCCGGCAAGCCGCTGGCGGGCCTCGAAGTCGACCAGCACCGGTCGTTGAGCGCGCTGAACGTGGTGCGCGACGGCGACGAGGCCAGTGTCTGCCTGGCGATCCAGCACAGCATCGCCGACGCGCACCACGCGACCGCGATCCTCTCGACGCTCTGGTCGTGCTACACCGACGTCGTCGCCGGGGTGCCCCTCGACCTGCCCCGGCACCCGTACCCCCGGTCGCTGGAGGACCTGCTGGCCGAGCGCGGCATCCACGCGAACGCGCCGGCCGGCGAGCTCCCGGTGCCGGCGTCCCCGCCCGATCCGGTCGTCCGCCACGTCGTCCAGCACCGCCTGACCGAGGCCGAGACAGCGGCGCTGGCCGACCTCGGCCACCGCGAGGGGGTGACGATCAACGGCCTCGTCTCGGGTGTGATCCTGCAGGCCGAGGCCGAGATCCGGGGCATGCCGCCGACCGAGCTGGTGTACCGGTATTCGGTGAACCTGCGCAGCCGCCTCACTCCCCCGGTCGGCGCGACCGAGGGCACCAACGTGCTCGGCGGCGTGGGGTTCAAGGCGACCGGCGGGATCGAGCACGACGTCGTCGCAATCGGCCGGGCGATCGGCGCGCAGCTGCGGGCCGGCCTGGCCGACGGCTCCGTGCAACGCAGCATCCTGGACATGTTCAGCAGGCCCGCCGCCGTGAAGCCGTGGGACCCGAGCCTCGCCCTCGCCGTGGTCAGCATCATGAACTGGGGGGTGATCCCGCCGATGCGCACCCCGGACGGCTTGCGGCTGACCAACCTCCACTCCGCGTCCCGGATGCGGGACACCATCGCGCTCGGCGGCTACGTGATGAGCAGCTTCGGCGGCCGCGTCGGCATCGACCTGGCCTGGCCGGAGGGCGATCCGTCGCTGCCGGGGCGCCTCGAGTGCCTGCGCGAGCGGCTGGCCCACTTGACCCGTGACCTGTGAGGTGCTCGTGACGGACCCGGATGTCGTCGTCGTCGGCAACGGCCCCATCGGCGCGACCCTGTCGGTGCTGCTGGCGCAGCGCGGGTGGCGGGTGACCGTGCTCGAACGCCGTCCCCGGCCGTACAAACTGCCCCGCGCGACCAGCTTCGACGGCGAGACGGCCCGGTTGCTGGCCGCCACCGGCATCGGCCCGGACCTCGGGCGGATCACCGCGCCGGCCAACGGCTACCAGTGGCAGACCGCCGACGGCCGCACGCTGCTGGACATCGCCTTCACCACGGACGGCCCGTACGGCTGGCCGGACGCGAACACCATGCACCAACCGGCGCTGGAGGAGCTGATCGCGGCCAGGGCGAAGGAGCTGCCCGGCCTGACGGTGCTGCGCGGGCACGAGGTCGTGGCCATCGCGGACGGCGACGAGCGGGTGCGGGTGACCGCCACCGACGAGGACGACGTGCCGCGGATCCTGTCGGCGCGGTGGGTCGTGGGCTGCGACGGCGCCAACAGCTTCGTCCGGGAGCACCTCGACGTGCCGGTGACCGATCTCGGCTTCTCCTACGAGTGGCTGCTCTGCGACGTCCAGCTGCACGAGCCGCGTGCGTTCGTGCCGACGAACGTGCAGATCTGCGACCCGGCCCGGCCCACGACGCTCGTGGGCAGCGGTCCCGGCCGCCGTCGCTGGGAGTTCATGCGGCTGCCGGGCGAAACCGCGGCCGAGCTGAACAAGGACGAGACGGCGTGGCGGCTGATGGCGCCGTTCGGCGTCACCCCCGAGACCGCCACCCTGCTGCGCAGCACCACCTACATCTTCCAGGCCCGCTGGGCCGACCGGTGGCGGGTGGGGCACGTCCTGCTCGCCGGCGACGCGGCGCACCTCATGCCGCCCTTCGCCGGCCAGGGCATGTGCTCCGGCATCCGCGACGTCACCAACCTGGCGTGGAAGCTGGACCTCACGCTCCGCGGCCTGGCCGATGAGTCCCTTTTGGACAGTTACGGGGAGGAGCGGCGGGCGCAGGCGAAAGAAGCGATTCTCGCGTCGGTCCAGCTGGGCCGGGTGATCTGCGTGACCGACCCGGCGGCCGCCGCCGAGCGGGACGCGACCGTGCTGGCGAACCGCCGCGGCAAACCGGCGGGCCAGCCGGAACCGGCGAAACCGCTCACCGGCGGCCTGCGGCACGAAAGCCCGGGAGCGGGCGTGGTCGTGCCGCAGGGACGGGTGTGCCTGCGGGGCGCCACCGGGCTCTTCGACGACGTCGTCGGCCGGGGTTTCGTCCTGCTCACCACCGAGGAGCCACGCCCGGACCTCCTCGCCGAGTTCGGGACGCACGTCGTCCGGCTCGACGACGGCGTGGACGTCGACAACGTCTACCGGCCGTTCCTGGCGCGGTACCGGGCGACTTCGCTGCTCGTCCGCCCGGACTACCACGTCTTCGGCACCGCCGACGGCCCGCGCGGGCTCGAAGCACTGGCCGGCGCCCTGCGGGACCGACTGCACGCCGCGGTGCCCGCCGGCTGAGCCGCAACGCAACGGTCAGAGGCTGCGCATGCTGGCCATCAGGCTGCGCAGTTCCACCGTCAGGTAGTTGCTGTGCGACAGCAGCGACATCAGCTGGTCGAGCGTCGTCCAGAGGTACCGGTCGTCGGGCTCGGCGTCGAAGTCGTCCTCGACCTCGATCACCAGGTAGCGGTTCTGGGCGTGGTAGAAGCGGCCACCCTCTTCGGAGTGCACGACGTCCAGCCGCACGCGCCACCGGGGCGCGGCCAGCGCGTAGTCGAGGTAGGGCGGGCGGTACTCCGCCGGGGCGTCGGCGTAGTTGCCGGGCTGGCAGTGCACGGTGGCGGTCAGCTCGGCGATGTTGAGCGTGCCGGCGTCGCTGCGGGCCTGGACCAGGGCGTGCAGCGTGCCGCCGATCCGCTTGACCAGCAGGGCGAGCAGGCCGGACTGCCGGGGCGCCACCAGCGGCTGGGTCCACGCGGTGACCTCGCGGTTGCTGGCCTGCACCGCCACCGCGACGACGTCGAAGTACTTGCCGTCCCGGTGGTCGATGACGTCGTGCCCGAGTCGCCAGCCGTCCTCGGCGACCTCCTTGAGCGGCACCCGGCGCTGCACCAGCTCCTGCCGGGCCCGCACCTCGGTGAGCCAGCTGAGGATCCGCCCCGGATCGTGGACGGCCCGGCCGTGGCCCCACAGCGAGCGCCGGACCGCGTCGCCGAACGAGTCGTCGCCGGAGTTCCGCTCGTCCGGCTGCGTCAACGCGGGCGGCACGCACGACAGGACGGTCCGGGAGTCCATGTTCACCATGTGGTCCAGCCGCAGCAGGCGGCGGAGCTGGTCGAGCGTGAGCCAGCAGAAGTCCTCGTGGAGCGGCACGTCGTCGTCGGTCTCGACGACGATGTTGCGGTTGCGCTTGTGCAGGAACCACGAACCCTGCTCGGACTGCAGCCCGTCGAACAGCACCCGGCTGCGGGAGCCGGGCCGGAAGTACTCGATGTACTTGGTCGCCGCGCCGCCGTGGACCTTCGTGTAGTTGCTGCGGGTCGCCTGCACCGTGGGCGAGATCTGGAGGCCGTTGATGTTGCCCGGCTCCATCTTCGCCTGCATCAGGCAGTGCGGGACACCGTCGAACCGCTTGACGAGGATGCCGAGGACGCCGATCTCCGGCTGCACGATGATCGGCTGGGTCCACTCGCTCACCCACGGCCGGTCGGTCCGGACGCGCAGGCCCTCGACCGAGAAGAACCGCCCGCTGGCGTGGACGAGGTTGCCGGTGTCCGGCTCGAAGTCCCAGCCCGACAGGTCCGCGAACGGGATGCGGTCCACCCGGAAGCTGTTCGCGCGGGCTCGCGCGTTGAACCAGGAGTGGAAGCCCGCCATGGACATGACCGCGTCGTCGGCCCCGGGATCGGGGCGGCCGTCCGGTGGCGTGTCCGTGTGCGTTGCGCTGGAGACCACGTCACTCCCTTCCTCTGCACGAGATGGAGCACGCGACGTGCCTGGTGCTTCCGGGCAGCGTAGGAGCGCGCCGGCGCGCCGGGCATCCCCCGACCTGATAGGTGTGCGGCGGATTCGGGTGTCCTGAATGGACGCCGCGGTGGGCCGGGCCGGTGCTACAAGAACGGGGGATGCCCGGCGGACCCCGGCGTCCTAGCGTGGGGCCGGACAGTGCCCGCACCGCGCGCCGCATCGACCGGCCGGGGAAGGAGATCCGGTGGCTCCCCTGCGCATCGGGATCATGGGGTGCGCGAGCATCGCCCTCCGGCGGGTGCTCCCGGCCGTGGCGGCCCTTCCCGGCACCGAGATCGCGGCGATCGCCAGCCGGACCGCCGGCAAGGCCGCGGAAGCCGCGCGGGGCTACCGGTGCCGCCCGGTCGAGGGCTACCAGGCGCTGCTGGAACTCGACGACGTCGAGGCCGTCTACATCCCGTTGCCGAACGCCGCGCACGCCGGCTGGATCGACCGCGCCCTCGCCGCCGGCAAGCACGTGCTCGCCGAGAAGCCGTTGACCACCAGCGCTTCCCGGACGCGCGCGCTGATCGACGCGGCCCGGTCGGCCGGGCTGGTGCTGATGGAGAACGTGATGTTCCTCCACCACAGCCAGCACGCGGCGGTCAAGGACCTGGTCGGGACCGGCGCGATCGGCGAGCTGCGGGCGTTCCACGCCGCGTTCGCCGTACCGCGGCGGCCGGCAAGCGACATCCGCCACAGCGCCGAACTCGGCGGGGGCGCGCTCCTGGACACCGGTGTCTACCCGGTCCGCGCGGCGCTGTCCTTCCTCGGTGCCGGCCTGGACGTCGTTTCGGCGGTGCTCACCCGCCGCCACGGTGAGCTCGTCGACTCCGCCGGGCACGCGTTGCTGTGCGGCGGCGGTGTCGTCGCGTTCGCGGCCTTCGGGATCGACCACGCCTACCGGTCCGGCTACGAGCTCTGGGGCAGTGCCGGCCGGATCGTCCTCGAGCACGCCTTCACCCCGCCCGCCGGCCACGTCCCGGTGCTGCGCCTGGAACGGGGATCCGGCGTCGACGAGATCCCGCTGGCGCCCGACGACCAGGTGGCGAACACGCTGACCGCGTTCACCGAGGCCGTCCGATCGGGACGGCTGCCGGACAACGGCGACGTCACGCGGCAGGCGGTGCTCCTCGACGACATCCGCACCAAGGCCACGCAACTCGATCACGCCACCGAACTGGTGGGTTGACGCCAGGAGGATCCCGATCGTGACGATGACTGTGCACAAGGCGCCGTCCCAGCTGCTGGCCGCCCGGCTGCAGATTCCCCCCATTCCCTACAGCCACGCCGCCGGGTCCTGGGTGTACGCCTCCGACGGGCGGCGCTACCTCGACGGCGCCAGCGGGATCGTCAACGTGAACATCGGCCACGCCCACCCCCGGGTGGTGGAGGCCCTGCGGGACCAGGTGGGCATCTGCACGTACGCCAGCCCGGGCACGTTCGCGCCCGACCTCATGGAGCAGCTGGCCGCGGCCACGGCGCGGGCGGTGCACCGGCCGGACGACCGGGTCATGTTCACCCCCACCGGCACGCACGCGACGGAGGCCGCCATCGCGCTGGCCCGGCTGGTGCAGCGCGCCCGGGGCGAGACGGGGCGCCACAAGATCCTGACGTCGTCGCTCGGCTACCACGGCAACAGCGCGTTCGTGCTCGCGTTGTCCGGCCACCGGTCCCGGCGGCCGCACGAGGACGACAGCTTCGGCCTCGCCCCCGCCTTCAACCCGCCCTACCCGGCCCAGCACCTCGACTGCCCCTTCCCCGCCTGCCGGGCCGACTGCGTGCGGGCCGTGCGCGACGCGATCGTCGAGGCCGGCCCGGACACCGTCGCCGCGGTGCTGATGGAACCGGTCAACGGCACGACCGGCGGCGGGTACGTGCCGCCGGCCGGCTACCTGCGAGCGCTCCGCGAAGTCTGCGACGAGTTCGGCGTCCTCGTCATCCACGACGAGGTGCTGACCGGGCTGGGCCGCACCGGGCTGCCGCTGGCGTCGCACCACACGCCGGGCTCGGCGGCGGACATCGTCACCCTGTCGAAGGGCCTGGGGGCGGGTTACGTCCCACTGGCCGCCACGATGATCTCGCCGAACCTGGCCGAAGACATCATGGCGAGCGGCAAGTGGCTGCCGCTCATGGGCACGATGTCGGCGACCCCGTTGCAGGGCCGGGCCGGGCTGGCGGTGCTGGCGGTGCTGGACGAGCTCGGCGCCCTCGACCGCGACGAGGTGCGGGGTGCGGCCCTCGGCAGGCTCGTGGCCGACGCGGTGCGCGACCAGCCGCTGGTGACCGACGTGCGCGGACTCGGCTACTTCTACGGCATCGAACTGGCCAAGGGCACCCTCGGCGACGTCATGCGGATCACCCGGAGCCAGGGCCTGCTGTTGTACCCGTACGTCGGCTTCCGGCCCGACCGCACCGGCGAGGGCCTGCTGGTCGCCCCGCCGCTGAACGCGACCGACGCCGACCTCGGCTTTCTCGGCGAGACCCTGCGCGCGGCACTGGACCGGCTGGGCGAACTCGCGAACTGACCCCACGGCGAAGGCCCGGGACCGCGGGCAGGGTCTCGCCGAGAAAGCCGAGGTCGGCGTCGGTCGCGTTCAGCGGCGGGGCGACCAGCAGGCCCTCGCCGGTGCGGTCGGG